>CAZEDB010000005.1:20067-65250 GCA_964510855.1 uncultured Enterobacteriaceae bacterium | reverse complement strand
CGCGCTCGTTTGTCTACCCCGGTGCGTGGTTGATGCATCACCAACCTTCGTTTGGTATGCAGGGAAATTTACGTCAGCTCCAGGAGCGTTTTGATTGGAGCAAAGTTTGGTGTGATCGAATTAATCGCGAGGTCGCTGCTAAAATGGGTCTGACGCTCGAGGCTTTTGTTGCCCGCATGTATGCTTCGAGTGTGACGGGCGATTGGCGCGTTTCTGGCCAAGAAGCCGTCGAGCTGCGCTGGGCGACGGAAGTTGCCGAGCGCATTCAAGAGGAAGGCATCACCGAGCTCGTATCAGCGACTCAACCCGCGCGCGTTGCCGCCACCCCGCCTCCAACTCGTCCTTCCCAAGAAATTCTCCCACCCGCGCTTCCGGGTGATGCTTGGCTAATTTATAATCCTAACCCTACACTTACCCGATGAACCCCACCCTCCGCCTCCTCGCCCTTGCTGCCTTCTTAGTAACGCCGGTTACAGCTCAACAAGCGCCCGCAACGCCCGCAACGCCGACGGCGCCCGCTGCCGCGCCCGCTGCCGCGCCCGCTGCCCCCGAGGTCGCGCCTGAGTTGCGCGCCATGCAAAAGGAAACCGAACGCTTAAAAGTTGAAGCAGCCCGTATCCAAGCTGAGCTCGCCCTCGCCGAAGCTAAACGCAACGAAGCTTTAGCCGAAGTTACAACTGAGACCGCTAAACTCAATGCCGAGAAGGCGCTGCGTACAGCACGCGCCACCGCAGCGGCAGCCGAAGCCGAAGATGAAAAGGCTCGGCTCGAACGTGCGGCGGCTCTCGAAGCAGCGCGGGCTAATGCACGTTTATCTGAAAGAAATAATCGCATCCGCGAACTCGAAATTGAGGCGAAGCAACTCCAGCTCGAATCCGCCAACGCCTTAGCACGTATCAATGGCGACCTCGCTCGTTATCAAAAAGAAGAGGAGGCTCGTAAAGTTGCGCCGAATGCGCAGCCCCGTTATCTTAAAGACCCTTTAGTCGACGGCACCTTAGTTATTAGCGACCGCCGCATTCCCTTGAACGGTCCCGTTACGGATCAGCTTTCGGATTTCGTCTGCCAACGCATTGCCTTCTTCAACAATCAATCGTCCGAATTCCCCATCTTTATTGTCATCGATAATTCCCCAGGCGGTTCAATCGCCGCAGGCTATCAAATTCAAAAGGCCATGGCGTCCTCTAAGGCGCCGGTCTACGTGGTGGTCAAGGGGTTCGCGGCTTCGATGGCGGCGGTTATTACCACCCTGGCGGAGCGCTCGTATTGCTACCCTAACACCATTCTTCTGCACCACCAAGCAAGCACGGCTTTTAACCGCTCGAACATGACAGTACTCAAAGAACAACTGGCCTTTGTGCAGCGCTGGTTCGAACGCCTCGCTACCCCAGTTGCGCAAAAAATGGGCATCAGTCTCGAGGAGTTTATCAAGCAAATGTACGCCAATGATTCGACGGGCGACTGGCAGGCCTTTGGTGACCGCGCTAAGGAACTCAAGTGGGTTGATGTGGTGGTGAACCGCATTGAAGAAACATCTGTGCTCGATGTGCTTCCTGCGCGTTCGACTTCAGCCCAGCCTCAACCCCAGCCTGCACGCCCTGCTTCCGCCTTTGGGGTTGAGCTCAAAGTGGATGCTCAAGGAAAAGCTTACTACGAACTTCCTCTGCTCACGAATCCCTTCGACGCCTATTGGATTTACGATCCTCAAGGGGTTTATCAGACCGGGAGATAAGGGGATAGGCTTCAGAAGAAAGCCTTCAGATGAAAGGAGGGCGGTGGCTTGAAGGGCAGGGGTTTGGGGTTCATTTCCCGTTGCCTATCTTGCCGCAACAGTTTCGCTTCTCCTACCCCTATGCCCGAACTCACATTCCTCGACTGGGCCATTATCATTGGCTCAATTCTAGTCTGCTTCATCCCAGCCTTATTTGTAGGTAAGCGCTCTGGCTCAAGTACGGCAGAGTTCTTTGCCTCTGGACGTTCGGTGCCTTGGTGGTTGGCAGGCTTATCCATGGTAGCGACGACCTTTTCGGCTGACACACCTAATTGGGTAACCGAACAAGTTCGCCGTTACGGCGTGGCGGGTAACTGGCAGTGGTGGGCTTTTGCCCTCACGGGTATTGCCACAGTCTTTTTCTTCGCTCGTCTGTGGCGTCGCTCGGGGGTCATGACCGACCTTGAGTTCTACGAGCACCGTTACTCTGGCCAAGCTGCCTCGGTGGTACGAGGTTTCCGGGCGGTTTATTTAGGTCTCTTCTTTAATTGCTTCATCATGGGCATGGTGACGCTCGCGGCCTGTAAGATTGCCAACATTCTCTTTGGTTTCGATCCCCTCTACACCATTTTAGCTATCGGTGGCCTAAATGTAGTGTTCGCTGCCCACTCAGGCCTCTGGGGGGTTATCATTATCGATACGATTCAATTCTTTATTATGATGACCGCGGTATTTGCCGCAGCGTGGTTTGCGCTGGTAGCGGTGGCGCAGAAGTTTGCTCAAACCGACAGTGCTTGGGTGGGTTTGCAAATCTTGGTTGAGAAACTTTCTACCCTACAGGTCGTTGATCAAAAAGTTGGTGAGATTAATGTCCCAGTCGTCTCAACTATCGATGGTAAGGGTCAGCCCATCCTCGATTTATTACCTAATTTTGCCATGTCGGAACTGGCCCTGATGATTTTCATCCTCCCGATTGCCATTAGTTGGTGGGCAAATTGGTATCCTGGTGCCGAGCCCGGCGGAGGTTCGTATATTGCGCAGCGTATGTTGGCTTCTAAGTCCGAGCGCGACTCCTTGGGTGGTACGCTGTTCTTCAACCTCGCGCACTACGTGTTCCGTCCTTGGCCCTGGATTATCAGCGCCCTCTGCTCCATCCTTATCTTCCCTGACTTAGCTTCCATTCAGGCTGCCTTCCCTCACGCCGATCCTAAATTAATCGGTCACGACTCGGCTTACGCAGCGATGATGAAGTTCCTGCCTTCAGGTTTCTTCGGATTAATGATTGCGGGTCTGATTGCGGCGACCTCGTCCACTATTCTTACCCACTTAAACTGGGGAGCCTCCTACCTCGTGCACGATTTCTACCGTCGTTTCATGGTTAAAGACGGTACCGAAAAACATTACGTCAATGCCGGCCGTGCCTGCACGGTCCTGATTTTCGTCTTCGCTGCCTTGCTGAGTTTCTACATGACGTCGGCTCAGCAGGCCTTTCAGGTACTAATCTCGATTGGTGCCGGTACGGGTATGCTCTACTTGGCCCGTTGGTTCTGGTGGCGTGTTTCGGCTTGGTGTGAGGTCACGGCCATGGCGGTTTCACTCGTTACTTCAGTGGGCATGAAGCCTTTCTTGGTTTGGTTAAATACCAGTTATGGTCTCGGTATCGCCACCGATTTTGCCACCGTGGTTTTATGGCAAGTAGGTTTAACCACCTTTGCTTGGGTATTAGTGGCTTATGTTGGACCGCAAACCGACCGCGCAACGCTCCTAAACTTTGTTCGCAAAGTTAAGCCAGCGGGTCCGGGTTGGACCGCGCTCCGTGCCGAAGCGGGTATTACCGAAGAAGAAACCCGCGATACGAATCACTCTGGCCTCGCTTTCACCGGCTGGTTTTCAGGCGTGATTGTTATCTGGTCGGGTCTCTTTGCTCTGGGCAACTTCCTCTACGCCGTAGGTGACTCTACCCGTGCACCCCTAGCTTGGGCTAGCCTTGCGGTTCTGGTGGTTAGCGGTGCGGTTCTGCTCGTGGTTATTAAGCGCCTCTGGGCTCATAGCGACGGCGGGCCCGACTCTCCGGCCACCCGCTAAAGCTTAATCCCGCATTTAGAGCCCCGAATTTCGGGGCTCTTTTGTTTAGGGCTCATCCGCCGCTTGCCTCCGCCGCTATCTCTCCCAATCTCTTACCTTCCCATGGCTCACGACGACGAAGAAGAAACTCCTGAAAAAGCTGAGGCTGCAAAAGCGAATGGCACCCCCGTCGCTGCCCTGATTCAGCGCAAGTTCCTCGAACAGCGTAAGCTTTCGCTTTGGGGTGCAGTCGAAGATAGCTCCGCGCGCGACATCACCGAGCGCTTGCTTTACCTTGAAGCGGTAGCTCCAGGTGAACCCATCACTTTTTATATCAACACCCCTGGGGGCTCAATCACCGCCGGCATGGCGATCTACGACACCATCCGCCTCATTACTTCACCTGTGAAGGTCGTGGTTTGCGGGATGGCCGCTTCGATGGGGTCAATTCTCCTCCAAGCCCCTAAGCAAAAGGGCCACCGCCTTCTTTTCCCGCATGCGCAAGTGATGATCCACCAGCCCTTAATCATGGGCCGAATTGTTGCGCCCGCGGTCGACATTCACATTCAAGCCCAAGAGATGGAGCGGATGCGCCGTGAACTTAACGCCATTCTCGCCCAAGCCTCGGGTCAGCCTCTGGCCAAAGTTGAGAAAGACACCGACCGCGATTTCTACATGACGGCCCAAGAAGCCATTGATTATGGTTTGGCGGATGGCATCGTGACCAAAATCTAAAAATCTAATGGGCCTCGCCGACCGCACCTACATGCGCGGGGGCCCTGAGGGGAGTTCCCCTCCGGTAACCCATCTCGTCTTAGGTTTGTTGGTCGGTGTTTTTATTCTGCAGTTAGTTGCTGAATCTAGTAAAACTGCCTTCCTCGATTGGGTACCATTGTCGTCTGCCGCCCCGCAATTTTGGCAATGGCTGACTTATGCGCTCTGTCATGATGGCTTTTGGCATCTGCTCGGGAATGGCCTGCTGCTTTGGTGGGTAGGGCCGCTGGTTGAAGGCACGCATGGACGCGCCGCCCTTATCCGCAGCCTCCTCCTTGGCACCCTCGTCGGCGCTCTCGCATGGTATCTCACCGGATTAGGATCTCCGGGTGGCCTACTCGTTGGCGCCTCCGCTGCGGTCATGACGGTTATGGTGGTGGGTTTAGATGGACGGGAAGATGAGTCCGTCACCTTGCTCCTCTTCTTCTTCTTACCCGTTACCCTACGCGTCCGCTGGCTCCTCGCCTTCATTTGGGTTTTCGCTGCTGCCGGTTGGATTTTTAGCGAACTCCCCTCGCAACACAATTGGTCGACCTGGCGCCCCGCTTGGGAGTCGCCTATTGCCCATTCCGCTCACCTCGGCGGTTTGATTATGGGGTGGTTGTTAGCTTGGAATAACCGCCGACTGGAGCGCAATCCCACGCCACAACTCCGAGTTTTAGTGGTCGAGAAACGCTCACCCGTGGTTGCCCATGCCCGAGCCTCGAGTGTTGCTCCTGAGGCGGCTTCTCCTAGTCTTTCACCTCGGGCCGAACTCGATGCCTTACTCGATAAAATTTCTGCCCAAGGCTTTGGGGCTCTTTCGCCTCACGAACGTCAACGATTGGACGAATTAAGCCAGCGGCTCCGCTAATTTCTGTACCATGCGCTTTGCCCTATCCCTCATCCTGCTTGCCGCCTTCGCTGGTGCGCAAGATGCGCGCTTTACGACCCAGCCCTCAATGGCCAAGGAGTCGACGGCCCTTACCGCGCTCCTCGAGCGTCTTCATATAAGTAAGAAACCCGCGGACTCGTTGGATTACGGTGCCATCATAGAAACCTACATTGAGAGCCTTGATCGGGCTAAACTTTACCTAACCGCTGAAGACCTGGCCGAGTTTCGTGATCGCTACGAAGGCTCACTCGATCTCTATCTTCAACGCGGCAACCTCACCCCAGCTTTTGAAATTTACGCGCGCTTCCAAGTCCGTGTCACCGAGCGGACAGCCTATGCGCTTAAGTTAGTTAAGGACCCCGCCTTTGACCTTAACCGCCAGGGAACCTTTCAGACCGATCGCCGCAAAGCAGCTTGGCCTAAAGATGCTGCTGAGTCTGAGAGCCTTTGGCGTCAGCGCGTGCAACTTGATTTACTTTCTGAAGCCTTAGGGGAAGACAAAGATTTTGGTGGTGAAACGCCCCGGGCCGAGACCAGCCCCTCAAAGGCTGAATCGCTTAATTTAACTGAGGCCCGCATCGCTGAAGCCCGTACGCGACTCGCTAAACGCTATGAAAAAGTAGCCGGCTACCTCGCTTACGAGCCGCACGAAATCCAAGAATTTTTCCTTAACGCAGTTGCGGCTCAGTATGATCCCCATTCTTCCTTCTTTAGTCGTCAGTCCTTGGAAGAGTTCGAAATCCAAATGCGCAATTCGTTGGTTGGTATCGGCGCGACGCTGGCTGATGAAGATGGCTACTGCACCATTAAGGAAGTCATGCCCGGCGGCCCGCTGGCTCTGGATGGTCGGGCAAAAAGCGGCGACCGGATTATCTTGGTCGGGCAGGGCACGCAAGGCCCCCTCGAAGACATTGTCGGCATGCGTCTCAACAAGGCCATCTCACGCATTCGTGGTAAAGATGGGACATCGATTCGTCTCGTCTTAGAGCCTGTAGGTGGTGGCCCGCGTAAAGAGATCACCCTCAAGCGCGCCCCCATTAAACTTATCGGTCAACTCGCCTCCGCTCGCCTCATGGAGGTCCCTTATGGCAGTCGTACCATCGCTATCGGCGTGATTGATCTGCCTGCATTCTATGGTGCTGAGGGCAAAGATAAGGCCACGCCCACCAACGATGTGGAAGAATTGATAGTTAAGTTGCGCGCCCTGGGCATGCAGGCCCTCATTCTTGACCTCCGTCGCAACGGGGGCGGTCTATTGGGTGAAGCGATTGGCGTCACCGGGCTTTTTATTCCTGGAGGCCCCGTGGTGCAAATTCGCGACAGTAATGGAAGGGCAGAAACTTTCCGTGATGATGATGGCGGTAAGGTGGCATGGGATGGCCCTCTCATGGTTTTAACTTCGAAGGCTTCAGCTTCGGCCTCTGAAATTGTTGCTGGCGCCTTACGCGATCATCAACGCGCCCTCATTGTCGGCGACCCTACCACGCACGGTAAGGGTACGGTACAAAACATTCTCGAACTTGCCCGTATTGATCGGACGCTTAAGTCCGGCGTAAAAGTTACCATTCAAAAGTGGTACGGCCCGAGCGGTTCTTCGATTCAGTTAAAAGGCGTTCCCGCCGATATTTTCGTTCCCTCCGTTTTCTCAGTTCTCCCGGTTGCGGAATCTGATCTCGATAACCCTCTGCCCTGGGACGCGGTTGCGCCCCTGTTTAGCCAACCTGATACGGGGGCTTGGCTTCGCGCTCCAATCAGCCCTGCTTTAGTTAAAGGCCTAGCTGAATCGAGTCGCCGTCGCCAAGCTGAGCTCCCTGAGTTTACTGTCCATGCTCGTATCCTTGAATGGGTTAAGACGCGCTTTAATCGTAAAGAAGTTCCCTTGGCTTTAGCTTCGCGCCGCGACGAACGTGTGGCCGACCTCGCCTTCCGTGATCATGTGCGCCAGCAACTCGAGGTTTTAAATAAAACCGACTTCGCCGCTCAAGATATCAAACTTGAAGCCGCACTAAAAGAGGAGAAGGCCACCGACCCTGAGTGGCAAAAAGCATCTAAGCGACTCTCGCGCCAACGCCTCTCGTTTGCCGACGAAACTTGGCCTGAGGTTGATATCCCCTTGCGCGAGGCTTTACGGATTGCCGCAGAATGGGCTGGTCAGTTGCCTCCTGCCACCGCCGCTGGTACGACCCCTCCTAAAGTAACTGCAGGTATTCCTGCTCGCTGAAGTCCTCGGCTTGCCTTTCGGGCAAGTCCGTCGTCTCTCACGTTGGTGGCCCAACTCCGTATCAGCAATCTTCGCCGTCGCTTCGGCTCAACGGACGCACTCGCAGGACTCTATCTTGAGGCGGCAGCAGGCGAGCTCCTCGCCGTACTTGGCCCCTCGGGTGCCGGCAAATCTACCCTACTTAAATTACTCGCAGGATTGCAGCCGGTAGACGGCGGCAAGATGCATTTAGCCGAGCGCGATATCACCAGCCTACCTTTGCGGGATCGCTCCGTGGCCTTGGTAAGTCCCACACTGCCTACCTTCCCGCAGTTAACCGTCGAGGAATCTTTATTGGCATCATCTTCCACGCCTGAGGTGCGCTCGCATGCGAGATCTTTACTGGAGTTATTAGGTGCATCGGAAGTCGCTCAGCGACCTTTAGCTGAACTTTCCGGCGGTATGCAGCAGCGCGTGGCACTTGCTCGTGCCCTAACGACCAAGCCTAGCTTGCTGTTACTCGATGAGCCGTTTTCACAACTCGACTCACTCGCACGTGCAGGGTTATGGGCTCAACTTCGTCCTTACCTTCGCGCTCAAGGTATCACGACCGTTTGGGTTACGCAGGATTTGCCACAAGCTATGGCTTGGGCTGACCGCTTGGCTATTCTCAAGCAAGGTCGACTCATACAAACGGGCAGCCCGTTAGATTGCTATCGCCGGCCGGTAGATAGTTGGACGGCTCTTTTCCTTGGTCAGGCTAATTTGTTGCCCGCCACGCTCGTAAGACAAGCTGCAGGGGAGGGCGTGGTTCGCTGCGCGCTTGGCGAAGTGAGTGCGGCCTTGGCCCAACCCTCGCAACCACCCGCTGAAGGTAGTCAAGTGATGCTGTGTCTTCGCCCAGAAGCGTTACGTCTCGAGTCGCAAGGCCCTGAAGAAAATGCCTGGAGAGGTAAGATCACTGAATCACGCTTTGAAGGCGAACTCACCCGCCACCGTTTTGTTACCGAGCAGGGCACAGTCTTGCATATTACTGAAGCCAATGCCCGCCAGCGTCTCAACACCGCCTTGCCTTTAGTCGCTTGGATTGAGCCTGAAGATGCCGTCATTCTTTCGCTATGAGTTCGTCCATCTCTTGGGCTCGTATTCGGAGCGAGCTTCCTCCCACGCTGCGTCTTTCGGTTCCGATTATGTTAGGGATGGTGGGCTACGGGCTCATGTTTGTCACCGATGTGGTGATGGCGGCTCGTCTCGGTGAGACGGCCCTCGCGAGCAGTGCGCTCGCAGGAAACCTCAACTATATTCCCTACGTCTTTGGTATCGGTGTGGTGGGAGCCATCAGTGTTTATCAATCGCAAGATAATGGCGCCGGCATCGCGGGCTCATCTTCAACCATACTAAGGCACGGGATGACCCTAGCTTTAGGCTTAGGGGTGGTTCTGGCCGCAGCTACGCACGCTCTTGCTTCTTTGTTGCCGATGCTCGGCTCGGCTCCTGAGGTGGCAGAGGCAGCGCACGATTATTATGTGATTATGGCTTGGGCGATGGTGCCTGGATTACTCTTTCATGCCCTGCGCTCTCATCGCGATAGCCAACACCAGCCTTGGATTTCCCTGACTTGGCTTAGCGTTGGTCTACTGGCGAACGTTTTACTGAATTGGGTCATGATGTATGGCAATTGGGGATGTCCTGCTCTCGGCATTGCAGGTGCAGCGTGGGCTACCTTGTTCTCACGTATCATTATGTTGGCCGGCCTTTGGTTCACGCCGGGTCGAGGTAAACCTTGCTGGGCTTTAGGTTACACACGTGAGGTTTTCCGTCGTCTGCTCAAGACCGGTATACCTGCTGGCCTTCATAGTTTAAGCGAAGTCGGTATCTTTGCCTTAGTGCCCATTATGGCGGGTTGGATATCACCCACCGCACAGGCGGCGCACCAAGTTGCGGTGAGCACTGCGTCGGCTGCCTTTATGTTGCCCTTAGGTTTAGGTATTGGCGCAGGCATTCGCGTCGGTGAAGCGCGCGGGGCCAATGATCGCGTTGCGGCCCGCGCCATCGGACTCGGTGCGCTCTTAATCGCGGGCGTATGTATGGCAGCTTACGGGCTGGGCCTTGTGCTCCTGCGCGAGCCCTTGCTCGCCCTGTATGCTGTCGCAGGAACGCCCACCGGAGTATTGGCCGCAGCACTTTTAATCGCCGCGGCACTCTGGGCGCCCTTTGATGCTCTACAGGTTGTGGCTGCGCATCTGTTACGTTCGATTAACTATGCCGCCTGGGCTTCGTGGGCTGCAGCTCTAGCTTACTGGGGTATCGCGCTACCCCTTGCGCTCGTTTTGGCCTTCCCGCTTGGGCTTGGCGCGGTAGGCATATGGATCGCCTTAGCCTTAAGCCTCGCTTTCGCCGCTATAGTTTTATCGGTAAAATTCTTCCGGGCTACGCGTCAAGGAGCAGCCGACTGGAGTCGCTAAACCGGGTCGCGCGCTCGATTTAAGCCTGAATAGGGTTGGGCGGGTTTCTTTTAACCCTGCTATTGTCACCCGCCCTCGACTCGCCTTTTCTTTTCATTCCGCCGCCTCTATGTCGCAACCTCCTGCTAAGCCCAAAACCGCCATCACGCCTACGCGTGCTGAGGACTACCCTGAATGGTACTTGCAGGTCATCAAGGCCGCCGACCTCGCGGAGAATAGTCCTGTGCGCGGTTGCATGGTGATTAAGCCTTGGGGCTATGCGCTCTGGGAAAACATTCAGCGCGACCTCGATGTTAAGTTTAAGGCCACTGGTCACGTGAATGCCTACTTCCCGCTTTTTATTCCTATGAGCTACCTGCAGAAGGAAGCTCAGCACGTTGAAGGTTTTGCAAAGGAGTGTGCGGTGGTAACGCATTCGCGACTCGAAGCCGGGCCAGATGGTAAACTCGTTCCCGCCGGCCCGCTTGAAGAGCCGCTGATTGTTCGACCCACCTCAGAAACGATTATCGGCGAAACTTATTCCAAGTGGGTGCAGTCGTATCGCGATCTACCCATCCTCATTAATCAGTGGGCTAATGTGGTGCGCTGGGAAATGCGTACGCGACTTTTCTTACGTACCGCTGAATTTCTCTGGCAAGAAGGTCATACCGTCCATGCTACCGAAAAAGAGGCGATGGAAGAGACGGTTCGCATGCTCGAGGTTTACGCAGACTTTGCTGAAAATCATATGGCGATGCCTGTGATTCAAGGCACCAAGACCGAGGGGGAACGCTTCCCAGGTGCGGTCGAGACCTTCTGTATCGAAGCCATGATGCAAGACCGCAAGGCGTTACAGGCGGGAACCTCGCATTATCTAGGGCAAAACTTCTCTAAGTCGTGCAACATTCGCTTCCAAGATGAAGGCGGCACCTTGCAGTATGCGCACACAACTTCGTGGGGTGTCTCTACGCGTTTGATTGGTGGCATGATTATGACGCATGCCGACGATGATGGTTTAGTCGTTCCGCCCCGTCTCGCCCCTCAGCATGCGGTGATTATTCCGATTTATCGCGATGATGCAGGCCGATCCGAAGTTCTCGCCTATTGTAAATCGTTACAGAAAGAGCTCCTTACTCAAACCTTCCATGGCCGTCCCGTTACGGTAACCATTGACGACCGCGATCTCCGCGGCGGTGAAAAAACTTGGAATTGGATTAAGAAGGGTGTGCCGCTGCGCATTGAAGTAGGTCCACGTGATATGGCCGCCGATTCCGCGATGGTTGCTCGCCGCGACACCGGAGAAAAAACGCTGGTGCCTCGTGCCGAATTAGTTAGCGGTATCGCCGCTCGCCTACAGACCATTCAAGACAACTTGCTGGCGCGGGCTCGTGCCTTCCAGGCTACTCACACTAAGGTCATCGACACCTTTGACGAGTTGAAGGCTTACTTCGCAGCGAGTCATGCCGAGCGGCCTGAAATTCACGGCGGCTTTGCTCTTTGCCACTGGAATGGTTCGGCTGAAGTCGAGAAACGTCTCAAGGAAGAGCTCAAGGTTACCATTCGCTGTATTCCGCTTCATGCGAAAGCTGAGCCTGGTAAATGTGTGGTGACCGGTGAGCCCAGTGCCCGCCGCGTAGTCATGGCTAAGGCGTATTAATCGGGGTTTATGGGGTTTTATCCCCTCAGGCCCTTTCATTTAGGGGTTTTGCCTCGTTTATGCCCCGGCCCCTCGTGAGACCCTCCTTTCCTCTTGCCTCAGCCCCCAGGAATCCCCATTTCAAACCCTCCCATGAGCACCGACAGTAAGCCTAACCGCTCCAAAAATCCCCTCGATTTCGATTTCACCGATCCCGAGGCCCTCGCCCGTTACGTCACCGAGACGGGTAAAATCCTGCCCCGCAAGTTGACCGGCCTCAACGCTCGTCAACAGCGCCACGTTTCGAAGTCCATCAAGCGCGGTCGCTCGATGCTTTCGATGCAGTAAGCTGCGGCTTACTAAGTTAAAAGGCCCGCTTCAGCGGGCCTTTTTGTTGTCCCTGTCTTTTTGCCTAGGTTTTTCCCTGCCTTGCGCTTACTTGCGCCCCACGGCTTACTTTTCACGTGGCTGACCTACCGCCCATTCTTTCTGCTTCGAGTTCGGACCTCGAGCGTGCTGCCGCCTTGCTTCGTGCTGGTGAGATTGTCGCCCTCCCTACCGAAACCGTCTATGGTTTGGCTGCAGATGCTTTTAATCCTGCAGCTTTAGCTAAAGTCTTTGCCGCCAAGGGCCGCCCTTTACTCGACCCGTTAATTGTCCATGTCAGTGACCGCGCCCAACTTGAGCGCGTCGCTAAGACAGATGTCCGCCTTGATCGATTGAATGCCTTTTGGCCTGGTCCTTTAACCGTCATTCTTAAGCGTCTACCGTCGGTTCCCGATTTAGTAACAGCTGGGCAGGAAACCGTGGCGGTACGTATTCCTGCCCACCCTGTTTTTAGAAAAATTCTCGAACTCGTTGGCCCTTTGGCAGCTCCGAGTGCTAACCCTTTTGGTTATATCAGCCCAACCCTCGTATCGCATGTACGTGATTCACTCGGGGAGCGTTGCCCCTGGATGGTGGATGGTGGTGCCTGCGTGCATGGTATTGAGTCCACTATTCTTGACCTTTCCGACACCACCCAGGCTCGCTTACTCCGACCCGGACCCATCGCACGCGAGGCACTCGAGGCTGCGCTCGGTATACCTGTAGAAGTCGTCACGCGTGCCGCTGAAACGAACGAAGCGCAACTAGCACCCGGTATGTTGGCTCGCCACTACAGCCCGCTCACCCCCCTTCATCTTTTTGCGCGGGGTACAGCACCGGTCATTCCTCCGGCTCATACGGCGCTACTGCTTCAGTCGCGGCGCAAATCTTTGCCTGCAGGAATCGACACCTTTTATCTTTCAGAGTCGGGCGATCTTGTCGAAGCCGCTCACGCGCTTTTTGCCATACTCCGTAAGCTCGACCGTCGCGGCTACGAGGCCATCTTGGTTGAACTCGCTGAACCTACAGGTGTTGGAGTTGCACTTAACGATCGCTTACGTCGCGCCGCCGCCCGCTGAACTATGCAAACGCTACTTGAGACGCTCAAAAAAGCGGAAGAATTTCTTGGTCGTAAGGGTTTAGCTAAACCTAAGGCCGAAGTGGAACACCTCTTCGCGGGTGTCCTCGGTATGAAGCGCCTTGAGCTTTATCTACAGTTTGAGCGTTTGTTAAATGCTGATGAGATTACCCGCTTGCGTGATGCCACCGTGCGTCGCGCGGCACGCGAGCCCTTACAGCATATTTTAGGTACGGTGCAGTTTCGAAATCTCACTCTTAAGTCAGATCGCCGGGCGCTTATTCCACGTCATGAAACCGAAGAACTGGTGGATCATGCCCTCACGCTTTTTCCGGCCGACCAAGCAGTTCGCGTTCTTGATCTCGGCACGGGCTCGGGTGCGATTGCTCTGGCTATCGCCCATGAACGTCCCGCGTGGAAGGTTGAGGCACTCGATGCTTCGGACGACGCTTTAACCCTCGCGCGCGAGAATGCTGCCCTCACTGGCCTCAGCGAGCGCGTGAACTTTGCTAAGTCCGACTGGTTCAGTGCTGTAACCGATCGCTACGATCTTATTATTTCTAACCCACCTTACCTAACTGATGGTGAGGTCGCCTCTGCCGAGCCCGAGGTACGCCTCTTTGATCCCACCGCTGCACTCGCCGCACCTGAGAACGGCCTTGCTGATTTGCGCCGCATTCTTGAAGCCGCGCCTATTTTTTTAAATTCTGGTGGGTGGGTTGTGCTTGAAACCGGCATCGACCAACACGCGGCGCTCGCGGAAATTTCCACGCGCGTTGGACTCGTGGAAGGGCAGGGTAAATCCGACCTCTCCGGTCGCCCTCGCTTTTGGCAGGCCCGCAAGGGGTAGGGCGGTTTTTCTAGAACCGCCAATTGGGTTTGCGCATCTTTTTCTTGCCCGCCTGTAAGTTGCTTTGTTTAACTAATTTTATGCGTAACAGTACCTTCGCTGTTTTTCTTCTAGCCGCCGTTTCACATGGCCAAGGCTATAGCTACACCAACAGCTTCGGCACGTCCGATCCCACCTTCCAGCCCTCCAATTTATCCTCCCATGCCTTGGATGCCACGGCGGCCCCCGTCGGCGGCTCCCCGGTGACGAAGCCTTGGGATATTACGACCACCGATGGCTCCTATCGCATCGCGGGGTGGTCGACGGTGCCGCAGTCCTACATCAATACCTATCCTCAGGCGGCGAATTGGGGAGTTCAGGATACCGGCTTTTTCACCGGCAACCTTGCCATCAACGATCTCCCCGGCTTCAGGATCTCCGACCTGACCTCGGTCTCCTTCCAGTTCACGTCCAACCCGAGCAATACAGCCGGCAATCCGATAGTCGCCCTCGTGACCGCAGACGGCAATTACTACAACCTGTTTGGCGGCGTGAATTCCACCTTCAGTCTCGCGCGCAGCGGGCCCGGCTGGGCTGGTGATTTCATCTACACCTACAGCAACGTCACCTATTCGACCGCCAATCAGAATTTCTCCTACCTGCCGGCAGCCGACGCGATTTTCACCCAGCTGCGCTTCGGATCGGGTGTGCTCATGGACATGCAGACCATGAAACCCGCCCCTGGACAGTATTTTGATGTCACTATGCAGTCCGCCACCGTGACGCTCGGCAGTATTCCTCCCGTCCCTGAACCCTCCACTTACGGCCTAATCCTCGGTGGCCTCGCTCTCGCCGGCGCTGCTATCCGCCGCCGTCGTAAGTAAGGTTGTCCCGCTGGGACGACCGCGACCCGCCCAGCGGGCAGGCCCTAGCAGCTAGGCACCTCGCCTACGTCTTGTAAGTTTCATTTCGCCTTGAATTTATCTGCCCCGCATTTTTACTCTTTAAATGCGCACGGTCTCTGCACTCACCGCCCTACTCGCCGCCGCCTCGGGCTCCGCTCAGAGCTTTGTCTGGGACATGGTCATCAGCGCCGAGAATGGAGGCCTCGACAGCCGCATCTCGTGGACCTTCACCGGCACTCTTACCCGCACCATCGCAAATTTCCCTGTGGGTGGCTCGGATTTGTCTGGGGTGAATTCCTTTGGCGGCGATGTGAACGGCCTCAGGCCGTTCGACGTTCTGCCCTCGCCCCATGAATTCACCGTCGGTCGTACTGGAATTCTCCTAGCCAACACGAGGACGTCGGCGACCGCCGAGATAGACGGTGTCTTTTTCCTCACGACGCCCACCGCCAACTACATGGTCCTGAGCGTTGGTTTTGGCCCCGGCGCTGCTGGAGGTCTGCCTGTCATAAATGGGGACCTTATCACCTTCGAAGTCCCCGCCTCTGGTTCTTTTGTAATCGATCAGGATTATAGCCTCTTCAATACGGGGGTCTGGACGCTCGATGCTGGTGGCGGTTCCATCCAAAGGCTGACCATCGGCACTCCCGTCCCTGAACCGTCCACTTACGGCTTGATCCTCGGTGCCCTTGCTCTTGCCGGCGCTGCCATCCGCCGCCGTCGTAAGTAAGGTTGTCCCCCACGGCGCCTTCGGAGAAGACGCCCTACCTTAAAAGACCCCGCTACGGCGGGGTCTTTTGTTTGTGCGGGTAGGGAGGTTGCTACGCAACCTCCGGACGTACGAATCACATCAGGGTTGAATCGTCCCGCCGAGGCGATCGCGATCCGCTCAGCGGGCGGGCCCCTCGGCGCCTCTATTGGTTGACCTTATCTGTCTATGACGCTTGCATTCGTGCATTCGATAAACTCATCCATCTCGACATTTCCCCCATGCGCAGCCTTTCACGATTTGTCCTCTTGGTTGCTTTTTCTATCCAAGCTTCGGCGGCCGACGGCCCGTGGATTGAGGGGTTGGGTCTGGTCGAATCGGGCACAGTCTCCCTTGCTACGAAGATGAGTACCAACGCTGGGGTTGTTGTTGGCACCGCCTATACCAATGGCAATCAATTTGCCTCCCAGCGCCCAATCATCTGGACTCGCGCGGGCGGCACGCAGCTGGTTGCGGTCGATGCCGGGTATGACGCCGTTCGTTTCACCGGTATCAGCGGCGATGGCAGCGTGGCGGTCGGGCAATCCCGCAATTCCAGTCTCGAATGGAGGGGGTTTCTTTCAACGGCGTCTAACAGCTTCCAGCCCTTGATTGAGACTCGTTATCCCGCCGGTATCACCCGGGATGGACAGATTGTGTTCGGTCAGGCCGACATTGACGGCACCCGCGCCGTCACCTGGACACTTTCAGGCGGATTCGTAACGTTCGACACGCCCTTCACCTACGGAAGCACTATAGAGGCCGCCAGTTCTAACGGCTCCATCTTAGTTGGCTCGCGTTTTGACGCGAGTTACAACGAGAAAGCCGTGTTCTGGACATCCAGCAACGTCCGCACCGACCTGGGTACGCTGGCCGGCGGCCTGAGGTCATCGGCCATCGGTGTCAGCGGTGACGGTTCCATCATCGCCGGCTGGAGCGAATCGGCCAACGGCAACAGGGCCTTCCGCTGGACCCAAGCGACCGGCATGGTGACTCTGGGCACCTTGGCCGGGTACGACGCCTCGCAGGCGACGGCTATCAGCGAGAACGGGGAGTTCATCGTTGGTACGAGCTATGATAGCAGCACGTTCCAGGGAGAGGCCTTCATCTGGAGCTCCACCTCGGGCATGGTGTCGCTCGCGTCCTATCTTATTGATGGGGGCGTCGACCTGACCGGCTGGACCATCGGTAGTGTGAGCGACGTCTCCAGCGACGGGACCTACTTCGTCGGCACAGGTAGTTTCAGCAACGTCACCCAGGGGTACGTCGCCCACATCACTGCCGCTCCCATTCCCGAACCCTCCACCTACGGCCTGATCCTGGGTGGCCTCGCCCTCGTTGGCGCTGCTATCCGTCGTCGTCGGAAGTAAGGGTAAGGTCGTCCCGCCACGGCGCCTTCGGAGAAGACGCCCTACCTGGTCTCGCCTCGCGCTTCTGCCCGCTTGCACTCGATGCCAAAGGCTTTCGCGCCGGCGTGCATCTGCTTATCGCTGGTCCAAACCGTAGCGAATCCATGTTCAATAGCGCAGGCCAAGTGAAGCGCATCCGCAGAGCGAAGATGGAGTTGGGACTTAGCCTCTGCAAAGGCACGTTCAATTCGCGTAAAACTCGCGTCCACCAAAGGTAGCCACCGGACTTGGCCACGACCAACAAGCGCCATCAGACATTCCGAGCCCCGGTTATACTCAGCTTGAGTAATAAAGTTCTCCCTAAGCTTGCGATGAAGAGTAGTCGCTACCTCGGCACGACCATGGATGCCACAGGCAACTACGTCATAGTCAGCCACAAGATTCGCTACAGCTTGGCTATCGGACTCTTCAATTAAAAGTTTAACAAGATAACAGGCGTCGAGATAGAGCGTGCTCATCGGCCATCTCGGTCGTCAGAGATTAGCTTGGTAGAGTCTGTACCTCTTCCTCCTTTTCGATTGGGAATAGGAAAGATGTGGTTTGACCATGCTGTGCGACGAGGCGCTCCCTCTTGCACCGCGCCGGCTGACATCAATGAGGCCTCAATGGCCTGAACAACCAGGGCACTCAGCGTCACGCCCGTCTCGGCGGCGCGGATCTTAGCTCGGCGCACTAAGGCATCAGGTAAAACGAGGGTTGTTTTCATACTTTTACCGTACTTCCGTACTTACGGAAAGTCAAGGCGACCGGAATTTAAGCGCATTTTAAGCTATAGCACTAAGAGCGGATACATCGGGCCCGAGATCTTGTTTGTTAACCCTAGTTTACTTCTGGCTTAACAATCACTTTAGGTGCGTTACCCTATAGGCGTGCTCCAGTCGGCTACAACGACGGCGTCAAACCTCGACGCATTAGATGCCGCTGACCGGCGGCATGCCTGGCACCCTTTTACCCAACAGCGCGAGTATTTCGATTCGCCGCGTTTACACTTAGTGCGAGGTCAGGGTTGTTGGCTCTGGGATGCAGAAGGAAATAAATACCTCGATGGCAATGCCTCGGTTTGGACCAATGTTCACGGCCACAACGACCCCGATCTCAACGCCGCCTTACGAAATCAGTTGGATCAAGTAGCCCACATTAGTCTGTTGGGTTTAAATCACCCGAAGGCCACTGAGCTTGCTGAGCAGCTTGCGGGTCTTACCTACGGCGTGCTCTCGCGTTGTTTCTTTAGCGACAACGGCTCTAACGCTATCGAAATCGCCCTCAAACTTTCCTTCCAGTATTGGCAATTAATCGGTAAGCCTGCGAAGGTCGGTGTCGTCGGCTTTGCGGGTGGTTATCACGGTGACACCTTTGGGACGATGGCCGTGGGCGAGCGCGGTGCATTCCATGCCCGCTTTGATAAGTGGCTCTTTCCTGTTCATCGCCTACCCGCGCCTCTTCATGTCGCTTGTGCAGGAAAAGTAATAACGTCGGATGCTTCGGCTTCGCTCCAAGCCCTCCGACAGCTCTTAGAGCGGGATTCTGAGCAACTTGCGTGTTTAGTGCTCGAGCCTTGCGTGCAAGGTGCGGCTGGCATGATCCAACAGCCTCCCGGATTTGTCGCCGCAGTAGCCGATCTTTGTCGCGAGCATGGCGTCCATCTTATTCTTGATGAAGTCTTCACGGGTTTTGGTCGTCTTGGGGCGCTAACCGCCTCGGAAACTGAAGCCGTCGTACCCGACTTCCTTTGTTTAGCGAAAGGTCTAGCCGCAGGCTACCTTCCGCTGGCTGCTACCTTAACTACCGAAGCGATTCATCAACCTTTCTTAGGTAGGCACTCCGAGGGTCGCACCTTTTTTCACGGCCACACCTTCTCGGGCAATCCACTAGGCTGTGCTGTAGCCATTGAGTCGCTCCGTAAATTACGGCAGTTACTTGATACCGGCCAGCCAGCTACTTCAGCCGAGGTTTTGGGGCAGGGGTTGCTCAAGGAATTTTCCCACCTGCCGTATGTGCGCCAAGTGCGTCAACTAGGTTTAGCCGCCGCGATTGATTTTGGTGCGCCGGTTGGCCAGTCCGAGTGGCCTATCGATGCCCGCATAGGTTTCCGTATCTGCCTCGCCGCTCGTAAACATGGCCTAGTCATCCGGCCTTTACGCGACTCGGTGCTGATTGTCCCACCTATCATCATCACGCCTGCTGAGATTACCCATATTCTGACCGCACTTAAGGCCGCCGCAGAGGAAGTGGTGAGGGAAATTTAAAATTAAGAATTAAAAATTAAAAAACGAAGAACGAAAAACGAAGAACGAAAAAAAGCCACACCCCATCCCTTATCTCTAATCCCTAATCACTAACCCCTCTGCCTCTTAGCCAGTTAGCTTGTAACCCTTTTTACTTTCTACTTTCTACGTACTTTCTTTCTTTTGAAATCTTTCCTCTGAAATCTACACCCCCCATGCCCTCCCTCCACGACGCCCGCGCTCTCTACGACTTGCCGCTCAACACCTTGATTTTCAAGGCGCAGCAGGTTCATCAAACTCACCAAGATCCTTCTGGTGTCCAGCTTTGCACCCTCAAATCCATTAAGACAGGGGCCTGTCCTGAAGACTGTGCTTATTGCCCGCAATCGGTGCACCATAACACCTTCGTCGAGGCTGAAGCTTTGATGGAGACTGAAACGATTCTTGAGGATGCGCGTCGTGCCAAGGCGGGCGGGGCTACGCGCTTTTGCATGGGTGCGGCCTGGCGGCGGGTTGCGGAAGGTAAGCAATTCGACAGTGTTCTGGCTACGGTCTCGGGGGTAAAGACCCTTGGTCTCGAAGTTTGTTGTACGCTTGGCATGGTGACTGAGCCGCAAGCCAAGCGTCTCAAAGATGCAGGCTGTGATGTTTATAACCACAACCTTGATACCTCGCGCGAGCACTACGCTAAGATTATTACCACTCGTACTTACGACGACCGTCTACAAACGCTTTCAAATGTCCGGAAAGCCGGTCTCGAAGTTTGCTCGGGGGGTATCATCGGCATGGGTGAGACAGTAGATGATCGCCTGAAGATGTTGGTCGAGCTTGCTGCCATGAGCCCCCAGCCTGACTCCGTACCGATTAACGCCTTGGTTGCCGTAGAAGGTACGCCACTGGCAGGGCGGCGTTTTGTGGACTCGATTGAATTTGTCCGCACCATTGCCGTGGCCCGAATTCTCATGCCGAAAGCGATGGTCCGTCTTTCGGCAGGACGCGGTAATATGTCCGACGAAACCCAAGCCCTTTGCTATTTAGCAGGAGCTAACTCGATCTTCCTCGGCGAGAAGCTCCTCACTACCGGTAATCCCGATATCGAAGAGGATATGAATCTCATGAAGCGCTTAGGCCTTCACCCGCTCCACCCCGATGAAGCCCGTCGTATTCATCGTGGCGAAATAAAGCCTGACCAAGCAGCGCCTGCCCCTTGGCCGAATCCCGCTGAACTCTTGCCCGTAGCGGCTGAGGGTGAAGATGAAGGCTGTGGTTCAGGCTGCGGCTGTAAGATTTAATCCCTTGGCGACGATTCTCGTCACCGCCTCCGATACCGGCGTGGGTAAAACTCGCGTTGCTGGTTGGGTTGCGCGTGCACTTTCGGCAACGGGGCGTACCCAAGTCATTAAACCCGTTGAGGCGGGTGCTCCTAGTGGACATCCCCAAGACGCGCCGGCAGCAGCAGGCGATTGGGCAGAGGCCCACACTCTGATTTCTCTCCCCTTACCGCTAGCTCCTTTAGCGACTGGGCAAGGTAGTATAACCTTGAGCGATTGTCTCAAGCGACTTGAGGCTCTGCCAAAAGTCCAACATCGCGTGATTGAAGGTGCTGGAGGCGTTGCTGTACCTATTGATACTTCAGGTGCAGACTGGGTTGATTTTGCCCAAGCCGTCTTACCCGATCTCATCGTAATCGTCATTGAGGACCGTCTGGGTGCGATTAACCAAGCCCGACTTACCCATCACTACATTCGTAGCCGCTTACCTAAAGTTCGCTTAGGTATTTGGCTCAATGCGGCACAAGCGGTCCCCGAAGCTGCCGTCGCTCGCTCGAATCGTCTGGGGATTTCTGCAGCAGGTCTAACCCTTATCGGTGAATCGGACTATAACGCCGTTCAACCGGTCCGAATGGATTTGTTATGAATGAAGGGTTACGCCAGCGCCTTGCCAAAGATCTTGCTGAGCGTAAAGCCCAAGGTCTCCTGCGCCAGTTACGCCCTCGAGCAGCCCATGATGCGCAGCTTAACCTTGCTGATAATGATTACCTTGGTCTTTCGCAGCATCCCTTGGTTATCGCGGCGGCAACCCAGGCTTTAGAAAAATGGGGCGCCTCAGCCGCAGCGTCGCCTTTAGTTACGGGTTACACTACCCTCCACGCTGAACTCGAAACCGCCTTAGCAAGATGGCACGGCTACCCGCACGCCTTGGTGATGAACTCGGGTTATGCGACCAATGGTGCTGTGTTAGGAGGTCTTCCGCGGGCGGGCGATATCGTCCTCGCTGATCGGCTTATCCATGCCAGCATCATTGACGGTATTCTCCGATCGGGTGCCCGTTTAATACGGTTTCCGCATAACGACTTGGATGCCCTAGAGATGCGACTGCAGGAATTTGCTGGTCGCGAAATCTTTGTCGTCACCGAGAGTATTTATTCGATGGACGGTGATGCGCCTGGCTTGGTGCGACTCGTTGAACTTCGTAAACGTCACGGCTTCACTTGGATTCTCGATGAAGCTCATGCCACCGGTTGGCATGGGGCTACAGGTTCGGGTTTGCAAGAAGAGCAGGGCGTCAAAGCCCAAGCGGATATTGTTATTGGCACTTTAGGTAAGTCGCTTGGTTCGCAAGGTGCCTACATGCTTTGTCACCAGCGAGAAGTTCGTGAGAGCCTCATCCATAATGCCGGCGAGTTTATTTATTCCACCTACCTTGCACCTTCTGCGGCCGCGGCCGCCCTTGCCGCCTTGCAACTCATTCAGTCCTGGGAAGCAGAGCGCCCCGCCTTGCACGCCCTTTCGCGCGCTTGGCGCCATGGGCTGACTGAAATCGGCCTCGCCATTCCGCTCGGGCATTCCCCCATCATCCCGATTGTGCTCGGAGATCCTCTACAAACGCTGCGTACGGCTACGTTGCTTGCGGACGCGGGCTTTATCGTTTCTGCCATTCGTCCACCGACTGTTCCTTCAGGTACCTCACGCCTGCGTATTTCCCTGCGACGCGGACTCACCGAAGCACAACGGGCGAGTTTCACCACTACTTTGAGAGGAGCCTTATCATGATGGTAGGCTGGTTAGGAGGCTGGGGGATTTCTCCAGCTGAGTTACAGCCTTATGCTGAAGCCCATGCCCCAGGCGCGCAGCACGTGCTCCTCGCTCCGGTAGCAGGTGCGGCCGAGGCAGCGGCTGATTGCGATGCGGTGGTTGCTTGGTCTCTCGGCGCTCGCCGTTTCCTTGAGTTAGCAGCCAAAGGTGGCCGGCGTTTTCCTGCTCGCGTCCTACTCTTCGCCCCCTTCACGAGCTTCTGTTCCGAAGATGGTGCTTGTGGTAAGATGAGCCGGACGCATGTGCGCTGGCTTCGTCGCCAACTTCGTCAAGATGCGCTCTCTGCTATTACCGATTTTCGCCAACGTGCCGGCCTACCTACTGCGGAGTCGACCGACGAACTGCCTTATGCCTTAGAAATGTTGGAAGAGGGGCTCGACTGTCTTGAGGCTCCAGCAGGCGCTGGGCTAGTCACCTTCGCCCGCCGTGGTTTACCCGAAGGTTGGGAGGCTTATGTCGGCGATCGCGACCCACTATTAAATGCAGCTGGCGTGGTTGATGCGCTTAAGGGTTGTACAATAGTTGAATCAGCAGGTCATGCCTTGGGTGATTTCCTTGGGCCCACCACAACCCTGAGCCCATGAAATTTAATTCTCACGCGCACGGCTATCATGTGCATGCCACTCCTCAACGCCGATTTGCTGAGGCCTTAGCCGCATTTGCACCTTTTGAGCCAGGTGAGCGCGTGACGGAGTTGGGTGCCGGTACAGGCTTTCTGACTCGGGCACTCTTGGCGCAAGGTGCCATCGTGGATGCTTCAGATGCCTCACCTGCGATGGTTGAAATAGGTAAGCAGTCGGCACCTTCTGCCACTTGGTCGGTGCAAGATGCCTTTAGTTACGCCTTCCCCTGTCATAACCTTGCGAGCAATGGCATGTTGCAGTGGGCGCCAGATCTTGGATCGGTTTTACGTCATTGGCATGAGGTGCTTCATGAGGGCGGACGGCTCTTGCTGGGTGTACCCTGTGAGCCTGGGTTTCGTGAGTTGCGCTCACTTTCAGGCGAAGGGCCGATTCATTGGCGCGATGAAGCGCAATGGCTCCGACTCCTTCGTCGCGAAGGGTTTACTATCCGCGCCTCGGCAGTCTTTGAGCACGTTGAGTATTATCCTTCCGCTATCGATTTTCTCCGACAGCTCCATGAATCAGGCGTGACCGGCGAACCACGTTTTTCAGTCAGTGAACTTCGCGCTTTGCTCCGTGAGTATAACCGTCTCTTCCCAGCCCCAGAGAATAAAGGCGTCCGCGCCACTTGGGCTTGGTTAATGGTGGATGCGGGGAGATGAGGGATGAGAGATTAGGGATGAGGGATTAGGGAGGGGTGAAGGGTGGAGAGTAGAAGGGGACTAATTTAGCTGGATGGCTGAAAGGCTGGTTAGCTTTCGATTACTGGGCTGGAAAGCTGTGAGCGGGAAAGCTACGCGCTGGTTATGCTTTCGCCCGCTTCCTGCTAACACCGCTAATCCCGCTAACTATCTTCTTAAGTTCCTCAAAACTCAAACTCCGCCTGTTCGTCGCCCGGCGGTGCCTCGCCTGCGAGTATCTTGCGGAGGAATAAATCCCGGTGTTCAGGGCAGGGCCCGTGCGTGCGAATCGCTTCAACATGTTCGGGAACGCCATACCCCTTATGAGTGGCAAAGCCGTAGAGTGGGTAGCGCTTATCGAGCTCAGCCATCAAACGGTCACGTTCAACCTTGGCCACAATCGATGCCAAGGCGATGGCGAGCGATTTTCCGTCGCCTTGTTTAATCGCTTCATGAGCCCAGGCAAAAGGTCGAAGCGGAAGCCCGTCGATTAATACTAAGACGGCTCGGTTGTCTCCAAAGCCAAAGAGTTCACCCTCCGTGCCAGCGGCTGCGAACGGGCGAGCAGGACGTGCGGACTGGTCGAGCGTCGCCAAGCACCGTGCCATTGCGGTTCGAGTTGCCCCGAGAATATTTTGCGCGGCGATTTCGACTACATCGGCTTTGGCCCAAGTGTAGCGCAATTTACCTTCACTACTTAGGGATTCAATCCGGCCGCGTAAATCCTCCCGCGCTTCAACCGTTAGTTGTTTGGAGTCATGCGCTCCTCGCACGCGACGTAGGCAACCTGCATCCCCATAGAAACCTCCATCTAGCCAGACTGCCGCCGCAACTACAGGTCCGGCTAAAGAACCTCGGCCTGCTTCATCGACTCCCGCAATGCCGGGCCGCTCAGCCCCGCGTCGGCGGTCGAACTGAGCGAGTGAAGCCATCAACTTTTCTTGCGAGGCTTAAAGGCTTTTTTCTCCGGCGGTTCGAGACCCCGAGGTTCATAGGTCTCACGGAAGTGGAGTTTAGCAAAATTAACTAAAATGGCGGGACCGAACCGTCCGACTAATTCATCCATCGCTGCTTTGTGAGGAGCCATTCCCGCACCTTTAGGCAAGGGCACACCCCCATCATTAGCCAGCCGCTCGAGTTCGCGGACAAAGGCTGCCCGAGCCACAATGGAAGCGGCAGCGACAATCGGATCCGATTCAGCCTTGGTGCGCATACGTAAATCAAAGGTGATACCTTTGCGCGTGAGTTCATTTTGTACCAAGGGCTCTTCCGTAAACTGGTCGAGTAGACCCCAAGCAGGCTTACGGCCATGTGTGGTTTCAAATTGCAGCAAGGCCTCAGCTGCCGAAGTTGCGTGCATCCAAGCTAGCAAGCGGTTGAGATTTTTTCCGAAGCGACTGTGGAGTTCATTGTACTTTGCCATCCGCATAAACGTGGTGCGGACAACTACCCCCGGTGTCTCTCGGATTTTCTTATCTAACTCGGCAATCTTTACATCATTAAGTTTCTTAGAGTCAGCCACGCCGGCTTCGCGCCACATCTTTACCATACTGGCGTCGCCAATCACACACGCCGAGATGACCGGGCCAAACACATCGCCCTTGCCCGACTCATCAAGCCCGAGGTGTTCCTCGAACCATTCCGGATTATTTTCGGCTTCGTAACCAAGTTTAGCTTCACCCGTGACTTCGCCTTCGAGGGTGAATTGGACAAATTCCTGCGTCTCTTTACCCGAAATCACGCACTTACCTGAAGTGTAGTGCACCACATTAACCCCCGCCGTTTTGTAAGCAAAGGCAGCATGGTTGACCTCAAAGGGCTCCCAGCCTTTTTTCTTCAACAACCCGTGCAGCTTTTCCGCTTGGGCAGGGGTTAGTTTGATTGTGTAGAGCGAGGGTTTCTTAGGGCCGTCTTCTGAATCCCGCTTTGCCTTGGGTGCCATCGTGCTTTATTAACTAGAGTGTGGCGTCTGCAAATCCAGCCCCTTCCGTCGCCAAACCGGGCGAAGCCCCTGCTTTTCGTCGTTCCTTGCTGGCTTGGTACCATAAAGCCCAGCGTCCCTTACCGTGGCGTCATGCTCCAACACCCTATCGCACTGCGGTTTCGGAGTTCATGCTTCAGCAGACACAGGTAGCCACCGTCATTCCTTATTTCGAACGCTGGGTCGCTCGTTGGCCAACGTTTAAGCACCTTGCTCAGGCCAAAGAGCACGAGGTCTTAGCCGCATGGGCTGGGTTGGGTTACTACCGTCGGGCTCGTCTCTTGCATGCTTTAGCCCAAGCGGTGGTCGCTTTGCCTAAGTCGCCCCAAACCGCCGCGGCGTGGCAACAATTACCTGGAGTCGGTCCTTACACCGCAGCTGCAATTGGGAGTATTGCTTACGGAGATCCTGTGGCGGTGGTTGATGGTAATGTCGTGCGCGTCGTAACGCGCTTGTTGGGGCTACGTCGCACCTTTACCTCCACCGCAGATGCGGTTCGGGCGGTCACGCCACAGGCTCAAGCGTTACTTTCGCCGTCGCAGCCGGGTGACTATAACCAGGCTATTATGGAGTTGGGTGCGACGGTATGCCGTAAAGCCGCACCTACCTGTGAAGTTTGTCCGATTGCCCGTTGGTGCGCTTCACGAGGTCAAGCCACCGCCATTCCTAAATTTATGGCGAAGGCCCGCAAGCGCGAGACGGTCGAGCGCGCCCTCATCGTGGTTAAAGGTAAAGTGCTGTTGCGTCGCTATCCCCAAGGTGCCCAGCGGCTCGCTGGCTTAGCGGAGTTGCCTACCATGGCGTCCCTCGGTCATTTGCCTCAGACGCCAATCGCCATCCGCCGGCGCACCATTACCTCGACCACCTATGAAGAGCGCCTGCATCAGCCGCGGGCTAAAGCGGCTTATCCCAAGCGCGAAGGGCTCGTATGGGTTGCGCTAACGGAGTTACCTTTTGCGGCGGTTGCCGGGCCGCACTTGAAGTGGATTAAAGAGTTACTCGCCTGAAGGGTTCGCCTACGCCGCGGTTCTTTGCTAACCCAACAAAAAGGCCCGCCAAGAGCGGGCCTTTGTAAGCTAAGCGTTCGTCGCCTAGGCCCCGGTGAACTTGCGTTTGATGGCTTCGACTACCGAAGGGTCAGCCAGGGTTGAGACGTTACCTAATTCACGCCCCTCCGAGACATCGCGCAACAGGCGTCGCATGATTTTTCCTGAACGCGTCTTGGGGAGATCAGGAACAAAGACGATGCGTTCGGGACGGGCGAACTTCCCTATTTTTTCATCGACCATACCATTGAGTGTTTTGGCGAGAGCGGCTTCATCAGTACCAGCAGCGGCAGACTTTAAGATGACAAACGCCATCAGGCCTTGTCCCTTAAGATCATGTTTAACACCCACCACGGCGGATTCAGCCACGGCAGCGTGTTCAATAAATACGGCTTCGAGCTCAGCCGTGCCGATACGGTGACCTGAGACATTGACGACGTCGTCGACTCGACCGGTGATCCAGAGGTAGCCATCTTTATCGCGAATAGCGCCGTCGCCAGGGAAGTAGTACTTGCCGCCCCAGCGACTCCAATAGGCATCAATGTAGCGTTTCTCATCACCATAGATGCCGCGCATAATGCCCGGCCAAGGTCGGCGAATGGCAAGAATACCATGATCGGTTTCATTGCCTTGTTCGTCGAGCACCGCCGCATCGATACCAAAGAAGGGCAGGGTAGCTGAGCCAGGTTTAGTTGGGGTGCAGCCAGGAATCGGCGTGATCATGTGACCGCCGGTTTCGGTTTGCCACCAAGTGTCTACGATAGGGCAACGCTCAGCCCCAATTTTTTTGTGATACCAAAGCCAAGCTTCAGGGTTGATGGGTTCGCCAACCGAACCCAGTAAGCGCAGTGACGAGAGGTCGTGTTTATTGACCCATTGATCGCCCCATTTCATGAAGGCACGAATAGCGGTAGGGGCCGTGTAGAAGACGCTAACTTTGTGGTCTTCGACAATTTTCCAGAAGCGACTGTAGTCGGGAGCATCGGGTGCTCCTTCATACATTAAGACCGAGCAACCATTGAGCAGCGGTCCATAGACCACATAAGTATGGCCTGTTACCCAGCCAACATCCGCCGTGCACCAGAAGAGATCATCGCCGCGTAAATCAAAAGTGTACTTGTTGGTAGCATAGGCATGCACCATGTAGCCACCGGTGGTGTGAATAATGCCCTTGGGCTTGCCCGTTGAACCTGAGGTGTAGAGCAAGAAGAGTACATCCTCGGCATCTTGTTCGGCCGCTGCGCACACGTCGTTAACCTTAGCTTCGGCTTCATGATACCAAACATCGCGGCCTGCTTGCATGACGCAGGAAGGATCGGTTTTGCCCGGGTGGCGCTGCAGTACCAGAACATGCTTAATGCTCGGACAATCCTTAACCGCTTCGTCTACAACTTGCTTGAGGGGGAGGAATTTTCCGCGGCGCCAACCGCCATCCATGGTGATAACCGCCTTGGATGAGGCGTCATTGACGCGATCGCGAATCGACTCGGCAGAGAATCCACCAAAGACGACGGAGTGCACCACGCCTAAGCGGGCACAGGCCAATACAGCCATGGCCAACTCAGGTACCATGGGCATGTAGATAGCCACCGTATCGCCTTTTTTGAGATTCAAGGATTTGAGCACATTGGCGAAACGACAAACCCCGCGGTGGAGCTCGCGGTAGGTAATGCGACGAAGGTCGGTCGCTTTCCCGCCATCGGTGGGTTCACCTTCAAACACAATTGCTACCTTGTCGCCCAGACCCTTGTCGATTTGGGCATCGAGACAGTTATAAGCTAAGTTAGTTTTACCGCCGACAAACCACTGGAAGTAAGGTTTGCGCGACTCATCAAGTACTTGGCTCCAAGGTTTAAACCAATGGAGCTGTTTGGCTTCGTCGGACCAGAAGCCCTCCATGTCATCAATCGAGCGGCGATAAAGTTTTTCATAACCTTCCATGCCCTTAACACGGGCCTTGGCCACAAAAGCTGCGCTGGGTTTGAAAAGTTGATCCGAGGAACCTAGAGTTTCGGCCCCAGCTTTAATCACATCATCAATTGCTTCGGCGTCCTCTGAGGCTGCTGCGACTGAAGGGCGCCGGTTAAGGATGATGTAAACCGCGACTATCACGGTGAGCGCAAGGCCAAGATAGAGCCAAGGATTTTGATCAAAGGTCTGCATGGGAATGGGGGTGCTTAAAAGTGAGCGTCGGATTGGCCGCGGGCAAGTCTGGATGGGCAGGCCCGCGAGGGTAAATGGGGCCAGGGTGGATGCTGGGGGTACGGGCGATTTTGGCATACTTTCCCGCCTTCGTATCCTTAGAGTCTTCTCTCTTCTCGTGCTCTGCTTTCATCACGCTGACTACCATTATCCGCTTCCCGAGGAGCACCCCTTCCCGATGGATAAGTTCACCCGCTCTCGGGCCCTGCTCGAGACCGAGTTGCGCGGTGCCCGTTTCGTTGCCCCCACCCCTGCGCCTTGGGAGATGCTCCAGCAGGTCCACACCTCTGCCTACTTAACGGCGGTACGTGACGGCCAACTCTCAGATTATGACCGCAATCGCTTAGGCTTACCCGACAACTCAGCCCTGTTGGATCGTTGCCGTCGAGAAACCCATGGCACTGTCCTTGCTGCGCATGCAGCCCTTGCCGAGGGGATTGCTGCGAATCTTGGCGGCGGAACGCATCATGCCTTTGCCGACCGTGGACTTGGCTTTTGTGTGCTTAATGATGTCGCGGTTGCCTGTGCGACTTTAGAGGCTTCAGTTCCAGATTTACGAATTCTCGTTTTAGATACTGACGCCCACCAAGGCAATGGAACGCACGCGCTGCTTCGCGGGAAGCCCAATCGTTTCTCCCATTCCATTCATGTCGCACGAAATTATCCCTCCGAAAAAGAAACGGGTGATCTCGATGTTGGCTTACCTCGCGGGGTAGAGGGGGCAGAGTACTTGGCTGCTTTAAGTCGTTCGCTCGATGAGGCTATCGAGCGCAGCCAACCTCAACTCGTTTTTTGGAACAGCGGGGTCGATGTCCATGCCGACGACCGTTTTGGTTACATGCAACTTACCGAGCAGGACATGGCCGCCCGTGACCATAGGGTCTTAAGTGCTACGCGCGGGGCAGGCATTCCCTTGGTAGTTCTCTACGGAGGTGGCTACAACCGTGAGCGGAGTAAGACCGCCCGTCTCCATGCCGACACGATTCTTCGAGCGGCTGCGTTTAGTTCTTAGGGCTTTGCGATCTGCAAGAGCGCGTGAAGTTCAGCAAAGCTTTCAACCACCGGCGCTCCTTGCCCCACAAGTCGCGAACGGTGCTGGCCGCCGTGGGCAACGAGTAAGCAGTCCGTTCCCATGGCTTGCGCCGCTTCGAGGTCATGCACGGTATCGCCGATATAAAGCGTGTCATGGGCATTTACGGCGAGGTCGTGTAAATGGGTCTGCGCCCGGAGGGCTTTACTGCGGGCATGAATATCGCCCCCGCCACAAAGTTTCCGGAAGCGATGGGCTAGTGCCATACTTTCGAGCGTTTGTTGCAAGAGGTTATGTTCGTAGGCGGATAAGACCGAGTGCCCCACGCCCTGCGCACTTAAGACATCGAGAAATTCAAGAGCACCCGCGTGCAACCCACATTCCCCTTTTCGCGATTCGTAGGTGGCAACAAATTCATGCGACACCGCTTCAAACTCAGCTTCATCGACCATGATGCCAACCTTGCGGTAGACGCGTTGTACGGGGAACTCGAAGAGGCGCGTATAATCCGCGGGATCAACCAAGGGCAATTGGCGTTTAGCCAGCATGCTGTTTAAGGCTTCGCAACAAAGCCAGGTATCATCAAGCAGGGTGCCATTCCAGTCCCAGACGATATGTCGGTAATCGGCGAGCTGACGGCGCATGAATCTATGAGAGGGGCTTCGGGCTTTGAGGCAAGACGGCGTCTTTAAGACTCCAGCAACGGACATCGGCTCCGGGTGAGGCCATAGCGTGAGCCGTTCCCTGCGGTTCTAACCCTGCCCATTTTAAAGGCAAATCCGACGCGGTATCTACGGTTACCGGGCTTAATTGATAGGGCTCATGGCGGACGTCGCCTAACCTTAGCTCTCCCTTGGCGGTGGCGGCAAAGAAGCTATAACGCTCCGCCAGAAAATATTCTAGCGTGCCGGGTAAGGCGACTGCGGCCGAACCTGAATTTCTCCACTGGTAGATAGCGGCATCAGGTTTGCCCTTTCGCTGGCAGGAAAATGTCTGCGCGTCGGGGTTGGTATCTCGTGACATCGCCGCATGTTCGTAGGGCAGGTGGTAACGAGTGCGCGCAATCTTGACCGCGAGTGCACGGTCGCAGTCGAGCGAAAGAAAATACACGCCGGGGCGTCCGCCTGGTCCCTTGACATAAAGCCTCACATTAAGTTCTAGGAAATTTGAAATCCAAGGGAGCCAAGGCAGGCCGCGGGGTCGCACCTTGCGCATGGAGAAAGCGATTAAGCCTGCGTAGGTTTTGCTAGCAAAGGTATCTACGGTGAGACCGGGTGGGAGCCGTCGTTCTGCCTGTGCGAGGTCGATTTCCCAGTGGAGAAACAGCAAGTCTTGCCACCGCTGATAGAGGGCAGGGGTGCCAGTAGGCTCAGGTGGGGGAGTCGACATAACCCCACCATGAGCAAGCTTGGGCGGAGGGCAAATCGGGTTCCGTCTTGTCCCAGTCCAAACTCATCTTCAGGCTTTTGCGGTGCTTCCTGAGTCTCAATTAACCGAGCTTAAACGCTTTACCGAACACCTCGCTGATTTAGCAGGGGAGGTCATTCGCTCTAGCTGGGCTAAACCCAAGCTCGAGGTTGAGATAAAGTCCGATGGTTCGCCCGTCACCCTCGCCGATAAAGAGGCGGAACGTGTGATGCGTGCGGCTATTAAGCACACTTACCCTGACCACGGCATTGTGGGCGAAGAATTTGGTCCCGAGCATGAGAACCGCGAGTTTTGCTGGGTGCTTGATCCGATTGATGGCACCAAGTCGTTTATCTCCCGCGTGCCCCTTTTCACCACCTTGGTTGGGTTGCGTTACCAGCAAGCCCCTTTGGTCGGCCTGATTGATCAACCTCTTCTGCGCGAACGTGCGGTGGGTGACGGTCGGACTGCTACCTTCAATGGCCAACCGACGCGCGTGGTCGCATCTCCGCTGGCTCAGGCAGTGGTGCTTACTACTGACGTTGAAAATATTTATCGCCACCACCCGCGTGCGGATTGGCGTGGCCTTACCGCTAAGGCTAATTTCTCCCGTACCTGGGGCGATGGTTATGGTCACCTCATGGTAGCGGCGGGTCGGGCGCATGTCATGGCGGACCCGATTATGAATCCGTGGGACTTAATCCCAGTGATTCCGGTGTTGCGCGGTGCGGGTGCAATCGTGACCGCGTGGGACGGCTCAGATGCGATGGCAGCGGGCAACGCCTTAGTGGCTGCACCTGGTCTGCACGCTGAGGTTCTCAGCTACTTGCGTCGCTAGACTACTGGCCAGTAAACGGCCGTTCTGAAACGTGCAGTCGGACTTCTCGGATGCGTCCGTTAATGACATCAGGTCGCGGCGTAAGCCGTACGCTGTGGATTTCAAGCACACTGCCCAAATCAATCACCACCACATGAGGGTGTGCTGGCGCTTCGCCGCGCCAGCGGGTATGCCAATAGGTCTCGGGCTTACCATCGAGGAGGTTATCCGCTAATCCATTTTCTGCCACCCGTTCTTCGCTGGTAGCAAAAGCAATTCGCCAAGCCCGTCGCGGGAGAGTCGTACCCTCAGCGTCGACAAGGTCGAGTTCAGCTAAGCTGGTGTAAGGCTGACCTTCAAAAGCAGCTCGTGCTTCGAGGGCGAGAAATCTTCCGCGAGTAGGTACGGGAAGTGTAAGCAACTGAGGCTCAGCCCCAGGGGTAAGTTCAGCGCTGACTTCAGGAGTATGGTCAGTGAGGCGAACGTCTTGTCCGACCTTTCGGTTAGGTGGAGGTTAATTTTCGGTGCGTAAATCATCTATGATGTCATGGTCCAGCCCTTCGAACCAAGGAGAAGACGGTCCCTCCAAATCGAGCACCACAATTTCATTGGGCCCATCGCGTAACCAGCAACCTGGTACCCAGAGAGTTTGGGTCGGGCCAATACTCCAGTAACGTCCAAGCGAACGACCATTAATCCAAGCCATGCCTTTGCTCCATCCGCGCATATCTAACCAAGTATCTTTACCGGCTTGAGCTTGCAGCGTTGCTCCCCACCACGCGGGGCCGCGCGCCTCGTTATTGGCCCAGCGTAATTGCGCCGGAGGTGGTCCATCGAGCGGTATGGGGTAAAATGTCCAACGCTCGAGCGCCCGTTGCTTCCCCTCGGCATCGACTAACCAGGCAGCTCCCAAGCCTTTAAGGTCATGCAGGTCAGGACCAAAATTAATTCGACCCATCGACTCTACTAAAATGTCGAGTCGGGCGGGTCGGTCACGTGCAGGTAGGCCCACGAGGGTGTCGCCCCGCCGGCGATCAATCTTACCCATCAACCGACCTTCCATGAAAACCCAGGCAAGGTCATGCACCGCTTGTAACTTTAAAATATCTGCCGGACCTGCGGGTAAGGTCGCCGCATAAACGGCGGCGCCGTAACCTAGGCCGAGTGCTTCGAAGTTTAGTCGGGAGCCCAGGGATAAGTTTCGTCCGCGCGGTAAATTTACCATTAATGGGGTGCTGGCAGCCGCTTGCGTCCGAGCCAGGCGTTGAATTGAAATCGGCGCGGGCGGCTCGGGTAATTGAGTCCCAGCTGGTTGGTGGGCCGCGAGTAGTTTTCGTATGTCGTGATAAAGCGGTGTGAGTCGACCTTGCTCGTCAATCGGGGCATCGAAATCGTAACTACTTACTTGAGGGCTAAAAGGAGGACTGTTTGAGCCAGCCCAGGGACCAAAAGTTGTCCCCCCATGTAAGACATAGAGATTAAAAGAGACATTGTTCGTCACCATCCAACGTAAATCCGCTAAGAAACGGTCGCGTTGGGCTCGAGCGCGTGGCTTGCCCCAACTATCAAACCACCCTGGGTAAAATTCTCCGACCCATGCAGGATTTCCTGGGCGAGCGCGGCGCAAGGCCTCAATGCCGCTTCGAGGATCGCTCCCTAAAGCTACCGAACCTAAAATGTCAGGATCACCTGGGCGAACCCGAGCCGGTGCCTCTAAGTCGTAAACAGGCACATCAAGTCCGCCGCGTGCAAGAGCGGTTGCGAGGCGTTTGGTATAACCCACCTCACGACCGTAAGCTGCATACTCATTTTCAATTTGGGCTAAGATAATCGGTCCGCCGCGCGTAGCGCTTAATGGCGCGAGTTGTCGACCGACCGCTTCGAGCCAGCGTTCGGCCGCTTCGAGATGTTGGGGTTGAGTTGTGCGTAGGAAACGGTCGCGACGGTTCGCGTTTTGCAGCAGCCACCATGGATATCCGCCAAGATCCCATTCGCCACATAGGTAGGGTCCAGGTCGGACAATCACATCCAGTCCTTGCTGTTCAGCGGCGCGACAAAAAGCCACGAGGTCTTGGTCGCCCGACCAGGTGAACACCCTGGGTTGGCGTTCGTGCAAGGCCCAGACGACATAGGTACTTACGGTATTAAAGCCGGCAGCCCGTACTTGGGCGAGTCGGTGTGACCAATAGGCTTGAGGGACGCGGGCGTAGTTTAATTCCGCTGAGCGAATAACATGGGGTTTACCTGCTCGAATAAAATTACCTTGAGCGACCGTGATAGGTTCCGCTGCGCTGACAGTTAAAACCGTTAATAAACCTGCCAATAAAGCGCGAAGGGCGCGCTTCATGACTTAGGCTTTACCGAGGCGCAGGGTAAGTGAGCGCCCGTGAGCATCAAGACGTTCCATGGCTGCAAACGCCGCCACAGTCGCAGCGGCCTTTTGTAAGGCAGCGCGATGGTAGCGCACGGTGCTGGTGCGTCGTAAGAAGTCAGCCACGCGTAAGCCGCTGAAGAAACGTCCAGTCCCGCCCGTAGGCAAGGTGTGGCTAGGTCCAGCCACAAAGTCGCCGAGCACCGTGGGGGTTTCATGCCCCAGCAACATCGCGCCTGCAGTGGTAATGGACTTGGCTAAGGCGGCAATTTTAGTCGGAGCCACCATCAGCTCCAAGTGCTCAGGAGCCACGCGATTAGCGACCTCTGCGGCGGCGACTAAATCTTTAACTTTAATCATCAGTAGACGACGGTCGAGTAGGGCGCGAATTTTCGCTCCGTGTTGCAAGGTTTCGCACTGACGGCGTGCGGCACGTTCGACTGCAGTAGCCATGCGACTGCAAACGGTCACAAGATAAAGGGTTTCTTTGCCGCTACCGTGTTCAGCTTGAGCGCACAAATCCGCTGCGACCCATTCGGGGTTAGCTGAACGGTCGGCGATGATCATGATTTCACTCGGACCAGGTAAGAGATCGATACCCACTTCACCAAAGAGTTGGCGCTTGGCTTCGGTGACGTAGGCATTGCCGGGTCCAAAGATTTTATCAACCGCGGGCAGGGTGTTCGTCCCTAAGGCCATGGCGGCAATGGCTTGGACGCCACCCATGCGATAAGCTTCGCGTACGCCACAGAGGTAGAGCGCCGCCATTAAATCGGGGTGCACCTTGCCGTCAGGTCCCGGCGGGGTGCAGGCTAGGACTTGAGGCACGCCTGCAACTTGCGCGGGAATCGCGGTCATAACCACGGTTGAAACCAAGGGGACTTGTCCACCAGGAATATAAAGCCCACAGCGTTTGATGGGTAAGTGACGCTCGCCTACTTCAGCACCATGGAGGTTTCGCGCGCTCCAGCTTTTTGGTAAAGTCCGGCGGTGAAAATCCCGCACCGAAGTAATCGCGGCTTGAATCGCCCGTCGACGTTCAGGAGCGAGCTGGCGTGCCGCAGCTGCAAGTTCTGCTACCGGAATGCGCAATTTAGCCGCGGTGAGACGTGCGCCATCGTAACGCTTGGTGGCAGCGAGTACACCTTTGTCGCCTTGGGTACGCACCTCGCTAATAATTTTAGCTACGGCCTGACGAATCTCAGCCGAGGGTACGCCCGTGCCCACAAAGGCGCGGAGTTGAACGTCGAAGTTCCGGTCCTCGCGTCGAATCAGAGGCATAAACGCCTTAGCGTACCGGGAAGTCAAACGACGACGCTGGCAGGTCGCCATTAACCACAATCTTATCGAAGATTAGCGAACCCTCGGGTTCGCCCTTAGGGTTAAAGATCTTCACATTTTTGGGGAAGCGAATGCCTTCCACTACTTGTGTCTCCCCATCAATTTGCCGCTCATAAGTACCGTCGGGTCGAAGGTAGTCGGTGGCGACGAGCAGATGCGTACGGGTATCAAAGTGGCGAACAAAACGGTAGTTGGCGTTCGAGGCATACTCTAGGCTCTCTACTTTTTTACCGTCGATTTCGACTACACCCTTACGCGTCACCTTGAACCCGCTGGGAGCGGCGTAGAAAGCTAGGTCGACTCGGGCCATGTCGCGCAGGTTGGCTGCGACTTCAAAAGGAAGTACGCGTGCGTTGGAGCGCTCACCTGAGGTTAGGTTAGCTTGGCGAGCCCAACCCTCGGTGCCGCTTGAGACTAAGGTTAGTTCAGTGGTGAAGTCCTTGTCATAACGGAATTCCCGACGCTTACCGCCTTGGGCAACTTCTAGGATGAAGGACTGCAAAACTTTCCCGTCTTTATCCACGACGCGTCCTTCAAAGTGAATCGCTTGTACGGCATCAAGCGTAGCGACATCTTGAGCTAAAGCGGCGCGCGCTTTGGCAATAACCGCAGCGGACTCGGGGGTGACTTGGGCTTGAGCAATCGTTGCCAGGGCAACGAGGAGAAGGGCAAGGCGGGACATAGCCCTGCATCCTGCCCCCTGAATGGCCCGAGGCAAGCCGTCAGGCGGCTTCGCGCGCCGCACTGAGCAAATCACGGATGGTCGCGCGACCCTCATAGAGGGCCTTGCCTACGATAGCCCCGTCGAGTCGGGGTCGAACTCGGGCAAGTTTAGCGAGGCGGACGATATCCTCCCGCCCAGCAACCCCCCCCGAGGCAATTACCCGGGCTGCGCAGGCGTTAAGCATCTCATCGAGCGCTGCCCAATTAGGTCCGGTCAACATCCCATCGGTGGCAATGTCGGTGTAAATAACCGTTCCAATCCCTAAGTCGCCCGCAGTCTTAGCAAAGTCAGTGGCTAAAAGAGCCGTCACTTCCTTCCAACCGCGCACCGCCACCTTGCCATCTTTGGCATCAATCCCGACCGCAACTTTTGGTCCGTGGGCCTTAGCAACGGTCGTTAAAAAATCTCGGTCCGCTGCGGCGCGCGTACCTACCACCACCCGCGAAGCACCTGCCGCTAAAGCCGCTTCGAGAGTAGCAAGATCACGCAAGCCTCCGCCAAATTGTATTTTAGGGCCGAGGGCGGCGATTTGCCGCAGCACATTTAAATTTTTGGGCGTGCCTTCAAAGGCGCCATCGAGGTCCACCACGTGAATCCATTCCGCGCCGGCTTGAGCGAAAATCCGAGCCGGTTCAACTGGGTCATCATGATAATGGGTTTGAGCATCATCTCGTCCTTGCGAGAGTCGAACGCAGCGCCCGCCGCGAATGTCAATTGCCGGGTAAAGAATCATAAAAAAGAAAAAGCTTAGCGCGACTTCGGCGTACCTGCGGATTTAGGTCCGGTGATCACAGGCTTAGACTCCTTGCGTACCGCCTCGGGGGTTAAGGTCACGGTCGAGCCTGGGGGCGGAGGCGCATACATCGTATCTAATAAAATGCCTTCGAGAATGGAGCGTAAGCCGCGGGCACCTGTACCGAGGGCGAGGGCTTGGGCGGCCACGGCCTCGAGCGTGCCTGGAGCTATTTCTAACTGGATATCCGAAAGAGCTAAGAGTTTGCGATACTGCCGCACCGGCGCGTTACGGGGTTCGGTTAAAATTCGCACCAAATCATTTTCTGTTAACTGCGCCAGGACGGAGATAACGGGAAGTCGCCCAACAAATTCGGGGATCATCCCAAAAGAAAAAAGATCTTCGGGCTGTAAACCGGCGATGGTGGTTTCGGCTGAAGCGGTGGGCGCGTCTTGACCGTTATCAAAACCCAAGGAGCCGCGGGCGCGGCGGGCGACTAATTTATCGAGCCCTACGAAGGCACCTCCACAAATAAAGAGAATGTTCGAGGTATCTACCTGGATGCACTGTTGATCGGGGTGTTTCCTTCCTCCAGCTGGAGGAACATTACAAATCGTGCCCTCGAGAATTTTGAGCAAGGCCTGTTGTACGCCCTCGCCTGAGACATCGCGCGTGAGCGAGGCGGAGTCGGACTTACGTCCAATATTATCAATCTCGTCTACAAACAAGATGCCCCGTTCGGCTTGCGCCACGTTCATGTCGCAAGCTTGCAATAACCTAAGGACAATATTCTCCACGTCTTCACCAACATAACCTGCCTCAGTCAGGGTGGTGGCATCAGCAATGGCGAAAGGGACATTCAGGGCCCGAGCCAAGGTCCGGGCTAAAAGCGTTTTCCCTGAGCCGGTGGGCCCAATCAAGAGCACGTTACTTTTGTCGAGCTCAACCTCACCCAAATCACTCGGCACCTTTGGGCTTTTACTCAGCCGGTCATTGAGGCGTTGGTAGTGATTGTAGACGGCAACCGAGAGAACTTTCTTGGCATGGTCTTGCCCAATCACATGCGCATCCAGCAGGGCGCGAAGTTCGGCGGGAGCTATAAGCGGTACTGGCCCGAGCGGCTCGGGGGTTGCCCGCTCTTGTAACGCCGGTCCTTTGCTGGCTTTGCTCGCAGCGGGTGCGGGGTTATTTTTCGTACGTTCGCGCTCGAGGAGATGTTCGCAGGTATGGACGCAACTATCGCAGATACCCACGCCCTCAGGTCCGGCAATAAGTTTGCCTACCGCTGCTGCAGGCTTGCCGCAGAAGGAGCAAACAGTTGCCGCGTCGGCCATAGATTAAGCTTTTTCCGGGCGGGCCGGGACCACGACATCGACTAAGCCGTAAGCCTTAGCTTCATCTGCGGTTAGGTAATAGTCGCGATCGGAGTCTTGCTGTACCTGCTCAGGAGTTTTGCCGCTGTGCTTAGAAAGCGTGCGATTAAGAATATCGCGCCAGCGGAGGATTTCCTTGGCGGCGATGGAAATGTCGGAGGTTTGTCCTCCTGCTCCGCCGCTAGGTTGGTGAATCATCACCCGCGCATTCGGGAGGGCGAAGCGCTTACCCTTGGCGCCCGCGGCAAGTAAGACGGTCGCCATGCTGGCGGCGCTACCCAGGCAGTAGGTGTGAACCTCGCAGGGAATGAAATTCATGGTGTCGTAGATCGCCATGCCCGCGGTGACGGAGCCGCCGGGTGAGTTAATGTAAAGGGAGATGGGCTTCTTGGGGTCTTCCATTTGTAGGAAGAGCATCTGGGCAATAACCGCATTCGCGACCTCGTCGTAAATTGGTGCACCCAGGAAAATGATGCGGTCCTTGAGTAGGCGGCTGTAGATATCCCACGCGCGCTCACCGCGGGCATCTCGTTCGACCACATTGGGAATAATATAGCTCATGGTTTTAGGATAGGAGGTTGGCGACGGCTGTCAGCCCTTCTTGATTACTTTTTTTCGGCTAAGATGAGGTCGAGGGCCTTATTGAGTAGGGCGTCACGACGAATCCGCAGTACGGCATCACGGTCTTTAGCTAATTTATCGGCTGGGGTACGCGTCGCGTAAGCGGTCCGCATCACTGCTGCACCTAGTTCATCACGGTTAAGCTCGATGCCTTCTTCTTTGGCAATCCGGGCTAAGACAATTTGCGAGCGGACGCGGGTAGCGGCGGCTTTGCGAGAGTCGGCTAGAATTTGCTCACGATCTTTTTCTAAGGACTCGGGGGTTGCTCCGCCGCGCATGCGCAGGTTGGCATACTCCATGAAGAGGTCGTAGGTTTCGCGCTCAACCGCCGACTCGGGGAGAGGGAAGTCGAGGGGCTTGAGCAAGAGGTCGAGGGCTTGTTCGCGGCGCTTGCCTTCAGCGGCTTGACGTCGCTGCCCTTCGAGACCTTGACGCACTTGGGTGTTCAGATCAGCGAGATCGGTAGCTCCGACCGACTTTAAAAAGGCTTCGTCGATTTCAGGGAGTTGACGTGAGCGCACTTCTGAGATGGTCACGGCATAGCTTGCGGTTTGTTGACGCAGGGCTTCGGTGGTGTGATCGGCGGGGAAGGTGTGGGTGACCGTGGTGGTGTCGCCCGCTTTAAGACCGACCAAGGCACGAGCCAGGGAAGGAATCAAAGCGAGGTCGCCCTCAGCGCCGGCTTCTTCCCATGCGCCATCCGACTTAGCTAACAGGCCTGCTTCAGGTGCTAGGGTCTCGAGGGGTTGCCCCTTGATGGTGCCCGTGTAACTGAGGCGCACATAGTCGCCCTTGGCGGCAGGAGCTTCGGTGACATCAAAGCGCGCGCGCTGGGCCCGGACTTCATCAATTTTATTTTTAACGTCGGCATCGGTTACGGCCTCAACCTTCGATTCAACTTTAATGGCACGCCAATCGGGTAGGGTATAGGTGGGCACGACATCGATTTCAAAGGTTAAGACTAAGTCTTTGCCTTCCGCACTTTCGGCGGGCTCAGCTGAAACTAAGGAGAAGACTTCGAGATCGGGATCCGATTTCACTTTCTCATAGCCTTCACTCAAGAGACGCTGGGTGCTTTCAGCGCTGATATCTTTTCCATAGCGGGAAAGGATCATCGCTTCCGGAGCTTTGCCAGGGCGGAAGCCAGGGAGTTTGGCCTCACGGGCAAAAACGCGGGTAACGGTCTTACGCGTTTCGGCTACTTGGGCGGCGGCGATAGTCACCGTCACCTTGCGGCGGGTTGGGTTGGTCTCTTGAATTTGGATATTCACGGTAGTAAGGAGGGCTTAGGGCGGAAGGTCGGAGCAAAGCGCTCTCGGACGAAGGGGCAAGGATAGAGGCGGGGTCAAGCAACCTGGCCAACCAAGCGGAACCCACTCAAATCTGCCAGATTCCCGCTTTATGGGCGACAAGCCTGGCTTAGCGCTCTCGGGCCCTTTTCTCGAGCATGGGCATGACACAAGGGGGGACAAAGTCTTTCACGGCTGCGAGCCGATGGCGGGCGATGTCTTTAACAAAGCTCGAGGAGGTCACAAACTGCTCCTTGCTGGGCATTAACACCACCGTCTCAATTTCAGGGGCGAGCAGGCGATTGGTATGGGCGAGGTCGAATTCGAACTCAAAGTCACTAAATTTTCTCAGGCCTCGTATGATAGCGTTCACATCGTGGGCCCGGGCAAACTCAGCGGTTAAGCCATGGAGCGGGGCAACCTCAGCACCGGGAATGTCGGCCAAAGCCTCCCGTGCCATCGATAGGCGTTCTTCTAGGGTAAACCAAGGGGCTTTGCTGTCGCTAGGGGCGATAGCGAGTATCACGCGGTCAAAAAGTCGGGCGGCTCGACGGGCCACATCGACATGTCCCAAGGTGATGGGGTCGAAGGTTCCCGGGTAAAGGGCGGTACGAAGAGCGGAAGCCATAGCTTTTGGCGTTGCTCGGTATCCTCAGCCCTCCGCATCCTGCCCGCAAGCCCGCATGAGCGCCCTAAGGCATCTTCCTAACATTCTCACCTTTGCCCGTATTCCTGCGGTAGGCGTTATCGCTTGGTGGACTTACCTAGCTGGCCCTTGGGCCTCGGCCGCCCTCGCTCTCTTTATCGTAGCCGCCATTACCGACCTGCTCGATGGCTGGGTCGCGCGCAAGGTCGGAGCCGTTTCGGATTTCGGTCGTTTAATGGATGCGCTGGTCGACAAGATTTTTATCCTCGGTTTATTGGTTACGCTGCTGGCGCTTGATTGTTTACCTGTGTCGACCATCGGTCCAGAAGGTCCGACCCCTGCTAGCCCGGAAGCTAGGCTGATTGCGGCTTTGGGGGTTTTTGCGATTTTAACCCGGGAGTTTTTAATCACGGGTCTACGCCTGGTAGCGGCGGCTAAGGGTCAAGTGCTTGAAGCTGAAGGTTGGGGTAAATCCAAAACCTTTTTACAGATTCTGGCCATTGGTCACTTAATTGGTCTGCGAGCTTATGAGACCCATTGGAATCTATCGGACCTTTGGCATGGTCACTGGGAGACGATTATTAGCGGACTTTTCTGGGCCTCGGTCGGACTCACGGTTTGGTCGGGTGCCGTTTACATCTTCCGGCACCGCCGCCACCTCCCCGGGCTGTCCTAATTTATGGTATCCTTTGCTACCCTAGGCCCTCTAGGGCGCTTGCCCGCCCCCGGTACCTGGGGCTCTGCGGCGGGTTTGCTCTGGTGGTGGCTGGTTGTTGATGGGGTCGTCGCCCGCCATGGTTTAGGCCATCAAATCGCCTTTTCGCTCTTGGTTGTACTCATGGCGATCTTCATTTGTGGTGCCGCTGCCGCGCTTATTGGGCGTAAAGACCCTCCCGAAGTCATTCTCGACGAGGCGGCTTGCATCCCCTTGGTGTTTTTAGGTTTCGCGGGCCTAGGTTGGAGGGAGTTACTGGTGGGGTTCCTCCTTTTTCGCCTTTTTGACATCGCTAAGCCTTTGGGCATTCGCCGTCTTCAAGCCCTCCCCTCCGGGCTGGGAATTGTTGCCGATGATGTCGCCGCCGCCTTGTTCGCCAACGCCACCCTCCACCTTCTGCTTACCTTTGTCTGGCCACTCTTTTGAGGTGCCCCAAGGCGAGAAGGCAAAAAACTTTTTTATCGAAACCCCATTTTTACCTGTTGACCAGCGGGTTTGCGGGGCGTTACTCCTCTCTTCGCCTAACGGCATCCCTACACCCTCACCCTAAACCCACACCATACATATGAACAAATCAGAACTCATCGAAGCCGTACAAAAAACCCTCGACAGCACCCGTGCTGATGCCGAGCGCTCCGTCGACGCCGTCATTGGCGCCCTCGAGCACGGTATCATCAAAAAGGGCGGCGTCTCGCTCGTAGGTTTCGGTAACTTCACCGTCAACAAGCGCGCAGCTCGTGACGGCATCAACCCTGCGACCGGCGAGAAGATTAAGATCAAGGCCTCGAAGGGCGTGAAGTTCAAAGCCGGCACCGCCCTCAAGAAGGCGGTTAACAAGTAATCTTCGGATTAGTTGTGCTGAATCGGACCCCGGAGAAATCCGGGGTCTTTTTTTGTGCAAAGATTCTGCCTCGGCTTGCTCCCTTGTCTGGCATCACCACATTGAAGGCGTGGCTAACGCGTTTCACTATCAAGACCCTTTCCCGCTTGGGCCTGACACCACGGCCTATCGGCGGTTAACGACGGAGTATGTTACCCAAGCCACGTTTGAAGGTAAGCCTATCTTAAAAATTGATCCGGCAGCCTTGACGCTCCTAGCCAACCAAGCGTTTCACGATATTAATTTTTACTTACGCTCGAGTCACCTCGCGCAAGTTGCGGCCATTTTACAAGACCCTGAAGCGAGTGCGAATGATCGCGCCGTAGCTTTGGCCATGCTGCGCAATGCGGAAGTTGCCGCCAAAGGGGTTTTACCTTTTTGCCAAGATACCGGCACGGCGCAGAGTGTGGCTAAGAAAGGTCAGCAGGTTTGGACGGGTGGAGGCGATGATGCCGAAGCCCTCTCGCTTGGTGTCTACCAAGCTTACGCGCAAAATAATCTCCGCTACTCTCAGCTCGCGCCCCTAGATATGTGGAAGGAGCGCAACACCGGTACCAACCTGCCTGCCCAAATCGATATCGCCGCTGGCAAGGGTGCCCGCTTCGATTTTCTCTTTGTCGCTAAAGGCGGAGGCTCGGCCAACAAGTGCTTCCTTTATCAAGAGACCAAGGCGGTACTGAACCCAAAGTCGCTCCTCGCCTTCATGGCCGACAAAATGCGCACGCTGGGTACGGCGGCGTGCCCCCCTTACCACTTGGCCTTCGTGATTGGGGGAACCTCTGCCGAAGCCACGATGAAGGCGGTTAAACTGGCTTCGACCCATTGGTATGACGCCCTTCCCACCCAGGGCAATGAGCATGGCCAGGCCTTTCGTGATCTCGCTCTCGAAGCTGAGCTGCTCAAGGTTGCCCACACCTTAGGTATTGGCGCGCAGTTTGGTGGTAAGTGGTTTGCCCTCGATTGTCGGGTAATTCGCCTCCCGCGCCACGGTGCCTCTTGTCCTATTGGTCTTGCGGTATCTTGTTCTGCCGACCGTAACGCTAAAGCTTATATCGACGCCACTGGGGTTTGGATTGAACAACTCGAAACTGCGCCCGAGCGTTTTATCCCAGCGCTTCAGCGCGGTAAGCCTTCCGCAGAGGGTGTGGTGCGGATTGATTTGAATCGCCCCATGGCGGACATTCGTGCCGAGCTTAGTCGTCACCCCGTAACCACACGGCTCGCGTTGACGGGCACGGTGATTGTCGCCCGCGATTTGGCCCACGCTAAGTTAAAGGAGTTGCTCGACCGCGGTGAACCTCTCCCGTCCTACATGAAGGACCACCCCGTCTACTACGCAGGCCCAGCGAAGACACCTCCAGGTTTACCTTCGGGTTCCTTCGGGCCAACCACTGCTGGGCGAATGGATAGTTACGTCGATCTCTTCCAAAAAGCCGGCGGCTCACACATCATGATTGCGAAAGGCAATCGTGGTCAGGCCGTGACCGATGCTTGTAAAGCTAACCAAGGTTTTTACCTGGGTTCCATTGGCGGTCCGGCTGCCATTCTCGCCCAAGAAAATATCCGTAAGGTAGAAGTGGTTGATTTTGCCGAGCTCGGCATGGAGGCCGTCTGGAAGATCGATGTGGTTGATTTCCCTGCGTTCATCCTCGTCGACGACAAGGGCAACGACTTCTTCTGCCAGATCCCTGGCACCGGCTGTGGGGTGTGCGCCGTCTGAGATAAGGGATGAGAGATTAGGGATATGGGATTAGAGAGGAGAGATATGGGATTAGAGATTGGGGGTGAGGGATTAGGGATTAGAGATTGGGGGAGGGTATTAATCATTTAAGGGAGACCTAGATTTTCGGGCTTTTATTAAACAATTTAACATACGTTCGGCTACGTCATGCCTGCTTTGTAAATCAGATGCCAAAGCAGCTTCTATAAGGCCTAGCTTCTTAGCTTCCTCTAAATGATGAGCAGCCTCTGAAGCAGACCCTTTCGCAATCACAAGGAATCGATTGCAATCTGCTAAACCAATCCGGGCATGGCCTTCGGCTATGTTGGCGGGAACTGAACTGGTGGCTCGTAGTAATTGCTCACGTAGATACTGCCTCTCTCCCCATCTTAACTGACCGAGCACCTCTGCAGTACGTAAAACTGTATCAAGAGCTAATTGATAGACTCTTAGATTACGCACGTGTCCTGCCTTTAATGCGTCTGACATATTTTTAGTCAGGCAGAGAAAAAGACTCCCACAAGTCCTCCCATATAAGGTCCTTTCCCTAATCTCTAATCCCTAATCCCATATCCCTAATCTCTCATCTCTAATCTCTAATCTCTAATCCCATATCCCATATCCCT
>CAZEDB010000005.1:14417-19967 GCA_964510855.1 uncultured Enterobacteriaceae bacterium | reverse complement strand
ATCCCTAATCTCTCATCCCTTATCTCACCTCTCACTTCTCCCACTCGAGCGCGCCGCGCTTAACCTCATAGATCAAGCCGAAGACGAGCACGCTTAGGAAAACGGCGGTCGCGCCGGTGATGGCAATACTCGCAGCCAGAAATTCTTGGTAGACCAGCGCCCAAGGTAAGAGGAAAACAATTTCAATATCAAAAAGAATGAAGAGCATGGCGGTGACGTAAAACTTCACCGCGAAACGAGGGTGCACCTTACCCTCCGAAGGCAGGCCACACTCGTAGGCCTTATCTTTGATGTAATTAGTCTTGGCGCGTTGGCCGAAGAGATGGCTTACCGCTAAAATGGCGGCGGGGACGGAAAGCCCGAGGATGACCTGAACTAAAAAAGGCAGGTAGGTCGCAAGGTTCTGGGTTTCAGCAATCGCCATGCGGTTTTCAAGCTGCTTAAGTGGTCCTTGGCAAGCGCACTTGCCAACTTCAAAGTTTCCGCCACCAAGAAGGTATGGATTTACCGAACTTTTGGCTAGCCCTCGGGCTAACCCTGTTCGCAGGTCTCGCCACCGGCATTGGCAGTTTGATTGCCTTTGGTGCTAAGCGCACGAGTTACCGTTTTCTTTCAGTTTCTACCGGTTTCTCCGCCGGGGTGATGCTTTTTGTCTCCTTCATGGAGATTTTACCTAAGGCGGAGATTTCCCTCTCCGCTGCGATGGGGGTGTCGGCTGGACCATGGTGGACGATAGGGGCCTTCTTTGCGGGTATCTTACTCATTGCGTTGATTGATGCCCTCCTCCCCCACGGAGAAAACCCTCACGAGCCTCCTACTGAAGCCGAAGCCGCACCGCTGCATCAAGCTCCGGCTATCCCTCCGTCAAAATTACGTCGCATGGCGCTCCTCACCGCACTCGCGATTGCGATTCACAATTTCCCCGAAGGGCTCGCAACTTTTTTAGCCACCCTTGAAGATCCCAGCGTCGGTATCGCAATCGCGATTGCCATTGCGCTGCATAATATTCCCGAAGGCATCAGTGTCTCGGTCCCGCTTTATTATGCTACGGGTAGCCGTGCTAAAGCGTTGTTCTGGTCTTTTTTAAGTGGGCTCGCTGAACCGATTGGCGCTTTGGTTGGCCTCGGCTTACTGGTGGTATTTTCCGACGGTATCGGACCCTCCCCCTTGCTCATGGGCGGCTGCTTCGCCGGTGTCGCAGGTGTGATGGTCTACATCAGCATCGACCAACTCTTACCGACTAGCCGAGCCTATGGTAAGGGCCACGACAGTATCATTGGACTCGTCGGCGGTATGGCGGTGATGGCCGCTAGTTTACTTTTACTCCGCTCAGTTTAACGTTTTAACGCCCAACCGCGTCTACTTCCAGCGTAGGGAGACCAGGGGCTTCGGGTGGCACACCGCGCTTAGTCAGTTCTGCCACCGAGTTTACGATTTGTTCGGCTAACCAAGGCGGGCAGAGGAAAAATGCCAGCGCAGACTTCTGATTTGTAGGATGCGTGTCGAGCGTGTGCGTAGCTTGCATCCAACCTTGTGGGGGATCGCCGGCATTGCTCGGACCGCGCCCCAACTTAATCGTAAAGACCGCGCCATCTTGTAGGGTAACTTTAGCCACCATAGGTTTAGCTAAGGCAGCGAGTGTAGCAGCATCGTTGAGAGCGACCGCATCCACCGCGCGTAAAGTTGTCAGTGAAAAAAGTAATTCTTCGCAGGCCGCCAGCAACGGGCCCTCCGCACCTTTAAAGGGTTCGCTTGCTTGTGAGCGCGTGAGTTGCACTCGGCCACCGTCAGGGAGCGTAAGGTCAAAGTTAACTACTTGTTCGGCAGCAAAACTCGCAATCACTGGGTCGATCCAGTTAGCGGGGCTACCTTCGAGCAGGGCGTTAAAGGTCGAACGTAGGGCTTGAGTTTCGCCTGCAAGTTGGACCGCCGTGCCTAAACCGTCATCCGTCATTTTACCTACGACCATTTTCCAAGGCTTACCGTCTGCACCCGTGAGCGTTAAGGTGTTGGTTAAGTCGAGTCGCTCCATGCGACGAGGATCAGCGGTCAGTACGCCAAGTGTCTTTGCTGATCTTAAGGAGCGCAGGAGGGGGCGGAGCCGTTGCTCGGTGTCGACCGGTAGATTGAAGCGCGCTGGTACGACCCAGCCCTTGTCCGTACGCTCCAGTTTCACGTTCTGGCCGAGCGTGGTAATCTCTACGGTGCGCAGGTCGGCTAATAAATCTGCGGGTACTAAAGCTGTTTCTACTTGCGAGATTTTATCGCCTGCAGGCTTGTCCGTGAAAACAAAGACCGCGGCAACAATTCCAAGGGCGAGGGTGCCTAAAAGTAAGGTACGGTTGCGCATAGCAGTAAAATTAGCGACTCCGACGGCGGCGAACCCAGGTGTAACCTAAGCCTAGGAGAATAGCTAGGAGCGGGCCCGCCACGAGATTGAGTATCGTTAGACGACGGCCCAGGGCATCGATCTCCTCACGCGCTGCCCGGCGAATATCACGGAGGCTACGGCGTACCGTGGCTTGTTCCTCTGTAAAGGCACGCACCTCTTGTTCGATCTCAGGGGTAACCACGATACCCTTAGAGAGATCGCCCCCTTGCGCTTGGGTGAGTTCGGCTAGTTTTTGACTGAGCTCATTTAGGCGCGCTTCATTGCGGTCAATCTCGCCTTGATAGCGACCTTGGGCAGCGCGTTGAAGATCGAGAACTTTTTCGAAGGGCCGTAATACAGCACCTTTAGCGCGGAGTGAGGCGAGTTCAGCATTACCCGCTAAGGTTTCGAGCGCCCCAATTAAGAAGGCATGATTGTCGTTGATGGGCTCATACACCGGTTGTCCGTAGGCGGTACCGCGACGAATCGAATAGTAATCGAGGGCAAAGTCAGAGTCGGCAATAACCAGTAAGCGACCCTCCGCCTGAGCGTTTTTAAGATGGGCTGCAGGAGTTGCTGGAGCAGCGCGAGCTGGTTGGCCTTCCGGAGGGGGCGTTGCTGCAGGGGCACCTTCAGGAAACGCTGAAGTAAAATTACCCGTGACTAAGGCGGCAAAGACGCGTGCCTGACCATCGGGCTTGAAGGTTGCCGCTACGCGCTCGAAGGGGCCTGCATTGGCGGTTGCAATCGGGATCGCCCCTACGCCTGCACCTTGGAAAGTAATCAGCGGTAACCAGCGGAGACGCTGGGCTGCTTCAGGCAGGAGACGAATTTCGCCTGGGTCTAAAACATTGAGCATCGATAAGTCAGCGGTTAGCGGGTGTTCGCGATTGAGTGTCGGCGCTTCGAGTGAGACCGCCGCAGGATAGGATACGCCCTCGCCGCGAGCCGTGGGCATTTGTAAGGCGTGTGCCGCATCACCAATCACGGCATCCATCGGCGCCTCCACGCCCCAAGCCCGGAGCAAGGCAGGGTCACTCGCCGCCCCCATTGCCGCCATCGGCGCCATCATGAAAGGAATATTACCTTGTTGGAATTTTTGAAAACGACTTAAGGGGTCAATGGCGACGAGTACAGGTCCGCCTTTAAGCAGAAATTGATCGATGGCATAAGCCAATTGGGGGTTGAGATTGTGCGGATGCAGCAACGCAACCACCGCCGTATCCTTAGGGAGTTCGGTTACGGTATTAGTAAGGGTGACAACTTCGAAACTCCGCCCAAGTTCTTGCAGAAGAATATCGCCCGGGCCTTCTTGCCCAGATTGTGAGGCAGGAAGCTCATTGCTAATCGGCAGGGTGGCAATGAAGGCGAGACGCGGTTTGGTGAGCCGAGTAACTGAGGCGATGAGTTGCGATAAATCATGCTCGAGAAAACGCTCTCGGCGGGGATCAAGAAAGGGCAGGGCGCGCAAGGTATCAGCTTGGCGTGCCGTTACCCCTAAATAAGCCGAACCAGTCGCGGCTCGAGCAGCGCCGAGGCCAAAGCGTTGGGCACGACTTTCGGCTTCGGTATCAGGCTGAGGGTCAGTGACGATTAAACGTACGCGTCCTTCTGAGGCTTCGACATAAGCCCGGAGTAAACCTTCAGCGCGACGAGCATAGGCTTCAAGAAAGGGGCTGAGCTTAGTTTCGCCCCGACTGACAAATAATTCAATTTCTACGGGTTCACCTACACCGCGTACTAGCTGCTGGGAAGCGGCTGAGAGGGTAAAGGTCCCATCGGCGGTTAAGTCAGCCCGCCAATCGAGGCGGGCGGCAATGATGTTAGCGAACAGCGCCGCGGCGAGAATCGCTACGGTTGCAAGGAGGAGTTGGGCGCGAGACATGGCGAATTAGCGGCGTTCGATGGCCAGCGTGCCTAAGCCCAGACCAGCTAAGGCTACGCTGATAAAGTAATTAGCGGCGGAGAAATCTAGGGCGCCGAGAGTGAAGGGTTCGAGGTTTCGCCAAAGCCCAATGCGTGCGACCCACCCAAGTTTATCGGCGGGGATAATGCCCGCGAAGATCGGATCGAGCACGCCGTAGCCAATAATTACTAAAACGAAGCAGGCTAAAAAGCCGGTGACGAAGGCAATCACTTGGCTACGAGTTAGAGCCGAGCAAAGCGAAGCGATGCCGAGGCAGGCGCCGCCACAAAGCAACGAGCCGACATAGCCGCTGACCACCACACCCCAATCGGGATCGCCCAACCAACCGATGGTTAGTGCCATAGGTAAGGTAGCAACTAAGGCGGTGGCTAGGAAGAGCCAGCTTGCGAGAAACTTCCCCAAGGCCGCTTGCCAAACCGTGACGGGCCAAGTGAGTAAAAGTTCGAGCGTCCCCTGTCGGCGCTCTTCGGCCCACAGCCGGGCGCCTGCGGCAGGGGCCAAGAAGGCCCAAAGCCAGGGATGGTAGAGGAAAAAGCGATCGAGGTTCGCAATATTGGAATCGAAGAACGATCCGATGAAGAAGGCTAAGGAAACCGCAAAGGCGTTAAAGACCGCTAGGAAGACGTAGGCGAGAGGCGTACGGAAATAGCCGAGAAACTCTCGGGTTAAAATAGCTCGGAAAGCACGCATAGGTTTAGGCGGTAAGAAGGCGGAAAATTTCGTCGAGTCGCTTGCCGGGGTGGCGAGCGAGTAATTGGGAGGGGCTTTCGTCGCAACAGACGCGACCGCGCGCGATGAGAATTACCCGAGTGCAGAGTGCCTCAACTTCTTCGAGTAAGTGGGTCGAAACAATCACGGCTTTGCGAGCGGCCATGCTGGTGAGGATCCGTCGTACCTCGTGTTTTTGATTGGGATCGAGACCATCCGTCGGTTCATCGAGGATTAAAACTTCAGGATCGTGGAGTACGGCTTGAGCAAAACCAACGCGCATCCGGTAGCCTTTGGAGAGGGTATCGATGGCTTGGTGGGCAACATCATCGAGTCGGCACAGGTCCAAGGTTTCTTGCACGCGCGTGTTGGCTTGGGCTAAGCCGCGCAAGTCTGCGGCAAAACTTAAAAACTCGCGCACCGTCATTTCGCCATAGGCGGGTGCGCCTTCAGGAGAGTAACCAAGTTGGGCTTTTGCCTTCACTGGGTCGGTACCAACATCGATACCAGCAATTTTCGCTAGGCCGGAGTCCGGGCGAAGGTG
>CAZEDB010000005.1:0-14317 GCA_964510855.1 uncultured Enterobacteriaceae bacterium | reverse complement strand
TCTAGGCAAGCGCCACCGTTAGGCATCTTTGCCTATCGACTTGTCCCAGTCGCCTTGCCTGCCCACGCTGAAGGGGTGAGCGAGCCCTCTGCCAAACCTGTGGTCTTAACCTGTGCCCAACCTACGGGGCGGTTACATTTAGGAAATTATCTCGGGGCGGTGCTTAACTGGGGCCGGATGCAAGACGATCACACCTGTTACTTTGGCATTGTCGATCAGCATGCGATAACGGTGCCAACCGTCCCGGCTGACTTGCGCACCAACACTTACGAGTGCCTCGCTCAATATCTGGCCTGCGGTTTAGATCCGGCTCGAAGTCAGCTTTTTGTGCAATCGCACGTCACAGGTCATACCGAGTTGGCCTGGATTCTCGGTTGTCTTTGCCCGCTCGGGCAGCTTGAGCGCATGACGCAGTTTAAAGATAAATCCGCCAAGCAAACCTCGATACGGGCAGGTTTATTAACCTACCCAATTTTGATGGCGGCAGATATTTTACTCTACAACGCCGCAAAAGTACCCGTGGGTGACGATCAAAAGCAGCATCTGGAGTTAACTCGTGATTTAGCGCAGAAATTTAATCACACGTATTCCGATACTTTTGTCATTCCCGAGCCTTATATTGCGACTACGGGTGCCCGCATCATGTCGTTGCAAAATCCCGAGGCTAAGATGTCCAAATCCGACCCCAACGCCGCCGCCACCCTCTTCATTACCGATAGTGCGGACGACATTCGTCGTAAAATTGGCTCCGCTGTAACCGATTCTGGGGCCGAGGTACGGGCGGCCGCTGACAAACCTGGAGTTACTAATCTCCTGCAAATTCTTTCCGCTTGTTCCGGCCGCCCTACCGCCAGCTTAGAGGCCGAGTTTCAGGGTAAAGGCTATGGAGATTTTAAACGTGCCGTTACCGACGCAGTTGAGGCAGTTTTAGCTCCGGTTCGGGCGCGTTTTGCGACCTATAGTGCTGACCGCACGGAGTTAGATCGGGTTTTAAAGTCGGGTGCCGAGGGGGCACAAAAGGCAGCTTATCGTACCTTGGCGAAAGTGCATCGTAAGGTGGGTTTTGTGGAACGCCCCCGTTGAGATAAAAGCTAAGGAAGGGGCTTGTCCCCGACGCAACTCAAGGCATCCTGCGGTTTCGAGCCCGCGCTCATCTCATGAAACAACTCGAACAACTCCTAAAAGAGAAGTGGTTCCTGGTGGCAGCGGATGCCTTGGTGGTCATCGGAATTCTAAGCCTAGGTTTAGATCCGAGTGATAACTTCCAAGCGTCGTTAGCTGTACTGGGTATCCTTGCCGCCTCCCTCATTATTTTGCTCCCCGTCTTGCGCGAAGAGGGCGGGGGTAAACAACGTCTCGCTGAGCAAGCACGCTTACGCGCTGCCCTTGCCGCCGAAATCGATCAGCTTCGCGGCGATATGCGTAACACGCTTGAATCGGCCAATCGTCGTGCGGTTGATGCTGAAGTCACCGCCAAGAAAACCGCCGAGGCCGCCGCTGAAGCTGTCGCCCGTAAAGCCTCAACCGAATTAGCCGCCTTAAGAGCGATGGTGGCGGCCGGCGCTGAAGCTATCGAAGAGCTCCGCACGCAGGTTCAATCTGCCGCGGATGTTGCGCGGGGTGTGGCCTCAGATGTTGAGTCTGCCCTTGAGCAAGCGGAAGACGGAAGCAAAGCTGCCCAAGGACTGGCGCAACTACGTCAGCAAATCGACACTGACCGTCAGGCTCTACAAAAAATAAGTGCCGATTTAAATGCCGGTCGTGAGGCCTTAGCTAAACTGACCGCCCGGGTTGATGATTTAAACGCAAACCCCTCTAAGGCCTCTACTCCTAATCCCAGCCTTGCGGAGCGCAAGGTGGAGTCAGAGGCCGATGTCACCGGGGATGAGGTTTCAGTCCAGCGTGCGACCAACGATGAAGATGAATTGTCGCTCGGTTTAGCCGAAGCACCCGAAGTGGAAGAAGACGAGGAAGCTATTACCGATTTAGCTTCAGCTCCTACACCCGAGCCCTTGATGGAATCGCGCCTGGGTGATGACGACGATGAACTCGCCGATTCGTCTAACCCACCTGCGGTTGAAGTTGCTGAGGTGCCGCCTGCGGCTCCCGTGGTCAAGACCGTGATGGCTTCCGAAGACGATGCCGAGGGTACTTGTGTGATCGCCAATTTGATGATCGGAATTGGTAACAAACCTTTTGTCCGCGGCACGGGCCCAGGTCTTTCTGAGACCACAGGTGTGCCGATGCAGTTTCTTGCCATTGGCCGTTGGCTCTGGCGGTCGTCGGATAGTTCGCAGTCCGCCACTGTACAGATTTGGAAAAACGACCAGTCGCCCTTGGGTGAGCCAGTGCACATCCGGGCCGGCGAAACACGCGAGTTAGAAGAAGATTTCTTCGCTAGCTAATGAAGCGCTGCTGGGTTGGGTTGGGGTTGATGCTCGCAGTGGTGCGAGTACCTGCGGCGGATGAGCCGATTGCCCCAGCGCCCCCCGAGGTTTTAGCGGTTACTCTACAAGAGACCACTCTAGCCACGGTGGTAGCAACCAATGCCCCTGCGCGTCGTTTTGTCGCCGACCATGCCGAAGCTTTGAGTGTCTATTTACGTACCGCCGCGGCCTTAACTACACCGCCTGGGTTTCGGGCTCGTATTGAGATATTGGATACGCTTGAGGCTGAGCCCCTGCGCGTCAGTGTGTCGGGCGGTCACACCTTAGTAGCGGTTTATTTAGGAGAGAAAGAGCTCGCCGCGGAGCGTGCGGCTACGGCGGTAGCACGTACTTGGCTGGCGGCGGCCTCGGTCGCAGGCGCTCAACCTCAAGTGACCCCGACTCCTTGGGCGACCCCAGCTTTAGCGGCTGAAACCCTGGCCCAGTTACGTCCTGCTATGGTAGATCTTTGGTATCGTCGTGCGCTCGCTGGTCCGCCGACGCCCTTAGCAGAAGTCGTGGCGGCCCAAGCCCCCATTCACGAGTCCCTGTTGCTCGTGCGTGTGTTACGACGTCAACTGGGCGCTGAAAGTTTTGCCCGAATTTTAGCAGCGGCTGGTCGAGGAGAATCCTTGGAACCTACGCTAGCGAGCTTCGATAAGGATCCTGAGACTTGGTGGCTTGCGGCTCGCCAAGCTGTGCTCGATGCCCGACCTTCGCCCTCGTTGGGCATGAAAGAGTCGCTCGCGGCGCTCGATCAGCTCGCTCGTTTTGTGCACAACCCCGAAGGCAAAGGCGACCGCGTCTTGAGTGGGCCTGAAGCGGTGCGATGGCGCCATCTCCCGGGCGTGCGTGAAGCCATGGATCAGCGTCTCTTAACCTTACGCCGAGAAATCATCCGGCAAAACCCCGTTGCCCATAATAGTTGGCGTACGCTGGGTGCTTGGCTCGAGGCCTACGCCACGGGTGAGCCCGAACGGTTGGATCGTCTTTGGGCGGCCTATTTACTCGACCGTCGAGCGGCCGAACGCTTGGCGTCCGAAGTCGAGACCGAGCTAGAAAGCGCCCGTTAAAGGCTTATTGGCCCGAAGGAGGGCGGGCGTTGCGCTGAAAAATCTGGTCCACTAGGGTCACGCGGAAGAGGCAAAGGGCCATCCAAAGGACACCTGATAGACAAAGTGAGCAGTAGGCTGCACCGAGTAAAACTGCGGTTTCGCCGGCCTCTTCCCACGGTACGTGCTTCTTCAGAATCGTGGTCATCCAGACGAAAAATACCACGCTGATGAGGACATCGATGGCGGCGCCAGTCTTGGAAACGAGTTTAGGGCGGTGGTTCTCCATAGCGGCCCCAACCCTCAAGCCAGTAAGGCCCGGCTGTCAATCGTCTGGCGGGCAAGGTTGACACCCTCGCCCCCCTGTTCAACCTCGCCCGCCCCGCCCTTAAACGAGCGAAACCGTTTTTTTGGGGCTCAACCGCCCTTTTGCCTTTTCCGAACCGTGGAGCTTAAAGACACCCTTAACTTACCCGTCACCGACTTTCCTATGAAAGCGGGTCTCGCCACGCGTGAGCCGGGACGCATCGCACACTGGGAAAAGATAGGTCTCTATGCTCAGATTCAAGCCCGCCGCGCCGGTCGACCTGCCTTTGTGTTACACGATGGTCCGCCTTTTACTAACGGCGATGTGCATATTGGAACGGCCTTAAACAAATTACTCAAAGACGCGATTTTACGTTATAAATCGATGCGGGGCTTCCGGACGCCTTATGTGCCAGGTTGGGACTGTCATGGTCTGCCCATTGAGCACAAGGTGATGAAGGAATTGCAGGCCCGTAAAGCTTCGCTCGATGCCCTAGGGGTGCGCCAAGCCTGCGCGGAATTTTCTGCAGCCTTTATTGAAAAGCAACGCGGTCAATTCCGGCGCCTGGGTATTCTCGCCGACTGGAAGTCCGAGTATCGCACGATGGACGCGGCTTATGAGGCTGAGATCCTTCGCACCTTCGCGGGCTTTGTTGAACAGGGTTTAGTTTATCGCGCTAAGAAACCCGTCTATTGGTCGATTCCTTGTCAGACTGCGTTAGCTGAGGCCGAGATTGAATATCAAGAAAAGCGGTCGCCGTCGATTTGGGTCGCCTTTGATGTTCCTGCCGCCGCCGCTGCCGCTCGGGGTCTCAAGCCCGCGCACCCGCTAGCCGTGGTGATTTGGACCACGACGCCTTGGACCTTACCCGCTAATCTGGCAGTCGCGGTTCACCCTGAACTCGACTACGTTGAAGTCTGTCATCAAGGGCGCTCCTATTTAGTGGCGGCTGCTTTGCGTGATGCCTTTGTTGCTGCTTGTAAGCTTGAGGGGGCCACCGACGGTTTTCACGCGCAAGGTAAAGCGTTGGAAGGCCTCGAGACGCGCCATCCTTTTATCGATCGCGCGTCACCGATTGTCACTGCGGAGTATGTTACCACTGACGCAGGTACGGGCTGTGTCCACACCGCCCCGGGTCACGGGGTCGACGACCATCAAACGGGATTACGCGTCGGGCTCGAAGTGTATTGTCCGGTACAAGACGACGGTACTTATGCCAATGATGGCCGCGTCCCACCCGAACTCGTTGGTCTCTCGGTACTCGAGACTGAAGGCAAGTGCCCCGCTAACTTCGCGGTACTCGCGTTGCTAGAAGCACGCGGCAAGTTAGTTGCTCGGGCTCCACTCGTCCACAGCTACCCCCATTGCTGGCGTTCAAAGACCCCTGTTATTTTCCGTGCGCTCGATCAGTGGTTCATCGGCTTGGATCGTGGCCATCTTCGCACCCGCGCCCTTGAAGCAGTTAAGACCGTGCAGTGGATTCCCGCTTGGGGTGAGAATCGCATCAAGGGAGCCCTACAAGGTCGCCCCGATTGGTGCGTATCACGTCAGCGCGCCTGGGGTGTGCCTATCCCTGCCTTTATCGCTACCGAAACCGGCGAGGCTTTACTCGATGCGGGCATGGCCCGCCATATTGCAGAAAAAATTGCCCAACATGGTGCCGATTGGTGGTGGTCAGCCTCGCTCGAGGCCACGCTCGAAGGAGCACCCGTCCCCGCGAGCTGGCCTAAGTCGATTCGTAAAGGTACCGACACGCTTGATGTCTGGATTGATTCAGGCACGAGTCACTTGGCGGTATGTGCGCGTCACCCCGACTTGCATTGGCCAGCGGATCTTTATCTCGAGGGTTCTGACCAACATCGCGGTTGGTTCCAGTCGTCGCTTTGGACCGCGGTCGCCATTAAAAATGCCGCTCCTTATCGCGCGGTCTTAACGCACGGCTTTGTCGTCAATGAAAAGCGCCAAAAGATTTCGAAGTCGGACGGTAAGCCCCAAACCGCCGATGGTTATGTTAATAAATACGGTGCCGACATTGTGCGCCTTTGGGTAGCCTCAGAAAATTATCAAAACGATATCCCGCTTTCGGATGCTATTTTCGAAACGCTCTCCAATCAGTACCGCTCGATTCGTAATACCTTACGTTGGCTTTTAGGTTCGCTGGCTGATTTTGAGCCGCAGCGTGATACACTTGCGGTGGCTGACCTCCGCGCCCTCGAGCGCTGGTTACTGGCTGAAACCGCGGCGGTGGTGCGCGAAGTTACCGCCGCTTGCGATGCCTATGAGTTTCATCGCGCGACCGCTGCCATCTCAGCTTTTGTCACGGTGGTCTTATCCGCCACCTACGCCAGTATTGTGAAGGATGTGCTCTACACTTTAGCGCCGCAAGACCCCGTCCGCCGTTCGGTGCAGACCGCCTTGCATCATGTGCTCGACACTTTATTGCGCTTGGTTGCGCCCTTTATTCCTTTCACCGCGGATGAGGCTTGGTCACATGCCCACGCGCGTAGCGAATTTTCTTCAACCGAAAGCATTCATCTTCAGTCTTGGCCTGAAGTGCCGGTGGACTGGGAGTCTGAGACGCACCGTCGTGCCATCGGTCGACTTCTTGAATTAGGTGCCACACTTGCTAATCCGGTTTTAGAAAAACTCCGGCAAGATAAGGTTATCGGACAAAACTTAGATGCCGCTCTAACCCTCGTGGGTGATCCGGCCGACGCCGATGTTATCCTTTTAACGCAGCACCTGGATAGTTTGCCCGACCTTTGGATTGTTTCGGCTGTAACCCTCAAGCCAACGCCGGGCGCACCCTTGACCCTAACTGCAAGCAAGGCTGATGGCGTTCGTTGCCCACGCTCCTGGCGCTGGGTGCCTGATTTGGTCCCTGCTGGCCGATTTGGCTCAGTTTCACCGCGCTGTCGCGCCGCTTTAATCGCCAAGTATGGCGATCTCTGACCCTTCCCGCTTTCAATCTCTAACCCATCCGACATCCTCTCCTTATGGCCCCCAACAAGTCTGCTAAGAAAAAGCCGCTACCCGCTAAGAAGCCTGTGGCTAAAAAGCTCCCTGCCAAACCCGCGGCTAAGTCTGCCCCTAAGCCCGCTGCCAAAGTGCCCGCTAAAATTTCAGCCGCAAAATCAAAGGCCACCAAGCCTGTTGTCAGCAAAGGAAAGCCCGCCGCCCCCGTGAAAGCGATTTTAGTTAAGGGTAAGCCTGTGCCGGTTGCCAAAGCTGCGCTGGTAAAGGGCAAGCCTGCTCCTGCCGCCAAAGTTGTCTTGGTTAAAGGTAAGCCCGTGCCTGCGCCGGCTCTAGTAAAGGGTAAGAAAATGACTAAAGCGGAAGCTAAGGCCGCGGCGATTTCCCACGAGGAGCAACGCCGTTTACTGAGTACGCACCGTCAAGGTCATGATCAGCAATCGCCCGTGGAAGCCCCCGTGGTTAAACCGAAGTTGCTCGTTTTCACTTTAGAAGACGTCCGCTCCTACCTCAAAGGCCGTCGTGCGGGTAAGCTTAATCTGTGGGTGCCGGATGAAGAGCGCAAATCGCGTGATCGTACCTCTGCCGCTACCAATAAGGGCAACGCCGCTAAGAAGCCCAATAAAGTTGGTGCAGCCTCACTCAATTCACTGTTTGGATTTAACCCATTCAAGAAAGCTAACCCCGCCGATTTGGCTGCTAAGATTCCGGAAAAATGGCGCCGTTACCATAAGCTCTTACTCGAAGCCCGTGCGAAATTAGAAGTTTCCGTCGCGCGCCATACCGAAGAAGCGCTTAAGAAGTCGGGTAAGGATGACGCGGGTGACCTTTCTGGCTACTCGCAACACTTAGCAGATGCGGGCACGGATACTGCCGATCGCGACTTCGCCCTCAATCTCATCTCGAGTGAGCAACAGCAAATCAAGGAGGTGGATGATGCGATTGAGCGTATGCGTACCGGTTCGTATGGCGTTTGCGAAATTACCAACCGTCCTATTCCTGCCTCACGGCTCGCCTCCGTGCCACACACGCGTTACTCGATTGAGGGTCAAAAAGAATTAGAACGTCAACGTCGGGCCCAGCGCCGCCGCGGCGGTAACCCTCTCGGCATCGAAGGCGATGAAATTGGCTTTGGTTCGGGTGGAGGTGGTGGCGATGATGGTGGTGGCGACGATAACTAACCTCATGCTTGCCCGTTTTGCCCGCTATCGAACCTTCTGGGGTTGGTTTGGGTTTATCTTAGGCTTCGACCAACTCACCAAGTGGTGGGTGGTGGCGACTATTCCTTATCCAACCTATCACGCCGGCTATGGTGCGGGTGACCCCATTCGCATTTTAGGGGACGCAGTATGGTTGGTGCATGTCGGCAACAAGGGCGCTGCTTGGGGCCTGGGGGCAGGGCATCCCTTCACCAAGTTATTTTTGGTTGGGCTCGCTTTAGCGGTTTTGCTTTTTGTCGGCCTCAAGCGCCGGGAATTATTGCGCGAATTAGCGGGTGGGCAAATCGCCTTCGGTCTCTTTGTTGGTGGCGCCATTGGTAATGTCATCGACCGACTCTTCCGCGACCATGTGGTAGACTTTGTGGACATCCATTTACCTTTCGAAGTTTTTGGTAGCGACCGTTGGCCCGCTTTTAATGTCGCGGACGCCGCCATTTGTGTCGGGGTTGCCCTTTATTTTATTTTTCTATGGCGCCAAGAGCGCGAGCAGCGTCGTCGTATTGTGGCTCAAGATGGCGGTAAGTCGGTCGAATGAGTTTAGGAACTCCAGACCGTTATGATCTCGCCGCTCATCCTGGAGCGAAGGCCTACCGACTCCTCGCTGGTTTGGTCGTACCGCGCCCGATTGCTTTGGTGACCACCATCGATCGAGACGGACGGATAAATGCGGCCCCCTTCTCATTTTTTAATGTCATGGGCACTGAGCCGGCGATGGTAGTGCTCGCGCCTGCCGATCGCGACGACGGTACGCCCAAAGATACCGCGGCTAATCTCATCAGCACGGGCGAAGCGGTGGTGCACTTAGTCGATGAGCCTTTAGCAGCCCAGATGGTGGCGTGTGCTACCGAGTTACCGCCCGGACAAAATGAACTCACCTTAGCTGGTTTAACTACGGTCGCCTCCGAGCGCGTACGCCCCCCGCGTATTCTCGAATGCCCCGTGGCTTTGGAGTGTCGTGTACTGGACCTACGTTATTACGGCCAGAACCGCTTAGTCGTGCTCGAGGCGTTATTAGCCCATGTGCGCCCCGGTCTCACCCATCCTGGCACCTGGAGCGTCGTCCCTGACCAGCATGCACCGATTGCGCGGATGGAAAGCCCCGACGGTTATGCCCGAACCCGAGATCGCTTCAAATTAAGCCGTCCTCGTTAAGGTTTTTGGCAAATCGGCATTGACTCACCTGCCTGCAGGCGGCTTCTCTCCTCTCCCATGGCCAACATTAAAGCTAACAAGAAAGCCGCTCGCCAAGCTATCAAGCGCGGTATCGCTAACAAAACCGTCCGCACCCGTCTCAAAGGCGTCGTGAAGGCTTTCGGTGTTGCCCCTTCGAAAGCGGCTGCTTCGCTCGCGAGCTCGACGCTCGATCGCGCGGTTAAGACCGGCGTCATCCACCGCAATAAGGCCAATCGCCTTAAGTCGCGGATGGCTAGCGCTCTCTCGAGTAAGAAGTAAAGCGACCTTAGTCGCTTGCCTCAGGGGCCGACCTTTCCGTCGGCCCTTTTTCTTGGGCTTTATTCAGCCGTCGAATCACGGTGGCAAAATCATCGGGTCGTGGCGCTTCGATGCAGAAGCTGAGCTCGCCAACTTTTCCTTTAACCTGCGCCAGGCGTAGTAAGACATTGCGATGGAGGGGGTGGTCGCCGCCCTTGTTGAGTCGCCCGGACCGTACAGTTTCAGCTAAAGTAATTCTCCCCGCGCGCCCGTAACGTAATTCACCTGCAATGCGTAAACCGCATTCGACGGCGTGACATTGAATTTGATCGCGACGCACGAGGGTGCTGGTCGCCGTCCAGATCCGCCAGTCGCCAATGATTTGTCCGCCCGCAAAGCGCGTCTCCGCTTGTTTGCCTGCGCGGTGGGAGACTCCCGTGCGGCGACGTACGTCATCGTGACGTAAGGGTAAGTCGCAAAGGCCGCCTTCAATGGGGGCGTCTTCCGTGCGGGCAATAAATTCATAGGTGAATTCAAAAGCCCCCGAACCCATAGCTTCGCGCCAAGCTGCGAGGGCGGTGGTTCGATCCGCTAATAAAGCGACACCCGGTAAATCAGGTTCAGGACCAAAGACCGCCGCAGGCTCGGCCAGTCCCAGTCGTAACATTTCGGGCTTACCTGCATCAAGTTGACTGCGAATACTCCCCAGTAGAGTAGGGGCTCCTTCTTGCCAGGGGTGATCTTCAAAGGGCACCCCTGCTGGCTTGTTTAAAGCGACCCATCCTGGGCCAGAGGCTAGTACCGGGACGCGAAAGGCAAACTCCCCGAGCATCGTCGCAGGAAAGCCAATCGCATCAGGCACAGCACTCATAACCCTAGCCAATCGATGCTGGGGGTCTGGCGGAAGCCCAAACCGCGATGGTCTTGCCCTTAGTCCGTCTCCCTAACTAGGAATGCTGCATGCGTTTCCTTGTTTTAGTTACTCTGTGCGCGTCTGTGGGCTGTATTACCACCCCTGAGCAACGCCAAGCCGAACAAGAGCGCCAAGCTGACCGCGATCGCGAATTACGTCGCGAACACATGCGGAGTACCGGCGCACTTAATGAATCGGAGTATGAAGCAGTTAATCGTCGCACGGGTGTAATTGATCCCAATCGCCGCAATCTTCCCCGTGCCCCGACGACCGAAGAGTTGGAGCGCAAGGTGGAGGGCGTGCGTTAAAAAATGGCCGCGTATCTCTTCCGTCGCATTGGGGAAATGCTCCCCGTGCTAGTGGTCGTAGCAACCGCAGCGTTCTTGTTGGTAAAAATTGTTCCGGGTAGCCCCTTCGATGCTGACCGCCCGATGCCGGCCGAGATTAAAGCCCGTTACGAAGCTTACTATGGTTTGGATCAACCCACCCACTTGCAGTTTGGGCGCTACTTAAGTAATCTCGCGCGCGGCGATTTAGGTCTCTCCACCAAGTATCATGGTTGGACAGTTAATGAATTAGTGGCACCGCGCATTGCGGTGTCGCTGCAACTTGGCTTGATGGCCTTAGTTTTAGCCACCGCCATTGGGATTCCCGTAGGCGTACTCGCTGCTTCTCGTCCTGATAGCTGGCTCGACCGCTTGCCGATGGGTTTCTCACTCATCGGCATTTGTCTGCCGTCATTTGTGATTGGCCCTGTGCTCTCGCTCTTGCTTTCGCGCTGGTTAGAATGGGTGCCGCCCTGTGGATGGGGAGGTCCAGAGCATCTGCTACTCCCCGTCTTAACCTTAGGAATTGTGGTGGCGGCCCCGATTGCGCGTTTAACCCGTGGGGCGATGTTAGAAGTGCGTGCCTCCGATTTTGTGCGTACGGCGCAAGCCAAAGGGCTAGGTCCTTTTCGTGTTTGGTTTGTGCACACCTTGCGCAATGCGCTTTTACCGGTGGTGACCTATTTAGCACCCGCGGCGGCAGGTTTGGTGTCGGGTTCGTTTGTCGTCGAATCGATGTTTGATGTCCCAGGACTCGGTCGTCTCTTTGTCACCTCGGTTACGAATCGTGATGCCACGTTAATTGTCGGACTAACCTTACTCTACGCCTCCTCGCTGCTCATCTTAAATCTTTTGGCTGACTTAGGCTTAGCTTGGCTGAACCCCCGCCTGAAACGCGGCCAAGCTGAATCCGGCGGGCTCACTCCAGGATATCTCGCCGGTCTCATGTTGGCGCCTTTATTTTTACTTGGTCTGCATAGTTTGATTGGCCCCGCTAAAACCTTACTCGAAGCCCTCGGTGTTACCGATATCTTGGCGAGTACGGGTTTTCGTATTACCGTCGGTGTACTCGTCGGTCTCGCGCTCGCTGCTTTAGGTTATGTGGTGGTGCGTGCGGTCTTATCGGGATGGTCACGCTATCGCCGTAATCGCCCCGCGGTCGTAGCGGCCGCATTTTTAGTTATGGTTGGGGCTGCGTGCTTAGCAGCTGCTCAAGGTTGGTTACCTATCGCCGATTATCGTGCACAAAATTTAGCCTTGGGCCCGGTTGCACCTAATGCCCAGCACTGGTTGGGGACCGATATTTTAGGGCGTGATTTAACTTCACGCTTACTCCACGGCGGCTCGGTTTCGATTTTAGTCGGTCTGATTGCGACCGTCATCGCCTTACTTTTTGGCACCGCTTATGGAATTGCCGCCGCCCAAGTCAGGGGCTCGACCGGTGAGGCCATGATGCGGGTAGTCGATGTGATTAATACTCTGCCTCTCACCCTGATCATTATTCTTTGCACGGTCGTCTTTGGTCAGGATCTCTGGTTGCTTTATGCGGTGGTCGGCGGGATTTCTTGGATGACGATGGCGCGAGTGGTGCGTAATCAAGTTCTCACGCTCCGGGCGACGCCATTTGTCCAAGCTGCCGAAACTATGGGAGCGTCGACACGTCGGATTATTTGGCGCCATTACTTGCCTAACCTTGCGGGGACGCTTGCCATTTATGGTACGCTCACGGTTCCGGGCGTGATGTTGCTGGAGGCTTTCGTTTCCTTTTTAGGTTTAGGCGTGCAGGCGCCCATGACCTCTTGGGGTCTGCTGATTAAAGAAGGTGCCGACGTGATGGAGGAATGCCCCTGGATTCTTTTAGTCCCCTCGACACTCTTTGCTGCCACGTTGTTAGCGCTTAATTTTGTCGGCGATGGTTTGCGTGATGCCTTCGACCCACGCGATACCCGCCGCTAAGTTCAGTTCAGTCGCGGAGTTTTGTAACCGTAAGCCCGCAGTGTTCGCTGATAGCGCCGCGATGGCGTGCGATCCATCCGTAGACGACGCGGTTTAGCCACTGAGGGGTTAGCTGGAGTAGGTGCCCTAAGAGGGGCCAGGCGCCTCCGAGGGCGCGTAGGGCAAGGGCAAGGGCAGGTGGCCCTACGAAGCGTTGTGAGCCGTCCCACACGACCACGCCCAATTCCTCCCCGCCCGCAGGTTCGCCAGCGATGCGGGCGGTTTCACCGTCATTGGCGGCAAAGATTAGGTGTTCCTGGCCGCGGAGGCGCTTCAGCCATTGCACCGCGGTAGTACAAACCCCGCAACGCGCGTCGTATAAAAGAATCAGCGACTTGGTTTTCACTCCTTAGGTAATGTCATGCCAAGTTTTTCCATCGCTTTCGAGTCGTCGAAAGCCACCCGCCTTTAAAATTTTACTATTTACCGCTGCCTTCGCCATGGCGCGATCGGTCCACTTGCTCCCGAGGGTCGGCATTTCAAGTAAACGTACAACGCGCCGGCCATCGAGTGGGTGGACGGTTAAGTCCTCAGCTCCAGCGAGGTGTTCGACCTCGAGAATCTCGGCTTCACTTCCATCAGCAGCTAAGACGCGGTAACGGCGGAGCGACATGTCTCAGAGCGTAGGCGTGGGTCGGCCGGGCGCAAGCGCCTCGGCCAACCGTTTTCGTTCGTGGTGGAGGGAGTGGGATTTGAACCCACGAACAGCATAGCTGAACGGATTTACAGTCCGCGCCCTTTAGCCACTTGGATATCCCTCCCAACGAACAGAAGGTGGGTTGTGGAAAAGCCTGAGGGAAGGGGCAAGGGAAAAGCGGCGGTGCGAGTAAGATGCCGCTCAGAGTTACCCATAAAAAAACCCGCCGTAGCGGGTCTTTTAACCATGTCTAAGGGCTTTAGGCCTTAGCAAGTGCAGCGCGGGCACGCTTGATCAGTGCCTTGGCGGTGTCGGAGGGCTGGGCGCCCTTCTTGACCCAAGCATCATACTTGGTGGGGTCGAGCACGAGCTCGGTGGCTTTACCACGAGCGCGAGGATTGTAGTGTCCGAGAAGTTCGACGAAGCGACCGTCACGGCGGGTCGTGGATTCGGCGACGACCATACGGAAGCTGGGTTCGTTCTTGGTACCGAAGCGCTGGAGGCGGATGCGAAGCATAGTCCTAGTCAGATTTGGAAGGTTGAGAGAGGCAGGTAAGGGGGTGGGTAGTCAAGGAAGTAAAGCCCCAGGCTTTAGGTCCGACCTTGACCCCCTCCCCTGGGACGAATGGTCTAGGGCTAGATGAGGATCGACCTACTGACCCTTTTTCCGGCTATGGCCGACGGTTTCCTGCGGGAATCGGTGGTCGGTCGGGCCGTAGAAAAGCAGCTCCTACGCTTTGAGGCCCATGATATTCGGCGTTGGACGACCGATAAGCATCAGCGGGTCGATGATACCCCCTTTGGCGGCGGACCCGGCATGCTCATGGCCTGCCAGCCCCTCTTTGCGGCGGTTGACGCCGTGTCCACCCCCGGGTGTGAAGTCATCTACCTAAGCCCAGATGGGGAAACGCTCTCCCCTAAGTTAGCCCGTGAACTTTCCCTAAAAAACCATCTTGTCTTAGTCTCAGTCCATGAAGAGGTGGTTGATGAGAGCTTCCGCCAGGCCAAGGTCACCCGCGAGGTCTCTATTGGGGATT
>CAZEDB010000004.1:55410-89215 GCA_964510855.1 uncultured Enterobacteriaceae bacterium | reverse complement strand
CCTATGCCACAACGCTCTTTTCCACGCAAAAACGGTACCTCATGCCCACTATCAATCAGCTCATTCGCAAGCCTCGCCTTCAACCGCGCGGTAAGTCGAAGTCACCCGCGCTCACTAACTGCACTATCAAGCGCGGCGTTTGTGGGCAGGTGATGATCCGTACTCCTAAGAAGCCAAACTCGGCTCAGCGTAAGGTGGCCAAGGTGCGTCTCACCAATGGCCAAGAAGTTAATTCTTAAATTCCGGACGAAGGCCATAAGCTCCAAGAGCACTCGGTCGTGCTGGTGCGTGGCGGTCGCGTTAAAGATTTACCTGGCGTGCGTTATCACATCGTTCGTGGTCCGCTCGACTGCTCGGGTGTGGAGAAGCGTCGTCGCTCCCGTTCTAAGTACGGGGTGAAACGTCCTAAGGCTGCTAAGGCTGCCTAATTGAATTTGTAACCGCTCCGAAACTTTTACGCACCATGTCACGCCGTCGCCGCGCCACTAAGCGCACTCACCAGCCCGACTCTCTCTACGGTTCGCCTTTGGTCAGCCAGCTGATCAACGTGGTGATGAAGAGTGGTAAGCGTTCAATTGCCGAACGCATTGTTTACGGTGCGATCTCCAAAGTTTCCGAGAAACTCGAAAAGGGTAATGCGGTAGAACTACTCTTAGGTGCGCTGGAAAATTGCCGCCCCAAGTTGGAAGTTAAGAGCCGCCGTGTCGGTGGTGCCACTTACCAAGTACCCGTAGAAATTACGCTCGAGCGTCAGAACAGCATGGCGCTGCGCTGGCTCGCTGCTGCCGCCCAAGGTCGTAAAGGTACGACGATGGATGCGGCCCTCGCTGCCGAACTCATCGATGCTTACAACAACACCGGTAATGTGGTGAAGAAGCGCGAAGAGACGCACAAGATGGCTCAGGCTAACAAGGCCTTCGCTCACCTTCGCTGGTAAAGATTATAAGTTGCAATTGAGGTTCTGACCATGACGACAACGCTTTCACAGTTCAATGCTCCCGGACGTAAGTTCCCCTTGGAGCATACCCGGAACATTGGTATCGCGGCGCACATTGACGCGGGCAAGACCACCACCACGGAGCGTATTCTTTTCTACACGGGCGTGGTGCACAAGATGGGCGAAGTCCATGATGGTACTGCTACCACCGACTGGATGGAGCAAGAACGTGAGCGCGGTATCACGATTACTGCGGCAGCTATTTCCGCTGGCTGGAAGACCAAGGAAGGTCACTTCGCCAACATTGATCACCGCATCAACATCATCGACACCCCAGGTCACGTTGACTTCACCGCTGAGGTGGAGCGTTCGTTGCGCGTGTTGGATGGTGCTGTCGCGGTATTTTGTGCCGTGGCAGGCGTGCAGCCTCAGTCCGAGACGGTGTGGCGCCAGATGAATAAGTATGGCGTTCCCCGCGTTGCCTTCGTCAACAAGATGGACCGTACCGGTGCCGACTATTTCGGTGCGGTTGACGATATTTGCCAAAAGTTAAAGGGTAATGCTCACCCCCTCTTCATCCCCATTGGTCAGGGCGAAGACTTCAAGGGCATGATCGATTTGATTAAGAACGTCGCCTACGTCTACGACGAGACCGACCCCAAGGGAATGAAGTTCAACACCATTGACATTCCTGAGAACCAAAAAGCCGAAGCTAAAGAGTGGCGCACCAAGTTGATTGAAGCCCTCGCTGACTTCGATGACGTCCTCGCCGCCAAGTACCTCGACGGGCAAGAAGTCTCTATCGACGAGATGCGCACGGGCATTCGTAAGGCCACGCTCTCCCTCAACTTTATCGGTGTTATTCCTGGTTCTGCTTTCAAAAATAAGGGCGTGCAAATGTTGCTCGACTGCGTGGTCGACTTCTTGCCTTCGCCGGTCGACATGCGCCCTCAGCGCGCGTTCATCGATGATGGTGATAAGGAAATCACCATTGGCCCAGATGACAAAGCCAAGGTCACGGGCCTTTGCTTCAAACTTTGGTCCGACCCCCACGTGGGTCAGCTCGTCTTCTACCGCGTTTATCGTGGTCAATTGAAGAAGGGCGAATCGCTTTACAATCCTCGCACCCGTAAGAACGAGCGTATCTCGCGCATCGTCCTTCTACGCGCGATGGATCGAGAAGAAATTGATGTAGCTTACTCGGGCGACATTTGCGCCATCATTGGTCCTAAGGATATTGCCACGGGTGATACCTTGACCGCTGAAGACGATTTGATTCTCGAGAAGACGACCTTCGCCGAGCCGGTGATTTCGATGTCAATCGAGCCCAACTCGAAGGGCGACTCCGAGCGCCTCTCGCTCGGCCTGCAGCGCTTGGCCCAAGAGGATCCCACCTTCCGCGTGACTTCTAATCCTGAGACGGGGCAGACCCTGATTTCCGGTATGGGTGAGTTACACTTGGAAATTATTGTCGACCGTCTCAAGCGCGAGTTCCGGGTCGAAGCAAAATCGGGTAAGCCGCAAATTTCCTATCGCGAAACCATTAACGTGGCTTCCGAAGGCGTCGGTAAGTTCATCCGCCAGTCGGGTGGTCGCGGTCAATACGGCCACGTTGAAATCAAGCTCGAGCCTAACCCTGTGGAGGGTCGCGAGCCTGGAGCGAAGGGTGAAGAAGTGATCAATGAAATCGTGGGCGGGGTGATTCCTAAGGAGTTCATCAAGCCTGCTACCGAAGGTATTTTCGAAGCTTGTAACAACGGTACCATTGCGGGTTACCCCGTGATTAACTTCCGGGCTCGTATCGTCTTTGGTTCTTACCACGAGGTCGACTCCAACGAGTTGGCCTTCAAGATGGCGGGTATCTTTGCCTTCAAGGAGGCCATGAAAGAGGCTAAACCCATCCTTTTAGAGCCCATCATGAAGGTCGAAGTGGTCACTCCTGAGGAATATCAGGGGGATATCATGGGCGACTTGAACCGCCGCCGCGGTCAAATCCAAGGTATGGACACTAAAAATAGTCTTTGCACGATTGAGGCTCGTGTTCCGCTCGCCGAGATGTTCGGCTATGCGACCGACGTCCGTTCACTCTCCAAAGGCCGCGCCTCCTACACCATGGAGCCCGCCAATTACGAGCAAGTGCCCGCTCAGATCCTTAAACAGGTAGTCGAGACTTCTTCTCGCGCTCCTGCTCGTACCTAAACCTTCTCCTTTTATAACCATGTCTCGCCAGAAAATCCGCATCAAGCTCCAGGGCTTTGACTATCGACTCGTCGATCAGTCGGCTACGGAGATTGTCGATACTGCTAAACGTACCGGAGCCTCTGTTTCGGGACCTGTGCCCCTTCCCACCACCCACGAAGTCTGGACTGTGAATCGCTCCCCTCACGTCGACAAAAAATCGATGGATCAGTTCGAGCTCCGCACTCACAAACGCCTTATTGAAATCCACGAGCCTAACAGCGCTACCGTGGATGAGCTCAAGAAGCTCAACCTGCCCACTGGTGTGCAGGTCAACATCACTGCCTAAACCCTCAACCCCCTAACCCTTAAATCCCCCAACGCAGGGGAGCCCCCGCGCCAAGCAGTTGATTCCTTAATCGGACATCCTCCGCCTAACGCAGGTCTCGCCCAACGGCGTCCCACGCCACCTGCCTCTTAGCGACCATGAAACTCCATCTTATCGGCAAAAAAATTGGTATGACCCAAGTCTATGACGGGGAGAACAATCTTGTTCCCGTCACCGTGGTTCAAGCCGGTCCTTGCCCCGTTACCCAAGTCAAGACCACTGCTAGCGATGGTTATGATGCCATCCAAATCGGTTTTGGTCCTCAGAAGGCCCATCGTCTTTCCGATCCCGAAATCGGTCACCTCCGCAAAGCGGGAGTTGAGCCTCTCACGCACTTGTCGGAAATCCGTTGTGATGCTGAACCTAAGCAAAAGGTCGGCGACGTTTTGACGGTCGACACCTTTACCGCTGGCCAACTCGTTGATGTCATCGGCATCTCCAAGGGTCGCGGTTTCCAAGGCGTGATGAAGCGCCACAATATGTCGGGTCAGCCTCAAACCCACGGTCACATGATGCACCGCCGAGTTGGTTCCATCGGTATGCGTCAAACGCCCGGTCACGTCTTTAAGGGTAAGCGCATGCCTGGTCACATGGGCAATGTTCAGCGCACCTCCCAAAACCTCCGCGTGGTCCAAGTCCTCGCAGAAAAAAACCTCCTCCTCATCAAGGGCAGCCTTCCTGGTGCCAACGGCGAGATTGTCCACGTCCGCCAAGCCAAGAAATCCAAGTAACCCTCTGATCCGGACCCAACGCACATGAAGCTCAAGTTCCATAAAGCAGATGGCTCGCCCGCCGGTGAGCGTGATTTTGCTATTCCTGCCTTTGAAGGTGATGCCGCTGTAGCTCTGCTCAAGCAGGCTGTGGTCGGCTACCAAGCCAACCGCCGCCAAGGCAATGCCAAGACCAAGAATTACGGCGAAGTCGCCGGTTCGGGTAAAAAGATTGTCCCGCAAAAAGGTTCAGGCGGTGCCCGTCACGGTGACAAGCGCGCGCCTCAACTTTATAAAGGTGGCGTCGTCTTCGGTCCTCGCCCTCGCGATTGGTCCAAGGCCATTCCTGCAACTCAGCGTCGTAAGGCGCTCGGCCGTGCCCTCTTTGATCTCGCAACTGCCGGTGGCCTTTCGGTCATCGAGCGTTTCGAAGTCGCTAAGCCTAAGACCAAGGTCTTCGTTAATATTCTTACGCAGGTCAGTCCCGGTAAGCGTCGCGTCTTGTTAGTCGATGCGACCTGGGGTGAGCCTGTGGTCCGTGCCAGCCGCAATGTGGCCCGTGCTAACTTCACCAACGCCACCAATCTCAATGCGCTTGATCTCGTACGTTACGGATCGGTCGTGATTTCTGAGCAGGCCCTCACCCAAGTGCTGACCCGCGCTACTAACTAATCCTCCTATGAAGCCCATTTCCCAGGTCCTCGCCCGACCAGTCTTGACTGAGAAGGCCACCGCCCTCGCTACTCAAGGTCGTTACGTATTCGATCTTATTCCCGGTGCTGACCGCACCCAAGTGAAAATTGCCGTCGAGGCTGCTTTCAAGGTCACGGTGACCAAGGTCAATATCCTCATCCGCAAGGGTAAGGTCCGCAAATCCCGCCTTTCTGGTGGCAGCATTTATCGCGAGACCGACACCCGTCGCGCCATCGTTACCCTGAAAAAGGGTGATGCTATCGTCCTCGCTTAACCGGTCCCCGCCATGGCCATCATTAAACAACGTCCTATTACTCCTGGTCAGCGCTTCCTAGTTCGGAACCGCACTGAGGGTCTTCACACCGGTCGCCCCGAGAAATCGCTGGTCGAAAGCGTGCATCGTGCTAAGGGCCGTAACTGTTACGGTCGCATCACCTCCCGTCGTCGTGGCGGAGGTCACAAAAAGCTTTATCGCAAAGTCGATTTCCGTCGTGCCCTGCTCGATGTACCTGCGAGCGTGGTTCGTATTGAGTATGATCCTAACCGCAGCTCACACCTTGCTTTAATCGCTTATGGTGATGGCTCGCAGGTTTACATTTTAGCACCCGACGGTCTCAAGACTGGCGATGTGGTCTTAAGCACCAACACCGCACAAGAGACCTTGTCCCCTGGGCTTTCCTTGCCCCTGCGTCTCATTCCCCCTGCAACCTTCATTCACGCGGTAGAAATGCACCCTGGTAAAGGTGCGCAGCTCGCACGTGGTGCCGGTGCCTACGCTCAAATCCTCGGTATCGAGGGTGACCGGGCGATTCTTCGCATGCCTTCGGGCGAGCAACGTTACTTGAACGCCGATTGCCGCGCTACCGTTGGTATCGTGGGCAACGTCGACCACCACAATCGCTCGCTCGGTAAAGCGGGCCGTAGCCGCTGGCTCGGTCGTCGCCCCCGCGTTCGCGGTATGGTGATGAATCCCGTCGATCACCCTAACGGGGGTGGTCAAGGTAAGTCTAAGGGTGGTGGCGGTCGTCAGCATCCTCGTTCGCCTTGGGGTCAGCTCGCGAAGAGCTTCCCGACCCGTACCAAGTCGAAGGCTTCCAATAACCAAATCATCCTGCGCCGTAATGGCCGTAAGGTGAAAAAGGCCTAACCCTCTAAACGCATTTACTCATGGCACGCTCACGCAAGAAGGGTTTCTACGTCGACTCGTCCTTAATGGACAAAGTTGAAGCCGCCCAAAAGGCCAACAATCGCAAGCCGATCAAAACTTGGTCGCGCCGTTCCACCGTGACGCCTGCGTTCGTCGGCGTGAACCTCGAGGTTCACAACGGTAAAACTTTCATTCCGGTCTATGTGACCGAAAACATGGTGGGTCATAAGCTCGGCGAGTTCGCTCCTACGCGTACCTTCAAGCAGCACACCACCCCGACCAAGAAGACGGAGTGATACCCGTTTCCCACCCACGATGATTCGCTTAACTGCCAGCCTGCTCGCCTGCTTCGCCACCGTTTTCGGTGCCGAGGCTGCTGGGCCAGGTTCGGCAGCTGCCTTAGGCGGAGCCGAAGTTGTCGCCTTGCGCGCAGGTACCGATGCCGATCTCGTGGTGCTCTCAGGTGGTTACGCCCAAGGGCTTCGCCCTGGCATGGTTTGCGCCGTGCTCCGCCAACGTACCCCGGTAGCACGCGTTATCATCGCCGAATCGTGCGAGATCCGAGCTGTGGCCCTCGTCCTAGCCGTTGCGCCGGGCGAAGAGATTCGCCCTGGCGATCAAGCTCAAGCCCGCGCTCATCCCCGTATCTGAAAATCCCTCATGAACGTTCAAGCCACCACCCGCTACGCCCGCATGTCGCCTCAGAAGATTCGTGAGGTTGCGCGCCAGATTCAGGGTCTGCCTGCTGAAGAAGCATTGCAGCTCCTGCGTTTTATTCCGCGTAAGTCTGCCCGAATTCTTTCCAAGACACTGGCAAGTGCTATCGCCAATGCAGAGAACAACCACAGCCTGAGCTCCGCAGGTCTGGTAGTTGCCTCCGCTACCGTTAACCAAGGTCCTGCCATCAAGCGTTTCCGCCCAGCAGCACGTGGTTCGGCTCACCCTATCCTTCGCTCGATGAGCCACGTCAAAGTGGTTCTCGCCGCTAAATAATCCAACCCCTTTTCTTTTACCATGGGTCAGAAAGTTAATCCAATTGGTTTCCGTCTTGCGGTACGCCGCAACTGGGAATCTCGCTGGTTCGCCAACAAGCGCACCTTCCCCGGCCTGCTGCACGAGGACTATCGCATTCGCGAGTTCCTGCGTGACAAGTTGCGCCAAGCCATGGTGCCCCGCATCTTCATTGAGCGTGCAGGCGCCAAGGTTCGCGTACGTATTTGGACGGCTCGCCCTGGTATGGTGATTGGGCGTAAAGGTGATGAGCTTAAAAACCTTCGTGTCGAGATTGCTAAAGTCGCTGGTCGTAAGGAAGCCGACATCGCTCTCGAAATTAACGAAGTTCGCCGTCCCGATCTCGTGGCTCAATTAGTAGCCGACAACATCGCGCTACAACTCGAGCGCCGTATTTCTTTCCGTCGCGCCATGAAGAAGGCGATTCAAACCACCATGTCGATGGGCGCCGATGGTATCCGTCTTCGTCTCGGTGGCCGTCTCGGCGGCGCTGAAATCGCCCGGGTTGAGTCTGCCCGCGTCGGTCGCGTTCCCCTTCACACCCTCCGTGAAAACATCGACTATGGTTTTGCGGAAGCTCGTACTCTCTACGGCAAACTCGGCATCAAGTGCTGGATTTGCGCAAAGGACTCCGAGTTCTGATTCTCTTAAACGCTTCTTAACTTACTGCCCTCATGGCTAATCTCCAACCTTCTCGCACCGCCTGGCGCAAAGCCAAGAAAGGCCGTATCCGCGGCAATGCTACCGCGTGCAACACTCTAGCTTTCGGTGATTTCGGTATCCAGTCTTTGGACCGTGCGCGTATCCCCGCGAATCAGATTGAAGCTGCCCGTATTGCCATCTCTCGCGCCCTTAAGCGTAAGGGAAAGCTCTGGATGCGCATTTTCCCTCACACCCCCGTTACCCGTAAGCCAGCGGAAACCCGCATGGGTTCGGGTAAAGGTGGGGTGGAGTACTATGTGGCGGTGATCAAGCCCGGCACCATGCTCTTTGAGGTTAATGGCGTACCCCTGGCTGCCGCCCGTGAGGCCATGCGCCTAGCCGATACGAAGCTTCAAGTCCGCTGCCGCTTTGTGGCCCGCGAAGTACTCGAAAAGTATTGATGCCCCGACCCTTCCGCCCCCATTAATCGACCCTTTTCCATGTCCAAGTTCACCCCCGGCAAGGCCACCACCGCCTCCTCCCTTCGCCCGCTCGCTACCGCTGAGCTCGAAAAGCGTATCCGTGAGGCTCGCGATGAGCAGCATCAACTTAGCCTCCGTCGTGCCACCGGACAGCTCGAGAACCCTGCGCGTCTCCGTGCTTTACGCCGCGACATTGCTCGCTGCCTCACCCTCATCCACCAAAAGGCTAAGGCCTAACTCTTTTTCCGATGTCCGAATCTGCACGCTCCAACCGTAAGACACTGCAAGGTGTCGTGGTCTCTCGCTCCGGCGACAAGACCATCAAAGTCGCGTTCCTTTATAAAGTACCGCACCCCCTCTACGGTAAAGAGGTCAAGCGCCGTACCATTCTTCACGCTCACGACGAAGCCAATGCCTGCAAAACGGGCGATAAGGTGGAAGTCATGCAGACGCGTCCCCTTTCCAAAACCAAGCGCTGGCGTGTTACCCGCGTGATCGAGGCGGCTAAGGTCGTACTCGGTGCTGCGGAATAAACCCAAGTAAACCCCCATGATTCAACTCCTCACACGCCTCGATGTCGCCGATAATACCGGCGCCAAGACGGTGGCTATGATTCGCCGCATTGGCCAAATCACCGACACCGCCGGTATTGGCGACGTCATCGTTTGCTCGATCAAGGACTCAACCCCTGATGCGACCGCCAAGAAGGGTACGGTTTCCCGTGCCGTAATTGTTCGCACCAAAGCTCCGATTCGTCGGGCCGATGGGAGCTACCTGCGTTTCGACAGTAACGCGGTAGTACTGCTCGATGCCAACGGTAATCCCCGTGGCACCCGTATCTTTGGGCCCGTTGCGCGCGAACTTCGCGGCAAGAACTTCATGAAAATCATCTCGCTCGCCCCCGAGGTCCTTTAAAGCCATGGCCAAGACTGATATCAAAATTAATGACGAAGTCGTCGTCATCGCTGGTGCTCACAAGGGCAAGCGCGCCAAGGTGGTTGCTTACGATCGTGCCGCTGAACGCGTCATTCTCGAAAACACCAACATGGTGAAGCGCCACTTGAAACGCACCCAAGATGGCCAAGGTGGCATCACTGAAAAAGCCGCTCCTATTCATCGCTCGAACGTCATGCTCGCTCCTTTATGGGAAGCGCGTAAAGCCAAACGTCCGGCTGCTAAAACCCGCTAATCTTTACTCCTATGGCCAAGGCCAATTCCACCAACCTTCCCTTCCTTAAGCAGCGCTACCTCGAAAAGGTTGTGCCTGAACTGCGTAAGACCCGCGGTTACACCAACCCTCACCAGGTGCCAACCTTGGTGAAGATTGTAATTAACTCCGCTTTCAACGCTGAGGCCGATAAGTCCACTCGCGACGAAGTCGTGAAGGAAATCACCAAGCTGGCCGGCCAAAAGCCCGTCATTACCAAGGCGCGCAAGAGCGTTTCGAACTTCAAAGTTCGTGAAGGTATGCCTCTCGGTTGCACGCTTACCCTCCGCGGTGCGCGGATGTGGGATTTCTTTGCCCGCCTCACTCTCATTGCTTTGCCTATGATTCGCGACTTCCGCGGCGTTTCCAATCGCCTCGATGGTCTCGGCAATTATTCGCTCGGCATTGTCGATCATACCATCTTCCCAGAAACTCAGGCTGATGGTTCCCAGCGTGCCAACATTGGCATGGATATCTCGATCGTAACCACCGCCGCTACCGATGATGAAGCCCGTGAACTGCTTCGTCTCCTAGGTATGCCCTTCCGCGCTCAAAAGGCTGCCGAAGCCACCGTCCAAGCCTAATTTCATCACCCTATGGCCAAGCAGTCCGTCATTCAACGCCAACTCAAGCGCGTGCGTCTTGTGGCTAAACACGCCGCTAAGCGTGCCGAGCTTAAGAAAATCCTCTCGAACCCTAAGGTTACCGATGAGGCTTTCTACGATGCTCAGCGCAAATTGGCTAAGCTTCCTCGCAACGGCTCTAAGGTTCGCCTCAAGAATCGCTGTGCGATTTCAGGCCGCCCTCGTGCTTACATTCGTAAGTTCGGTCTCTCCCGTATCACCTTCCGTGAACTCGCTCTCGCCGGCCAAATCCCCGGCGTGACTAAGGCTTCCTGGTAACTTTTCGCTCCATGTCTGCATCTTCTGATACCCTCGGCGACTTCTTGACCGCCATTCGCAACGCCTCCAAGGCCGAGCGCGCTGTCGTCACCGCCCAGTGGTCCCGCCTCCGCGAGGAGGTTTCACGTACGCTCGTTGAGTCGGGCTACCTGACGTCCTTCCGTAAGGCTCAGCGCGAAGGTCTGCCCGTGATTGAGGTTACCCTCAAGTACGTTGGCGGCGTTCCTGCGATTACCGGGATTGAGCGTATGTCGCGCCCAGGTCGCCGTCTTTATTCAGGTGTCACTAAGGTCCCCAAAGTTATTGGGGGCATGGGTGTCACTATCGTCACGACCTCGCGCGGCGTCTTAACGGACTCCGAGTGCCGTCGTCAAAAAGTCTCTGGCGAGCTCCTCGCTAAGGTCTGGTAACCTCCAACTTATTTACCGTCATGAGCCGAATCGGCAAACAACCCATCACCGTCCCCGCAGGCGTTAAAGTCGCCTTCAACGGATCCACCGTCAACGTTGAGGGTCCTAAGGGGAAACTCGCTCGTACGTTTGAAGGCGTCACCTTTAGCCTTGAGGGCAATCAAGTCACCGTGCTTCGCGGGGGCGAAGATCGTGCCTCTGGTGCTCTCCACGGTACCGCTCGTGCCATCGTCCGTAACATGGTCGAGGGCTGTGCTACGGGTTATAAGAAGAATCTCGAAATCGAGGGGGTCGGTTTCAAGGCCGTTCTTAAAGGCGACAGCCTCGACCTTGCACTCGGTTACTCGCACCCGATTCTTTACAAGATTCCTGCCGGCGTGAAGGTCACGGTCACGGAAAACGTGAAGATTGAAGTCACTGGTCCTGACCGTCACCTCGTGGGTCAAGTTGCGGCTGACATTAAACATTACTACCCCGTCGAACCCTACAAAGGTAAGGGTGTGCGCATTGTGGGCGAATTCGTCCGCCGCAAAGAAGGCAAGAAGACCGCCTAACGATTTCCATGAGCAAGTCCTCCAACAAGGTCGCCCGCAAGCAGGCTCTCGCCGCCCGCCGCCGCGTCCGCCTGCGCAAACGTATTCGCGGTACTTCCGAGCGTCCTCGTCTCTCGGTCAAGTTTACCCATCTGCATATTCACGCCCAAGCCATCGACGACGATCAAGGCAAGACCCTCGTTGCTGGCAGCACGACCGAGAAGGCTTTCCGTGCCGACAAACTCCGCGCCAACGCCAAAGGTGCAACTGCCTTTGGCCAAGCCTTTGGTGCTCGTGCCAAAAAAGCCGGCGTAACTGCGGTCGTCTTCGATCGTGGCTCACGCAGCTATCACGGAGCGGTAAAAGCTTTTGCCGATGCGGTTCGTACCGCAGGCGTCCATCTCTGATTGCACGTATCTCATGAGCGAAACCCCTCCTCCCGCTGCGGCTCCTGCGCCTTCTCCTGAAGGTGCTGCCCGTGGTAATGGCCCCCGTTCGGGTGGCCGCGGTAACGGTGCCCCTGGCCAACGCCGCGGACCCCGTCCTCCCCGCCGTGATGACCGTCCTGCTTCTCCCTACAATGAGAAGGTCGTGCACATTAACCGTTGCAGTAAGGCTACCAAGGGTGGTCGCCGCTTCAACTTCGCTGCCTTGGTCGTTGCCGGTGATGGCAAAGGTCGCGTCGGCGTCGGTTATGGCAAGGCTAAGGAAGTTCCTGACGCGATTCGCAAAGGAACCGACCGTGCCACCCGTGCGCTTTCCCTGGTCAATTTACGTGGCAATACCATCCCTCACGAAGTCATCGGACGTTGTGACGGCGGCGTGGTTATGCTCCGTCCGGCCGCTCCCGGTACCGGTTTAATCGCCGGCGGTGGCGTCCGCGCCGTGCTTGAAGTCGTCGGTCTGCGCGACGTGCTCTCCAAATCTTTGGGTTCGAACAATCCTGGTGCGGTGGTCAAGGCCACGCTTAATGGCCTCGCGCAGCTTCGCTCGCTTGAATCCATCCGCGCCCTCCGTTCCGCTCAGTAAAAACCAAAAACGTTATGAAGCTCCACGCCCTCCCTACTATCGACGGTGCTACCCACCGCCACAAGCGCCTCGGTTGCGGTCGTGGTTCAGGCCACGGCAAGACCTCGGGTCGCGGCCACAAAGGTATGAAGGCCCGCTCTGGCGGTGGCCATCGTCCTGGCTTCGAAGGCGGTCAGATGCCCCTTTATCGCCGTCTGCCTCACCGCGGCTTCCGTAATATCAATCGCGTTGAATACGCGGTCGTAAATGTATCGGATCTCGAAGCGGCAGAAGGTGCAACCCTCGGCCTCACCGAACTCGCTGCCCAAGGTTTTATCCGCAAATCGGATGATCGCCTCAAAGTTTTAGCCACCGGTGAAATCACCCGCAAGGTGACCATCTCAGCGCACGCTTTCTCGGCATCCGCTAAGGCTAAAATCGAGAAGGCGGGCGGTAAGGTTATCCTCCTCGGCGCAAAGGCTGAGTGAGCGCAGGCCTAAACTGATGCTCCAGACCCTCGCCAACTGCTGGCGGATTCCCGAGCTGCGGGCCCGATTACTCGCTACCGTCACCCTGATTTTCGTGGCGCGGGTGGGGGCTAATATTCCTCTCCCTGGGGTAGACCCTACCGACATTCTTGCGCACTACCAGTCCTTCGCTGACAAGACGTCGGGCGGAGTGATTGCGATGTATAACATGTTCACGGGGGGAGCGTTGCTTAAGGGCGCGATTTTCTCCTTGGGCGTTATGCCGTACATCAGTGCCTCCATTATCTTGCAGCTGATGACGGCAGTGGTGCCCTCCTTGGCTCGCTTGCAGCAGGAAGGTGATGTCGGTCGCCAAAAAATTGCGCAGTATGCCCGTTACCTCACCATCTTAATTGCTCTGGTGCAGTCCTCCTTGCTCCTGAGTGCGTTCTGTAATCCTCAAAGTGTGGGTTCGGCACTCGGTCTTGGAGAATCCTTCCGCGGCACGATTGTGGTGATGGAAAATAAGGTGCTCTTCGTTGCACTAGGTGTGGCCTTACTCACTTCGGGCTCTGTCATCATGTTATGGCTGGGCGAACAAATCACGCAGCGAGGCGTCGGCAATGGCACCTCAATCCTGATTACGATTGGTATTTTGGCTGACTTGCCTGGGGCGTTCCAAGCCTTCATGGCTACTGCCTTTGGTGCTCAAGTAGGTAGTGGAGCTGACATTCATGGCCCCGAAAAAGCGGTGGGCATGATCTTGCTCTTCGTCCTAGTTACTGCCGCCATGGTGGCGCTTAACCAGGCGGTGCGAAAAATCGCAGTACAGTATGCGCAGCGCATGGTCGGGCGGAAGGTGTATGGCGGACAAAGCACCTACTTGCCTCTTAAAGTAAATTACGCGGGCGTTATGCCGGTGATTTTTGCCGGCGCCATTCTCGCCTTCCCGCCCATGGTATTTAATCCCTTGGCGGCAAACTTCCCTACGGTCTCCTTCCTCGCGGATTTAGCCTTCGCCCTCAGTCAGCCCACCTTCCTTCACTACGCAGTTTTATCCGCGCTCATCTTTGGGTTTAGCTATTTCTGGATTTCGATCATGTTCAAACCCGTCCAGATTGCGGACGATTTGAAAAAGAATAACGGTTACGTAGTCGGCGTACGCCCCGGTGCGCCTACGGCTCAGTTCCTCGACTTCGTGATGACGCGGTTAACTATCGCGGGCTCGCTCTTCCTGCTGCTCATCGCGCTGATGCCTGACATCTTCATGTTCCAACTCGGCTTCCCCGGCCGTCTTGCTAGCTTCTTGGGCGGCACCGGAGGTCTCATTACCGTGGGGGTCGCACTCGACACCATGCGCCAAGTTGAAACCTATTTGCTCCAAAGCCACTACGATGGATTCTTACGTAAGGGCAGGGTAGGGGGCGTCGCTACACCGGTTCCTCCTCGTCGTATTCCTACAGGTGAGGAAGCCCAAGGCTTAGGTTCCCTTACGACGGTTTGTCTCTTCTTCTTTTTACTCGGTATTATCGCTTGGTTCCATGGTCATTGGTCAGACCTCGTTCGCTGACGTTTGCGGTCGATGATTGATCTTAATGCGCCTGCCGAGTTAGCTGGCCTGCGCGCTGCAGGTCGAGCGGCTGCACGCGTTTTGGCTGACCTGCGTGCCCGCGTTGCTCCAGGCGTGACCACCGCTCAACTCGATATCTGGGCTGCCGAACTCATGCGCGTCCACGGATGCGAGAGCGCCTGTCTTGGCTACACCTTGGGTCGGCTAACCTATCCTGGGTATATATGTATTTCGATTAATGACGAGGTGGTGCACGGGATTGGTCGCCCTGATCGCGTGCTGCAGCTAGGTGACCTCGTGTCGCTTGATGTAGTGGTGCGCAAAGACGGTTTTATTGGCGACAATGCTTCTACCCTCGCGGTAGGCGAGGTGCCTGAGCCGGTACGCCGGCTTAATGAGGCCACCGAGGCGGCTCTGCGTGCGGGCATACAGGCGGCTCGGCCTGGGGGTACGGTGGGTGATGTCTCGGCTGCGGTCCAGGCGGCCGTCCAGCCCCTGGGTTTGGGCATTGTCCGGGAATTTGTCGGCCACGGGGTAGGGCGTCGGATGCACGAAGAGCCCCAGGTGCCCAATTGGGGCAAAAAGGGCACTGGACCCCAGCTCCTGCCGGGTATGGCCTTAGCCATTGAACCCATGATTACCCTAGGGTCCCCCAAGATTGCCATGGACCCCGATGGCTGGACGGCACGGACCCGGGACGGCTCCCCAGCCTCCCATTGGGAGCATACGATTTTGATCACCCGGGAGGGGGTTGAGGTACTTACCTTACCCTAATCCCATTTTATGCTTCCCTAACCCGCCCTTAGTCCTCAACTTTCGACCCTTTTCCCCCTCCTTACAACCGCCTCCCACGACTTCCATGCCCCGTATCCTCGGCGTCGACATCCCTAACAACAAAAAGGTTGAGTACTCCCTTCGCTATATCTTTGGCGTTGGCCCTCAGCGCGCGATGTTGATCTGCCAAGCACTCGGCTTCCGCCCCGAGATGCGTGCCAGCGAATTAAGCGAAGAACAGCTCAATAAAGTGGTGGACATGATTGTGCGTGAAGGTTGGCGCTGCGAAGGCGACCTTCGTCGTGAAATCGCCCAAGACTTAAAGCGCCTCCAGGCGATTAAGTCCTATCGCGGCCTACGTCACTTCCGTGGTCTTCCTGTACGCGGTCAACGTACGCGTACCAACGCCCGCACCCGTAAGGGTAAGCGTAAGACCGTCGGCGTCGCCGCTGCGGCACCTTCCAAGTAAAAAGTAATTTTACCCTTAGCCTTTTATTACCTTACCGATGAGCGACGAGACCCCTAAGCCTGCACCTGCCAAAAAGCCTAAAAAGGCTGATGCCAAGTCTGCACCTGCACCTGAAGCTACACCCCCTCCTGAAGCTGCGGCTCCGGTTGATGCGCTCGCAGAAAAGAAAGAAGTTACCGCTAAAGATCTTCTTGGTGAAGACGTAGGCGAAGTTAAGATTCGTCGTGCCAAGGGCTCGAAGAATATCATTTCGGGCGTCTGCCATATTTTGGCTACCTTCAACAATACGAAGGTTACCTTCACCGACCCTAACGGCAATGTCGTCTCTTGGGGTAGCGCGGGTCGCCATGCTTTCCGTGGTTCACGTAAGTCTACTGCTTACGCCGCTCAAGTCGTTTGCCAAGAGGCAGCCAAGTTGGCCATGGCCCACGGCTTGAAAGACGTCTCCGTACGCGTGCGCGGTCCTGGTATGGGTCGCGACAGTGCCATCCGTGCGCTTTCACTCCTCGGTCTCAATATCCTTTCCATCGTCGACACCACCCCGATTCCTCACAACGGGTGCCGTCCGCCGAAGCGTCGCCGCGTCTAAGCGGTTGATGCACTGCATTACCACCCGGGGATGGCAAGCCGGGTGGGAAACTCCCACGCCACCCAAAACTAAGCACCTCCCACCACATGTCCCGCTATACCGGACCTACCACCAAGATTAATCGCCGTTTTAATATGGCGATTCTCCCCACCTCCAAAGGTGAAGAGCGTAAACCTTATCCCCCTGGCATTCACGGCCAGACTCGCGGCCGCAAGGTCTCGGAGTACGGCCAAGGTTTAGCTGAGAAGCAAAAGCTCCGTTTCATGTATGGCCTCAACGAGCGCCAATTCCGCCTCGCCTTCGCCCGCGCTAAGCGTCTGGGCGGCGTTGCTGGTGACAACTTCCTGCGCATTCTCGAGACCCGCCTCGATAACGTGATTTATCGCCTCGGCTTTGCATCCACCCGCGCTGCTGCTCGCCAGTTTGTAGCTCACGGTCACATTCGTGTGAATGGCCACAAGGTTGATATCGCGAGCTATGCGGTTCAGCCTGGCGACGAAGTTTTAGTCCGTGATCGTGCCTCGTCTAAGCAATTGGCGACACGCGGCACCGAAGAAAATCAATCCCGTGCGGTTCCAGGTTGGCTCGCCGTCACCGCTGAACAACTCCGCGGCACCGTCGTACGCGAACCCGCCAAGGAAGAACTTCCGGCCGAAATCAACGTTCAGATGATCGTTGAGTTCTACAGCCGCTAACCCCCTAACCAAAAAAATCCTATGTCTAAGCGCCTCGGCAAATTCCAGCTCCCTAACAAGCTGAAGAAAGACGAGTCTGGCTCGTCTCCTAACCATGCTCGCTACACCGCGGAGCCCTTCGAGACCGGTTTCGGTCACACCATTGGTAACTCCTTGCGCCGCGTCCTCTTGGGCTCGGTAGAAGGTGCCGCCATTGCCTCCGTTCGTATCGAAGGTGTTTCCCATGAATTCCAGCCCGTCGAGGGCGTGGTCGAAGACGTCACTGAAATCGTGCTCAATCTCAAGAAGGTGCTTCTGCGCCATGAGAAGCGCGACGACTTACGTGCGACCATTGATGTGACTAAGGCGGGCGTGATTAAAGCCTCCGACATCGAACTTCCTGCCGGCGTTACCTTAGTGAACCCTGAGCAAGTTATTTGCACCCTCGATCGCAAGCGCCGCTTCCAGGCAGATCTTGAAATCAAGGTCGGTCGCTCCTGGGCCTCGGCCGAAGATAATAAAGTTCCTGAGCAAGTCATTGGAGTGATTCCTATCGACTCGCTCTTCTCGCCCGTCACCAGCGTGCGTTATGCGGTGGAGAATTCCCGTGAAGGCCAAAAGACCGACTACGATCGCTTGGTCCTCGAAGTCACGACCGATGGTCGTATCACCCCTGATGAAGCCCTCAAGGAAGCCTCGGCTATTTTATCTAAGCACCTCGAAGTCTTCAACGCAGCGGCTGGTCCTGAAATTGAGTTTGAATCGAAGGCCCGTGAAGAAGCCGACGATCAAAATCGTCTGCGCAACCTCCTCAATATGTCGGTTAACGAAATTGAGCTCTCGGTGCGTGCCGCCAACTGCCTCAATAACGCTAACATTACTACGGTGGGTTCCCTGGCCATGAAGTCAGAACAAGACATGCTCAAGTTCCGCAACTTCGGCAAAAAGTCCCTCAACGAGATCAAGCAGAAGCTCGAGCAATTAGGTTTGTCGCTCGGCATGACGGGTCTTGAGCGCTTGATGGACAAAAACGCACCCGCCTAATTTGCCATGCGCCACCGTTCCCATCGTCACGTCCTCGGGGTTAAGAAGGAGCATCGTGCGGCCATGGTTTCTGGGCTCGCAGCTCAGCTTATCACCCACGCTCGTATTCGCACCACGCTCTCCCGCGCGCGGGCGCTTCGTCCCTTCGTCGAGCGTATCATTACTATGGCGAAGAAGGGCGTCGCTGCTGGCGGCGCTACCCGTCTTCACTACTACCGTCTCGCCATCGCCCGCGTGCGTGACGAGTCCGCAGTTGCGCTGCTCTTCAAGGAGCGCGTCGCAGCCTTCACCAATCGCAAGGGCGGTTATACCCGAATCTACAAACTCGAAGCCCGTCGGGGCGATGCCGCTGAAACAGCGTTAATCGAGTTAGTGGGTAAGGACGACGTTGCTCCTGCTAAGCCCAAGCCCAAGGCCCGTAAGGCCAAGACGCCTGAGGCTGCCACCGCCCAAGCCTAAAGCTCGGACGATTTGGTTTTGCCGGACGCGTCTGCCTTAGGTGGGCGCGTCCTTCCTTTTTAACCCTACCGTGAGCCTCGCCCTCGATCTCGGCCTCTTTCTTGCCCTCCTTGCTGGCGGCGGCTTAGCGGTGGTGTTTGTAGCTTGGTTTCGGCTGGAACGTCTCGAGGCTATTCTCGTCGACCCGCAGCGTTTACGATCGTCGTTTGCCTGTAGTGGCTGCGGTCGTATCTACAGCCGGGGTCAGGCTCGCGAGCAAGCGCCCTGCCCAGGTTGTGGTGTGAACAATGTTCGCCTGCGTCTCTAGGATTAACTTATTACTACCCCCTCTCTCATGTCTCAGCAGACCATTGCCGTCCTCGATTTTGGGTCTCAGTACACTCAGGTCATTGCGCGCCGTATCCGCGAATGCAACGTCCACTCGCGAATTTATCCTTTTGGCGTTTCTGCTGAAACCCTTCGTCGCGAGGGTGTGCGGGGTATTATTCTTTCAGGTGGTCCGGCGAGTGTGCGTACGACAGGTTCACCTCGTCCCGACGCGGCGCTCTTTAAGTTGGGCGTACCCGTGCTGGGTATCTGCTACGGTTTACAACTGATGGGAGAGATGTTGGGCGGCAAAGTTTCGCCCTCAGCCCATCGTGAATACGGCCACGGCACGCTTCGCTTCCGTACAGGTTCTGATTTGTTACACGGTATCAAAGGTCCGCTCCGGGTTTGGAATTCCCACGGCGACAAAGTTGCCCGTTTACCCAAAGGCTTTAAGGCCGTAGCCAGCACAGAGAACTCCGAGCATGCGGTGGTACAAGATGCCACCCGTCAGTTCTACGGTATTCAATTTCACCCTGAAGTTGCCCATTCCGAGCGCGGCATGGATATGGTGCGGAACTTCCTTTTCCGGATTTGTAAGTGTAAACCCGATTGGGTGATGGGCGATTACTTGAACGATGCGGTGGCACAAATTCGTGCCCAAGTCGGTAAGGCTCATGTAATTCTCGGTCTTTCGGGTGGGGTCGACTCTTCGGTGGCCGCCGCTCTTATCCAGCGTGCCATTGGCCGTCAGCTCACCTGCGTATTTGTGGATAATGGTCTGCTTCGTCAGGGCGAGCGCAAGCAAGTCGAGCAGATGTTCCGTGGCCGATTTAAAGTCAATCTCCGGGTGGTTGATGCTTCCGATCGTTTCCTTGGCAAACTTCGCGGCGTAACCGATCCCGAGCGAAAACGAAAAATCATTGGGCATGAATTTATTCATACCTTTGATGCCGAAGTTAAAAAAATTCGCAGCCAAGCTAAGGTCGAGTTTCTTGCTCAAGGTACGCTTTATCCCGACATTATCGAGTCGGTCGCTATCGCGGGGAATCCTTCCGCTACCATTAAGAGTCACCATAATGTGGGCGGATTGCCCAAGCGTATGAAATTGCGCCTGCTTGAGCCGCTGCGGGAGCTCTTCAAAGATGAAGTACGTGCCCTCGGTGAAGCCCTGGGTCTGCCTCGCGAAATGGTCTGGCGCCATCCCTTCCCTGGTCCAGGCTTAGCCGTCCGGGTCTGTGGAGCGATCACGCAGGAGCGGCTTGAGATTTTGCGTAAGGCCGATGCGATTTTTATAGAAGAGCTTCGCGCCTCGGGTCTCTACGACAAGGTATGGCAAGCCTTTGCTGTTTTCCTGCCCGTGCGCACCGTGGGCGTGATGGGTGATGAGCGTACTTACGATCACGTTTGTGCGTTACGGGCGGTTACATCCTCTGACGCCATGACCGCTGATTGGGCTCATTTGCCGCATGAGTTCCTTCGTAAGGTCTCCTCACGCATCATTAATGAGGTAAAAGGTTTCAACCGCGTCTGCTACGATATCTCGTCTAAGCCCCCTTCGACGATTGAGTGGGAATAAGTTTCCCGGGTCGTTGACACCCTGCTGGGCCTCCGCTTAAATCGACTTCCCTTGGCTGAAGCTAACTTCCAAGTCATCGCGCGCCGCTGGCGCCCACGCACCTTCGCTGAGATTGTGGGTCAGCAGCATATTGTCCGGACCCTTACCAACGCCCTCACTACTGGAAGACTGGCTCATGCCTACCTTTTTGTGGGACCGCGTGGTACGGGTAAAACTACGACGGCACGGATTTTAGCCAAAGCCCTGTGCTCCCCCGGAGGTCCTAAAGTGGACTTTGATCCCGAACACGCTATCTCGTTGGAAATCGAGCAGGGATCTTACCTCGATGTGGTAGAAATCGACGCCGCCTCTAATCGTAAGCTTGAGGATGCTCACAAGATTCGGGAGGCCTGCCAAGTCCGCCCCGCTGGTTCCACCAAGGTCTTCATTGTCGATGAAGCCCATCAGCTCACCAAAGAAGCCTTTAACGCTTTGCTTAAGACCATCGAGGAGCCGCCGCCTTGGGTGCGTTTTATTTTTGCTACGACGGAAGCGGAGAAGGTGCTCGAGACCATTGTCTCGCGCTGTCAGCGCTTTGAGTTTCAGCCCATCCCCGAGGCCCTCATCGCCGAACGCCTCGAAGCGATTGTTAAAGCTGATGGAGTTAAGGCCGAGCGCTCTGCCTTACTCGCAATTGCGCGTTTAGCTCAGGGCGGCATGCGCGACTCCCAGTCGATCTTAGACCAAGTGATTGCTTTTTCGGGCAAAACGGTGGCTGAGAAAGACGTGCTGGAAATCTATGGTCTAGCTTCGGTGCGCCAAGTAGCCGACCTAGCGCGCGCGCTTGCTGCCGGCGATGCTACCGCTACCCTTGATTTAGCGGATCAGTTTCATGCCGATGGCCGTGACCTCTTGCGTATCTTGATCGATTTGCAAGCGGTGGTGCGAGCCGCCGTTCTCGATGCGGTGCGGCAGGGAGGTCGCAGTGCCCAGTTGGGTGCTGAGTTAGGCTCGGAGGCTTTGGTGCGCTTGCTCGATACTTTGCAACAAGCTGAGCCCACCATTCGCCAAGGACTTTCACCGCGGGCCGCATTTGAGATTACGCTGCTTAAGTCGCTCGAGATTGCCCGACAGCGACCGCTTGATGCCTTGATTCGCGAACTTAGTGCCGCTGCTAACGGACTCCCCCGGGAGCCCGGCCAAAAAAAAATAAGCCCATCGTTAGCGACACCTGAGTCTGTGCCGCTGACTCAGGTTAAGACTGCCGCTCCGGTGGTTGATGAATCGGGGCCACCCGATGAGGTGCTTGAGCAAGGCTCGAGTCAGGCCCCTGATGAAGTTGAGACTTGGTCGGAGTCTCCGATGCCCGAGACGCTTGAGTCCGGTGCTACTTTGGTAGGGGAGCTCCCTCTGCCTGAAGCTTTGCCTTCGGTTCGTTCAGGCCATGAAGATTTTGAGCGTGCCCTAGCTTCAATTCCGCCCGGCGTACGCAAGAAACTCAAGGAGACCCTCGGGGCTGAATTTACGGTCTTGCGACCTTCGCCTCCGGCGGGACTGAGCCGCCCGCGCTAATGACTAAAATTTGCGTCGGCCTAATTGCAGACACGCACGGGCTGCTCCGACCTCAGGCCTTGGTAGCCCTAGAGGGTTGTGACGCTATTTTACATGCTGGAGATGTCGGTGACCTTGAAGTTTTGGAAGGGTTGGCCCAACTCGCTCCGGTTACGGCGGTGCGTGGTAACTGTGATGATTTACCTCAACTCCCTTGGTCGGTGACGTTACCTCTCTTGGATTATCGCCTCGTGCTGCATCACGGTCATCTTCCCTTAACGCTCGCACTGAGCGAGGAGGACATTGTGATTTCGGGTCATACCCATGTCCCGCTCATTCAGCCTAGGGCTTCAGGTTTACCTCTGCGCATCAATCCTGGGTCAGCTGGACCGCGTCGCTTTCGTCTTCCCGTAACCGTGGCGCGTTTGCAATTGGGGCAGGGGACTCCTCAGGTAACCCTAGTTGAACTGGATCTCGGCCCATGAGTTCTAGCCTGCCCATCGAAGCGTTGCGCGGACCGTTAGTTGATGCCTGCAGTCGGGTGCGTCGGCTCATACTCCGTGCGCCCACGGGTTCAGGAAAGTCGACGCAGATACCCCAGATGTTGATCGACCTTAAGTTGGTCACTGGACAAGTCGTGGTCTTACAGCCCCGGCGGATTGCAGCCCGGATGCTGGCCTCACGGATTGCGAGCGAACGTCAAGGGGTGTTGGGGGGCGAGGTTGGTTACCACATTCGCTTTGACCGCGTGGAGTCGGCAGCCACTCGCATTAAATTTGTCACCGAGGCTTTGTTGCTGCGACAGATGGCGAGCGATCCTGATTTAAAAGGTGTGGGTGCGGTGGTCTTCGACGAGTTTCATGAACGCAATTTACATGCCGATGTTGCCTTAGCTCTGGCGCGTCAGCTTCAGGCCACCCGCCGACCGGATTTACTCCTGCTGGCGATGTCGGCGACTTTAGATACGGATTCGCTGAGTCATTGGTTGGGGACGTCGGAAACGTTGGCGGCTGACGGGCGTACCTACCCAGTGGATATTGAATATGTCCCTCAGCCGCGCGACGCGCGTCGCGGTCCTTGGGAGGGTGCAGCTGAACAAGTCCGACGGCTACTTCGCGAAGAACCCGAGGGCGACGTGCTCGTCTTCATGCCCGGAGCTTATGAGATTAGCCGTACCTTAGGTGCACTCCGCGATGCCCCTGAATGTCGTGGGGTAGATCTGCTGCCGCTGCATGGTGATTTGCCTGCGGAGGAGCAAGACCGTGCCGTAAGGGTAGGGTCGCGGCGAAAAGTTGTGGTGGCAACCAACGTTGCGGAAACCTCACTGACGCTCCCTGGCATTCGTGCGGTCGTCGATGCTGGTCTTGCCCGCGTGGCACGCTTTGATCCTGTGCGTGGGATTGATACGCTCATGACTGAGCCCGTTAGTCAGGCATCGGCGGAACAGCGGGCGGGTCGTGCTGGGCGTACCGGTCCGGGCCGGGCGCTGAGGTTGTGGTCTAAGTTGGAGCATGAGGGTCGTGCAGTTCGACAAGTCCCAGAAATCCGCCGGGTGGATCTTTGTGAGACCGTGCTCTTGTTGCGTGCGGGAGGCTGGGGCGACCCTGCTACCTTTGCTTGGTTTGAAGCCCCTGAGCCACGGGCTTTGGCCCGCGCTACCCAAACGCTTACGGACCTCGGGGCTTTAAGTTCGGCGGGTGAGTTAACTGATTTGGGCCGTCGCATGGCGGCTTTCCCGGCCCATCCTCGGCACGCTCGGATGTTATTAGCCGCCGCGGAACGGGGTTGTGTGGCGGAAGTGGCCCGCATTGCCGGCCTCGCGCAAGGTCGTGATATTTTATTGCGTCAGGTTGAGGCTGAAGTTGAGCGCGCTCGTGAAGCCGTAACCGCTCCCTCTGGCTCAGATTTTTTGTTGCGCCTCGGCCTGCTTAATCGTGCCGCCGATCTCGGCTTTGAGAGTGCCGCTTGCGAGCGCTTAGGGATTCATGCCGCGGGTGCGCTTCAGGCGCATCGTGCCGCCGAGCAATTTCTCCGTCTCGCTAAGGCGCAAGGGTTGCCTGTCGCCGTAGCGCCCGCCGACCCTGATGAGGTACGACGGTGTATTGTCTTGGGTTTAAGCGATCGGGTGGCGGTCCGTCTTGATCAGGGCACCTTGCGTTGTGCGGTGGTGCATGGTCGTCGGGGGGAGTTGCGACGGGAAACTGCGGTACGTGAGGCACCCCTCCTCGTGGCTGCAGAAATGGAAGAGGTGCAAGTACGTGGTGAAGTCACTACCTTGCTCTCTCAAGTCACGGCCATTGAAGAGAGCTGGTTGCGTGAGCTCTTTCCCCACGACTTTTCTGAAGTAACCGGTGTGCGTTACGACGCGCAACAACGCCGGGTGGTCACGCGCGTGGAGCGTCGTTTCCGCGACCTCGTGCTAGCGGTTCGCGAGGTTGAAGACGTCGCCTCCGATGCTGCCAGTCAGTTATTGGCAGCCGAGGTTTTAGCCGGTCGACTCAGTTTAGACACTTGGGATTCAGCCGTAGATGCTTGGATCAGGCGCGTTAACTTCCTTGCCCGTCAAGTTCCCGAGTTAGCCATTCCCTTTTTTGACGAGGCGGCACGACGGATGGTGATTGAAGAAGTTTGTGCTGGGGCATTGAGTGCCCGTGAACTCCGTGAACGGGAGGTGATGCCCGTCTTAAAGAGTTGGCTGAATCATGAGCAGACCCAAGCACTCGATGTGTATTGCCCGCTAACCTTGCATCTCCCTCGTAAAAAACATCCGGCTCGGATTGATTATACTGAAGATGGCGAAGCGGTGATTGAAGCCACGGTGCAGGAGCTCTATGATTTTCCAGGTCAACGCTTGCGCGTATGTAAAGGCCGCGTGCCCCTAGTGATTTGTATTCAATCGCCTGCCCGACGTACCCAGCAGCGCACCACGGACTTAGATGCCTTTTGGTTAGGCTCCTATGAGTTGGTGAAGAAAGAACTACGGGGTCGTTATCCTAAACACGAATGGCGCTAAGCATGGACCCCCGTCGCCCTTGGACCGAAGTGCCGCTTCACGTTTTAGACTTTGAAGGGAGTCGCCGTACTGGGGTGGTTGAGTGGGGCGTGGTAACGTTACTTGGCGGTCAGTTGGTTGAGCTTCGCACGGAGCGTTGTGCGCCTTTAGCGCCCGTGGCATTGAGCGAAACCCGCTGCCATGGATTAGTTGCTGCCGACCTTGCGGGTCGCCGCCTCTTTAGTGCCTATTGGTCTGAGTTTATGAGTCTACGTCAGTCAGGTGTTTTCGTTTCGCACCATGCTGGGGTTGAGGCCACGTTGTTGACCGACACTTGGCCCCACCCGGCAGCGGTTCCTGCGGTGGCGGAAGTAGCGTCGTCTCAAGCCGCATGGGGTCCGTGGGTAGACACCCTTAGCTTGGCCCGTCAGTATCGACCCGGTCTGGGGGATTATAGCCTTGGTGCGTTGATTAAGTCTTTTGGGGTAGAGCCCCAGCTGCTTGCGGCGGCGGCACGGCTTTGTCCACCCGACCGTGCTCAGCCCCATTGTGCGGGCTACGACGCCTTGGCCGCCGCTTGCTTACTCTTGAGAATGATCCCCCCCCATCTCCCCTTGGGGTCTTTGTTGTCCTCCCCCGAGGGGGGTGCGCCCCAAAGCGAGTTAGCTTTTTAAGAGGATTTGCGCTTCCCTGTAACGGGGAGGTGAGGTTTGGATAAGGTTTCTATGGCTTCCCGCGCTCCTATTCGCGTCGCCGTTACCGGTGCTGCCGGTAACATTGGCTACGCTGCACTCTTTCGCCTCGCCTCTGGTGCGGTCTTTGGTCCCGACCAACCCGTCGCGCTTAATCTTATCGAAGTAGGGCCTGGCTTGGATGCCCTTGCGGGTGTGCGCATGGAGCTTGAAGATGCGGCGTTTCCTTTACTCACCGAAGTGGTGACCACGGGCGATCTCGAGGTGGGTTTTAAACAGGCGGATTGGTGCCTGCTGATTGGCGCCGTGCCGCGTAAGGCAGGCATGGAGCGAAAAGATCTCTTGGGTATTAACGGTAAAATTTTCATCGGACAGGGGCAGGCGATTGGTCGTTCGGCTAAGCCCAACGCACGGGTGCTCGTGGTGGGGAATCCTTGTAATACCAACGCTTTGATTGCGTTGCGTGCCGGTGGCTTAGGTGAAGACCGCGTTTTTGCTATGACGCGTCTTGATGAAAATCGCGCTAAGGCGATGTTAGCTACGCAAGCGGGCGTACACGTCTCGGAGGTCCGCAATATGGGAATTTGGGGCAATCATTCTTCCACTCAGTTCCCCTCCTTTGCCCATGCCACAATTTCCGGCCGTCCCGCCACCCAAGTCATTTCCGATGCTACTTGGCTACGTGAAACCTTTATTCCCGCCGTCCAACAACGCGGAGCCGCTGTGATTAAGGCGCGTGGGGCTTCTTCTGCTGCTTCCGCTGCGAATGCGGCGCTCGATACCTTACGCAGTCTCCATTTCCCTACGCCTGCAGGAGATTGGCATTCGGTAGCCGTTCTTTCCAAGGGCGCTTACGGCATCGCTCCTGGGATTCTCTTTGGTTTTCCTATTCGCACCCAAGCCGATGGGTCATGGGAAATTGTCGAGGGCCTTGAAGTCGATGCTTTCGCCCGCGAAAAAATTAAAATTACCGAAACCGAATTACTCGAAGAGCGCGCGACCGCAGCAGAGGCTTTAGGGATTAAGCTCTAAGGTTAGCGTTGGCCGAGACGCACTAAGGTAACGTCACTGGGGCGGGCTGAGCCTAGGGTGTTACCCCCAGCGGCTGCCGCCTGTAAAACCGTAGGTTCGCCCGCGTTGTCTTCGGGTCGACCTGCCCGTAGTCGAGTTAGCCCAGCAACATCGAGAATAACCGGATTCGCACTCGCGAGCAGAAGTTTTTCCGAACGGCACCACCCGGCATCAAAAACCGGTCCTCCTTTGATTTGGTAACGCTCGAGGCTGAGTAAGGTGAGGGCGCGTTTGCTATCGATGGCGGGCCAAGCTGCCATCTCAACGGCCGCCATAGCAGCATTGCGTGGGTTGCCAGCAAAACGTTCGGTGTTGGTGGCGTTTTCAAGCGAGGCGCCGGCGATAGCGCCTCGTACCCCGAGATCGGCCGAGTCCGAAAGCACGGGGAGATGAAGCCAAAAATCAAATTCTTCGGCGAGCGGACGGGGTAAAAGCGAAACGCGCGCATCGTGCCAGGCAGGAACGGGTGCCCCAGGAGGAGGCACCATGGGATTTTCATAACGCCAGGCGGGCAACTCAGCCCATTCGCGTGCTTCTAAATCCCAAGCCCGGGCAGGGAGGTCTTCGAAGCGTAAAGCTTCAAGGGGATTAGCCGGGGCAAATCCCGCGCGGCGTAAGTGGGTGGCCTCGGCATCGCAGATAACAATTGCGCCCGCGGCAAAGCCTCGCCGGCGTAGGGATTCGGCGACTGCTCGAACCAACGCTTTGGGCGTGGAAAGACCAGGGCCAGAGCGAGTCGAAATTTTTAAGGCCACTCGACCTCGTTCCGCGGGTGCGAGACGTTTGCCCGTACGGGCCTCAAAGGTATTAAAAATCGCTTCGGTTGCCCGGGCATATTCTACCTCTCCAAAATTCTCTAAGGGGTGTTCGATGAGAAGTCGCCGTGGGTCATCTGTCCCTGCAGGTAAAAGCAAGGTCGAGGCAAGGAGCAGAAGCACGCTGCGCATCCCGCAATTAGAACCGTTTGCCTAGCTATCGCAAGGTAACCTGCTTTCATGTTTGCTCGTTGGACCTAGAACCTCACCGTGCGTCTATGGTAGATGCTCAACCGAAGAACCGCCGCACCCTCGGCCTCATCTTCCTTACCGTGTTTATGGATATTGTCGGCTTTGCCGTCATTATCCCGATGTTCCCCGATTTGCTCCGGCACTATCTTGAGTCGGAGGGTTCGCAAGGTACCTTGGTTGGCTCGGCGGTCGATGCGGCCCGTTGGTTAGCAGGAACTGAGCCCCGACCTGAGCTAGTGGCGGTACTTTTTGGCGGTTTACTGAGTGCGGGATTTTCCCTGCTTCAATTTATTTGTTCGCCGTTGTGGGGAAGTTTGTCCGACCGCATCGGTCGTCGCCCCGTCTTAGTTGCGACGCTGTTGGTTAATCTCTTCGCCTACATCCTCTGGATTTTTGCAGGTCAGTTTTGGATCTTCCTACTTTCACGTGCGCTCTGTGGTTTAGCTGCAGGTAATATTGCGGTCGCGAGTGCAGCGGCCGCAGATATTACCGAGCGAGCTAATCGCAGTCGCGGTATGGCGGTGGTTGGGATTGCCATCGGACTCGGCTTCCTCTTCGGCCCCGTTATCGGGGGTTTCTCGGCCGGCTTTAGTCTGCCGGATCTTGAGGTCGGCGCCTCGGCCGTAGCGCTCAATCCATTTTCTTTCCCAGCGGCGGTTTCAGCGGTGTTAGCGGCACTCAACCTTTTGCTGGTTTGGTTACTCTTCCCTGAAACCTTGCCTGCGACGGGACGTGCCACCGAATCGCGTGGCGCTTTCTTGGGTTTATTCCGTACGCCTCCCGGCGGTATCCGACGTGCCTCGTTTGCTAACCTCGCCTACCAAGTTGCCTTCACGGGTATGGAGAACACGGTGGTTTTTTTAACTGCCGCGCTTTTTCTCTTTGGGCCGCAGGACAATGCTTGGCTCTTCCTTTCCAACGGTCTTTGCCTCATCACTGCGCAAGGATTAGCGGGTCGCTTCCTGGTGCGTCGCTTTGGTGAGCGCGCCATCGCCGGTTTGGGTTTTGCCACCGGCGCGGTAGCGCTTTTTGCCATCGGCTTAATTCCTTATCCCGAACCTGGGGCAGTAGCAGCATCCTCCCTATTGGTGCCCTTCTTTGCCGCTACAGGTCTCCTCGCTTTTTCCACTGGTTTGATTTTACCCAGCCTGTCCTCGTTGGTTTCCTTGTATTCGCCGCCCGAGGAACAGGGTCGTAATCTTGGTATCCTACGTTCGGCAGGCGCCCTCGCTCGTATTGTTGGTCCCATCGCTGCCGGCTATACCTTTTTCCACACCGGTAGTCACCAAGCAGTTTACATCGCAGGCGCGCTTTTACTTTTACCAGGTTGGTGGTTAATTAAAACCTTACCAGCGCCTTCAGCTCAGGGGTAGGCTACGACCTAATTCCCGCCCGCGTCGCAGGGTAGACATTAAAGAGACGCCGTCGCGGAAGTTACCGACAAAATGTAAGCCAGGATGTTGTTGCTCTGCGACTGCTAGGGCTTCGAGGAATCGACCGTGACCGTGATGGTATTGCGGTATCGCTTGCGGCCAACGCATGATCCACTGGCGTTCGGGCGAACCTTGTACGCCGAGTAAGTCGCCCAACTCTTGGTCTACCAGTTTCCCCGTTGCTTCATCATCTAGCCACGCCTGCTCGGGTGCACGCGTACCGCCAATAAAAGTAGAGAGTAAAACTTTTCCTTCAGGCGCACACTGGGGGAAAACTGAAGACGGAAACAGGACGCCGAGAATGCGCCGACGCTCGAGACGAGGAGCAAGTAAGCCGAAGCCATTCAGCGGGTGAGCTACTTGTTTTCGGTCGTAGCCCCGTACCACCAAGGTGAGCGGAGGGGCTTCGACCCGTTGGGCCTCTTGCTGGACGCGAGCGAGGCTTGTCTCAAAAGGCAGATTGCCCCATTTCCAAGGGGGGGCAGTGATAATTAACTGACGGGTTTCAGCGGTGTGGTCTGTGCCGTCGGATTCTCGCCATGCCACTTGCCATCCTTGAGGTATTTTTATTAACCGGGTTACGTTGGCTTGGGTGCGTAAACTTCCAGGCGCGAGTTGGGACTGCATGACTTCAATGATTCGCTGCAGTCCGCCTTTAAATCCAATGATGCGTCGAGCGGCTCCTCGACGTTGGCTTAACGCCCACAAAATCGAACGGTGTGTACGTTCCATTTCGACTAAAGTGGGCAGGGTGTACTTGGCAATGAGGCGACCGGGGTCGCCGGCAAAAATTCCGTTTACCATCGGATCTAGGAGCCGGTCTGCGACTTCTTGGCCCATGCGCCGTTCGACAAATGCCAGTAAACTCTCGTGGGTATCGTTCCCGCGCGGCACAAAGATTTCGGCAAGAAGTCGACATTTACCCGCAAAGGTTAAGAGGGCACTTCTGAGCAGTGAGGTAGGTTTGGCGCCGAGTGTGTGTAACTGACCTTCCCAGGCGATGAAGCGGCGAGCAGCTGCTAGATCCGCATCTAGCATTTCGGCTTCAAGTCCAAGCGACTTGAGAAGCTCAGCATCAGCGAGGTTCTCTAGTTGGAGGGTATGCGGACCAAGTTCCACCGTCCAACCTGCCTCGCGTAACGTTTGCACGGCCCCACCTGCACGCGACGAGGACTCAAGGATGCGCAGCGAACCGCCGCGCTCAGCAACTGCGGAGGCGCATCCTAACCCAGCTGGGCCAGCTCCAATGATGAGCGCATCGAGCATTACTCATCTAGTTCAACACGGTTTTTTCCGATTGGCAACCTAACCTAGGCTTCTTACCAAACCTCTATGCGATTATTCTTACCCCTACTCGTTGCCGCTTCGATTACCGCTCAAGAGACCGTCGCCCCCGCACCTGCAGCGGTGGATGCTAACGCGCCCCTGGCGGTCGAGCCCCCAGCCTGGAACTATGAAGCCGATCTTGATCTCGGCGGCCGCTCCGGTGAAAAAAATGGCACAACGCTCAGCGCAGGTGTGCGGGCTGAGTTTGAGGAAAAGGACGTTTCAAAAACTTTAGCCAGCATCCGAGGGAATACCGCTACGACCGAAGACGAAAAATCGGCCGACGACCTCTTGGCCAAAGTTAGTTATGAGCAAACGCTGGCGGAGGCGACCTTTTGGTATACCCGTGCCGATGCCGGCTATGATCGGGTGCGCGACCTCGATCTGATGGCGTTGGCTACGGGCGGCTTGGGCTATCGGTTGCAGCAGGATGATAAAGGCAGCTTCGATGTTCGCGCTGGTTTAGGTTATCGGGTGGAGAACTTAGATAATGGTGACCCTGATGTCAGCAGTGCTGCGCTTGACCTTGGTTTAGCTTATGAACGCGAACTCGCTTGGGGTAAGTTGCGCATTGGGGTTGATGCGGTGCCCTCGCTCGAGGATTTATCCGACGTCACCATTCGTCACGAAAGCTCCTTTGAATTTCTTTTGAAAGATACACCCATGGGGTTACGTATTGGTCTGCTGCAGGACTATCGTTCTGAGAGCGACCAGAAGTTACAGAACACCTACTTCCTGCGTCTCGTCTATCGCTGGCGCTGAGTCGTTTATTACCCCTACGATGTTTGCTGAATTCCGACAGTTCATTCTCCGTGGCAATGTCCTCGACCTAGCGGTCGCGGTTATTCTTGGAGCGGCCTTTAACGCCATCGTGAGTTCGATGATCGGCGATGTCATTGCTCCGCTTCTGCTCCAGCCCGCTATGACCGCGTTGGGCGTTGCCGAACTTGAAAAAGTGCAATGGATGGGTGTGAAGTACGGCAAATTCCTTGCCGCGGTTTTAGGATTTATGGTTACGGCGGCGGTGGTTTTTGCTCTAGTGAAAGTGGCCAATACTTTAAGTGCGCGTAAGGCCGCGCCGCCCGCCACCCCCGTGGCCCCTCCAGCTCCAAGCAAGGAAGAGCTGCTCTTGACCGAAATTCGCGACCTTCTACGCAACCGGCGTTGATTGGGGTATAATCACCAGGTAAATAATGCCTTTTAATAGGCATTAAGCCTATTTTTGTCTAAAAATAGACACAATATAGGCTAGTCCTCCCCTTGGCACAGGCTTTGCTTAATTTTTTACGAATTCCTACATCCATGAGCACCCACACCCCTCGTTCCGCCGCGATTGCTAGTATCGCCAGCCAGCCCCGCTTAAAGGGGACCTTCGACTTCCGTTCTGAGAAGCTCGATACGGTCTACGGCCAAAACGTCTTCTCCCTCGATAAGATGGAGAAACGTCTGCCCAAGGGCGTGTTCAAGGCCTTGCGCGCCGCCATCGAGCATGGTGCCAAGTTGGATAACAGCGTCGCCGATATTGTCGCCTCCGCCATGAAGGATTGGGCCCTCGAGCGTGGCGCTACCCACTACGCGCACGTCTTCTACCCTTTAACCGGTTCTACGGCCGAGAAGCACGATACATTTTTTGAGCCTTCAGGTTCAGGCACGCTGGCGCAGTTTGCGGGTAAGGCTCTGATTCAGGCTGAGCCCGACGCCTCCTCCTTCCCCAACGGCGGTCTGCGCGCTACCTTCGAAGCCCGGGGTTATACGGCGTGGGATGTTAGTTCCCCTGCTTACATTTTTGATACCGAGAACGGTTCCACCCTTTGCATCCCTACCGCCTTCGTTTCCTGGACAGGTGAAGCGCTCGATAAGAAGACGCCGTTGCTTCGTTCCATGGCGGCACTGAATCGTGCTGCCGGTCGTCTGCTTAAACTTTTCGGCAATACCGATCATGGTTACATCGCTGCTACCTGCGGCCCTGAGCAAGAGTACTTCCTAATTGATTCCCGTCTCTTCCATCTTCGCCCGGACCTCTACACCTGTGGTCGCTCCCTCTTCGGTGCTAAGCCTGCTAAGGGTCAGGAGTTCGAAGACCAATACTTCGGCACCGTTCCTTCGCGCGTGTTAGCTTGTATGATGGAAGCTGAACTCGAGTGCTTCAAACTCGGGATTCCAATTAAGACCCGTCACAACGAAGTTGCTCCCGCACAGTTCGAGGTCGCGCCTATTTTCGAGACGGCCAACGTCGCGCACGACCACCAGATGCTTACCATGACGGTGCTTAAGAGCGTCGCCGCTAAGCACGGCTTCGTCTGCCTCCTCGCCGAAAAGCCTTTCGCCGGAGTTAATGGTTCAGGCAAGCACGTCAATTGGTCGCTCGGTGGTGCACGGGTGGGTAACTTGCTCGAGCCTGGTTCAACCCCTCACGACAACGCGCAGTTCATCGCCTTCACTACCGCGGTTATCCGTGCAGTTGATCTTCACCAAGGTCTGCTTCGCGCCACCGTGGCTTCGGCTGGCAATGACCACCGTCTGGGTGCCAATGAGGCTCCTCCGGCGATTATCTCCATCTACCTAGGTGACATGTTGGCTGACGTGTTTGAGCAACTCCGCAAGAGTGGTGCGGCCAAGACCTCTAAGTCGGGCGGCACGATGCATCTCGGCACTGATTCCTTGCCCGTGCTGCCTAAGGATGCAGGCGACCGTAATCGGACGAGCCCGTTTGCCTTCACAGGTAATAAGTTCGAATTCCGCGCGGTTGGCTCCTCCTTCTCTGTCGCAGGTCCGTTAGTAGCTCTTAATACTATCGTAGCCGACTCCATTGAGTATATCTGCGAACGCATTGAGGCTGAGACCCAAGGTAAGAAGGCTGGCTTTAACGCCGCCCTCGCTAACGTGGTCAAAGATGTCTTACAGAAGCACAGCCGGATTATCTTTAACGGTAACGGTTACTCTGAGGCATGGCATAAAGAGGCGGAGAAGCGCGGCTTAAAGAATCTTCGCACGACGCCCGACGCCCTTCCTGAGATTGCTCACGCGAGTACGGTTGAGGTCTTCGAGCGTCAAGGCGTGCTCTCCAAGCGCGAGTTAGAAGCCCGCGAGGAAATCTACACTCACTCCTACGTGCTCACGGTCGGCACCGAATCTAAGCTCACCTCTGAGATTGCTCGTACGGTTATTCTTCCTGCGGCCTTTGCTCATGCCCGTGACTTAGCCGCCTCGCACGAAGCCCTTAAGGCAGCGGGCGGTAAGGCTGCAGGCAAGGCCTTGGCCGAAGTCGCTAAGCTCACTGATGCGTTGGCGACCTCGATTGATCAGCTTGATCGCCTACGCGATGTCTCGCACGCCGATACCCATGCAGCGGCTCGTCATGCCGTAGATAAGGTTCTCCCGGCTATGCTTAAGGTTCGTGAGTCCGCAGATGCGCTGGAGGAGATTGTGGCCGATACGCTCTGGCCTCTGCCTACCTACCAAGAGTTGCTCTTCATTCGCTAAGGTTGAAGTCAGTGATTGATGAACGACCGCCCTACGGGGCGGTCTTTTTTTGGGGATGAGGGATAAGAGATGAGAGATTAGGGATTAGGGAT
>CAZEDB010000004.1:34935-55310 GCA_964510855.1 uncultured Enterobacteriaceae bacterium | reverse complement strand
GGCGGTCTTTTTTTGGGGATGAGGGATAAGAGATGAGAGATTAGGGATTAGGGATGGGAGATGAGGGATAGTGGCTAGAATAGCTAACGAGCTAGCTAGCTGCCGTCCCGCTCGGTTGATGGGTGACAAACAAAAAACCCGGTCTGTGACCGGGTTTTTGAAGGATGAGTTTAGCTCTTACTTATTCTCCCACTTCTTACGGAGGTAGGCGTTAAAGGCCTTGACCTTATTCTTACGACGACGGCGGGTGGTGGGCTTTTCGAAGCCACGCTTAGCGCGGGCGTCTTTGATGATGTTTTCGCGGTCCACCTTCTTTTTGAGGCGGCGTAACGCTTTATCAACGGCTTCTCCTTTGCGGATCTTGATTTCGACGGGCATGGATGTGGTAAGGGTTGAGGGAAAGGGCAGGGCGGGGTCGGGGTCAACTCCGAATCCGTCCCCCCAAAAAGGGGGCTAGGGGCCACTCGGCGCTTGCCGACCTGTGCAGCGGGGCCAAGTCTGACCGCTACCTCGCCGATGTACCTCAAGGAAATCGTCGCCCATGGCTTTAAGAGTTTCGCCGATCGCACCCGCATCGGCCTAGGTCCTGGTATGACTGCGGTGGTGGGGCCTAATGGTTGTGGTAAATCCAACATCGTCGATGCCATCCGTTGGGTGTTAGGTGAGCAAAGTGCCAAATCCCTGCGCGGTACCTCAATGCAGGATGTTATTTTCAGTGGTACCGACCAGCGCAAGGCTCTCCCGATTTGCGAAGTCGAGCTCACCTTTGCGGATTGTGAGAAAGAGTTAGGAACTCAGTTCGCCGAAGTTTCCGTGATGCGTCGCCTGCATCGCGAAGGGGCGAGCGACTATTTTATTAATGGTAAGCCTTGTCGCTTAAAAGATATTCAGCGCCTCTTCATGGATACTGGCGTGGGTCGCATGTCGTATTCCTTCATGGTGCAGGGGCAGATTGACCAAATTCTTTCCGCCAATCCTGCCGAGCGCCGTTACCTCTTTGAGGAAGCTGCCGGTATAACCCGATATAAAGCCCAGCGCAAAGAGGCGTTAGCTAAGCTCGCTTTAGTCGAGCAAAATTTAGCGCGTGCCACCGACGTGGTCGAAGAAATTGGTCGGCAAATTGCGTCGTTAAAACGTCAAGCTGCCAAGGCGCTTCGTTACCGCCGCCTGCGTCATCGGCTCACCCATTTGGATCTCGCCTGGCAAGGTTATCAGTGGGGCGAGCGACAAGCTCAGGTTACAACCCTTGAGGCCTCGGCCGGCTTGGCCCGCACTGAAGTTCAGCAACTCACCGCTTCTCTCGCAGGCCGCGAGGCGGCCTTAGCTCAGGGAAAGGAGGAGCGAGCCGCCGCGGCTCTACGCCTAGAGTCTGCCCAGCAAGCACTCTATGATTTACGTACCGCGCGCGATGCCGCTGAAAGCGAAGGTCGTACCGCCGGTTTACGAGCCGATGACCTGGCTGCTCGCGTGGCTGAGGCTCGTCGCGAAGGTGAAGCGTTGTCGGTTGAACTGGCTGAACTGCAAGCTCGCCTGAGCGGGGGGAACGCTGAAAAAGTCGCGCGTGAGGGCGAGGTTAGCCAAGCCGATGGTGCTTATCGTGGTCGGGCCTTAGAGGCCGAAGAAGCCAGCCGCGCCGTAACCCAAGGGGAAGCCGCGCTGCGTCAACTTCGCCAAGATTTATTAATGGCTGAAGGTGAAATCACCCGACACCGCGCTGATGTTATTAATCTCGAAGTTGATTTAAGAAGTTTCCAGGCCCGCCGCGCCGCTTTGGCTGATGGGCTCTATCAAGCCCGCGATGAGCGTGTGGTAGCTGAGAAGCGGGCCGCCGATTGTGCTGCGGTCGTCTCGCGCTTGCACGGTGAATCCGAAGCTGCGCGTGCTGCCGAACAGGCCTGCGACGAGCAAGGGCGTGCCTTGCTAGCTGAGTTTCGTGCCCTGCAACAAACCATCAGCGAACAGGATCGCGTGGTAGCAAAACGTTCCGCTCATTTGGGCTTGCTCGAGCAAATGCAGGCTCGATTGGAAGGTTTCTCGGAAGGTGCCAAAGCCCTACTGCGGGGAGAATTAGGTGATGCAGTTCCCGTAGGTAAAGCTGCTGCACTTTCTGCTTTAGTAGATGTCGCCGATCCGAAACTTTCCGCTGCACTTGAGGCTTTATTGGGTCAGGCCAGTGAAGCCGTAGCGCTAGATAGTGCCGATTTCTTGCCTGGCTTGGTAGGTCGGCTTGCCGAGCGTGATCTCGGTCGCACGGTCTTCCACGTACCCGCACCGGCACGTACGCCGACCGGAGACGTCCCCGCTTGGCTACGTCCTGCCGCCGAGGCGGTCCGGCCTCGCCTGGCGGCTGCCGCCCCCTTGGTTAACAGTCTCTTCGCGGGTTGCCATCTCTGCCCTTCGCTCGCGGAGTTTTTAACCTGGTGGAAGGCGCACCCTAATTTTGAGTTCTTGTTAGTTGCGACCCCTGAGGGGGATTTGATTGATCGCCGGGGTTTAGTTTTTGCGGGTCGTCGGGCTAAAGATGACGCCTCGGCCCGGGGAGTCTTCTCGCGTGAAGCTGAAATTCGTGAAGGTAAAGCTCATCTCACGGAAGAGAATGATCGTCTCACTGCGCTTAATGAGCGTGCGATGGCTTTACAGTCGGAGCTCGATACCAATGAAAAAGATCGCAGCGCTCGACGCCTCGCTTTTGAAGCTGCTTCGCGCGAGCATGGGGTAGCTGCCGCTGATGAGCGTGCCGCCCGCACCGCCTTGACCGCAGCGGATGAGCGTATTGCCCGCGATGAACGTCAAGTTGCCGAACTCGAGGCTGCGCAAGCGGTCGCGCTGGAACGTCTCGAATCAGCCAAAGGGGCACTCGCAGGTAAAGAGCACGACATTGAGCGCCATCGCGCGGGTATTGCTGAAGCTGAGGCTGGCTTGGTGGTGCGTCGCGCCGAGGCTGAGCGTGCGCGTGATGCCTTGGGCGAGTTTCGCTTAGGCTTAGCCGAACGCCGCCAGCTGCTAGAACTCGCAGACCGGGCAATTTCAGAGCTGGTGCAACGCCGTGCCGAAGCCGAAGTCCGTCTCGAGTCGCGCCGTCGTGAGGCGACATCAGGCGACCAACAAGTTGAGGCCTTGCGTGCCGGTGCGGCAGTGGCCGCAGAACGGGCCGCCCAAGCTGCCGAGCGTGCGTCCCAGGCAGAAATCACTTTAGAAACGGAGCGCGCAGCCCAGTCAGCTCGCGAAGCTGCCCTCGAAGCGGAAGAGCGCGAACTCTCGAGCGGACGTGAAGCCCGGCGTGAAGCTGAAGGCCGCTTACACGGTCTTGAAGTTGCCTTAGCCGAAGCGACCTCTCAATCCGGCTTCATTGCCGAAAAGGTCATGACCGAACACCAGCTGGATATCGCTGCGGTTGAATGGCGCCGACAACTTTGGTTAGCGGATGAACCCTTTGAGGCTTCCGCTGGACTCGATGAGCTCGACGATGCCGATGCCGAAGGTGATGCTACCGATACCTCGTCGTCTACTCGCACGTCTCGCGGTGAGCCCACAGCCGAAGACTTAAAGAGTCTTGAGGCAACAGATTGGCCGCCCCGGGTGCGTGAAATTGCTGCCCTGCGTGAGCGTCTTGCGGGTATGGGCGCAGTCAACTTGGTGGCTGTAGAAGAGTATGCTTCCCTGCGTCAGCGCCATGATTTCCTTCGCACCCAAAGCGATGACCTTTGGAAATCTAAAGAAGAGTTGATTAAGGCCATCGACGAAATCAACGCCACCTCGCTGCAACTCTTTACCGACACCTTCGAACAAGTCCGCAAGAACTTCGCCTTCACCTTCGAGCGACTCTTCAATGGCGGTAAGGCCGATCTCCACTTGGTGCAGGCGGAAGATGTGTTGGATAGTGGCATTGAAATTATCGCCCAGCCCCCCGGTACTAAGTTGCGCGGGATTTCACTCCTCTCAGGTGGTCAGCGAACAATGACGGCGGTGGCCTTGCTCTTTGCCATCTACATGGTGAAACCTTCCCCCTTCTGCGTACTCGATGAGCTCGATGCGCCTCTGGATGATGTGAATGTCACCCGCTTCACTGACATTGTGCGCGAATTTACCCGCCATTCTCAATTCTTGGTGATTACCCACAAAAAGGGCACGGTAGCCGCCGCGGATGCGATTTTTGGCGTAACTATGCAGGAGAAAGGGGTAACGCGGGTTTATTCGATGCGTTTTAATCGCGATCGCGACGAACCTGAAGTTATTCCGGGCGCACGCTGAGCCCGCTTGCCTCCGCCTCAAGGTAGGGTAGGGTAGAGCTTGTATGGTAACCCTCCTCCGCTGCTGGGTGTTGGCTGCTCTGACACCTCTCTTAATGGCGAATGCGCGCGTGCCGCTGCCAGTCGATGTGCGGCCGCTGGATCGCAGTCGACCGGGAGTTAGTCATGCCGAGATGCTTTCGCGGGTTACGCCCGCCGTCGTCAGTGTCCGCTTAGCCCTCGAGGTCGGTGAAGGCGATTTACGTCGGGTGCCCGTGCCCAACCCGCGCTTGGTTCGACGTGACCCTGCGACGGGAAAATTCCTTGTACCGATTGCGCTTGGTTCCGGAGTGGTCGTGCACCCTTCCGGTTATATTATCACTAATCATCACGTGGTAACCGCTAAGGGCCAAGTCGTCTCGCGCGTGGCGATGGTACAGTTTGCCGATGGTCGCGACTTGCGAGGTACCTTAATTGGTTCGGATTCCCGCACCGACATTGCGGTGGTCAAGGTGGATGCCAAAGATTTACCGCATCTGCGTTTTTCTGATAGCGATCAACTCCGAGTCGGGGATGCAGTCTTCGCGGTAGGTAATCCACTCGATGTGGGCTTAAGTGTATCGTCGGGTATTGTTTCTGGCTTAGGTCGAAACAATCTCTCGCTGCGCGGCGGTCCTGATTACCAAGATTTCGTGCAGACCAGCGCCCCGATTAATCCTGGGAATTCTGGCGGAGCCTTGGTGGATGCCGAAGGCCGTCTCGTCGGCATCAATACGGCAGTTCGGGCTGACGGCGAAGGCATTGGCTATGCGGTTTCCGGAAATTTAGCCCGCTTCATTGCCGAATCATTAGTCGAGCGGGGCACGGTGGTGCGGGGTTATGTAGGCGCCACGGGTGAAGATGTGCCTTTTGCCGAGGCCGTGGCGGCAGGCGTTGCCAAGGGGCAGGCCGCGCGCGTCATTCAAATCGAGCCGGTTTCACCAGCTGCACGTGCGGGTCTGCGCGAAGGCGATTTGATTACGGCAGTTAATGGTTTTGCGGTACCAGGATGGAGCGAATTGCGGCTGGCAATTTCTGGCCTTCGCCCCGGCACCAGTGCCAACTTTTCCGTGGTTCGCGCTGGCAAACCGCTGCAGGTTAAAGTTGCGATTGAAGAGCGCCCCCAAGGATTTTGATTTTTAGTATGGCCGCATTCCCCCGCAGCTTAGTGATAGGGCCGCCCATTCTCTTGGGACTTATCTTGCTGGGGGTTAATCCCGGAGTTGACCTGCCTTCGGCGCCTGCCGTTAAGGCACCTTCTATTCTTTTGCTCGATACGCGCTCAAGCTGGGCTGACCGAGCCGTGCTCTCCGATCCAGCCTCTTTAGTCCTACCTGCTCTGGGTTCACCCCCTACCTTACCTGATAGCGCTCAGCCCGACGCTACCCCTTTTAGTTCCTACCCGCCTCTGATCAGCGCCTCACCCGAGGGTACCTTCACTATCTCCCTTCGTCATACCCTCCCCCCGGCGAGTCAAGTTGACCCTCGAGCCCTACCTGAACTTGAACAACCGCTCCTAACCTTGGGTCGCCGGGCTGTGGTTGGGCCTCCCCCAGCCTCAGGCCCTAACTGCAAGGCCCTTTCTCTACTTGGGGGTACGACCGTTGCCCTCCTAAAGATAGACCCCCAAGATGAACTTCATAAACTATTGTCTAAGAACGACTTAAGTTTTGAGTACCCCTTGGTTTTTAGCCTAGCAATTGATGCTTATGGCCTTCAGGCCTCGCCGGTATTTCTGGTTCCTACCGGCTCTCAAGTCTTGGATCAGGCCGCTAATCGTTGGGTGGCCTCTCAGCCCTGGGCTAGGCTCCTGCCGGCAGGTGCTTATCGGCTGGAAATTAGGCCGTAAACTGCGGTCGAGAGACGGCTGTCAAACTTAAGTCAAAATCCGCTTGACGGTGCTCGCCGGAGTCCTCATCACAACCCTTCCTTCGGGCAGGTCGCCCCTGTAGCTCAGTTGGTAGAGCGCGTCCTTGGTAAGGACGAGGTCGGCGGTTCAAATCCGCTCGGGGGCTCCATCCATTTTTCCACCACCACCACCCTAACCACCCTCCCAACCACACGCACGAACATGGCAAAAGAAAAGTTCAACCGCACCAAACCCCACGTCAACGTGGGCACTATCGGTCACATCGACCACGGTAAATCCACCACTACGGCGGCGATTGTCGCGGTTCAGGCTCGCAAGGGTTTGGCCCAGAATCGCTCCTACGCTGAAATCACCAAGGGTGGTACGGTGCGTGACGCGACTAAGACCGTTACGATTGCGGCCTCGCACGTGGAGTACGAGTCCAACAACCGCCACTACGCGCACGTGGACTGCCCAGGCCACGCCGACTTCGTTAAGAACATGATCACCGGTGCCGCCCAGATGGACGGTGCGATTCTCGTAGTTTCCGCCGCCGACGGCGTTATGCCCCAGACCCGTGAGCACATCCTGCTCGCCCGTCAGGTCGGCGTACCTAAGATCGTGGTCTGGCTCAATAAGGTCGACCTCTCCGAGCCCGACTTGATTGACCTCGTTGAGATGGAAGTTCGCGACCTGCTCAATAAGTACCAGTACGATGGTGACAACGCCAAGATCGTTCGTGGTTCTGCCACCGCTGCTCTCGAGGCCAAACCTGAAGGCGAGCAAGCCATTCAAAATCTCCTCGATGCTCTCGACGCTGAGATTCCTGAGCCTAAGCGCGAAGTCGACAAGCCTTTCATGATGGCGGTCGAAGACGTCTTCTCCATCACCGGTCGCGGTACCGTGGTTACGGGCCGTATCGAGCGTGGTGTGGTCAAGGTGGGCGACGAAGTTGAAATCGTCGGTCTCCGCGACACCCAAAAGACCACGGTTACGGGTGTCGAAATGTTCCGTAAGGAGCTCGACCAAGGCCAAGCAGGTGACAACGTCGGTCTCCTCGTTCGCGGGGTTGAAAAGGCCCAAGTTGAGCGCGGTCAAGTGCTCGCCAAGCCCGGCAGCATCAAGCCCCACAGCGAAGCTAAAGCACAAATCTACGTTCTCAAAGCTGACGAAGGTGGTCGCCACACGTCCTTTGGTGATAACTACCGTCCTCAGTTCTTCTTCGGAACCTGTGACGTTACCGGCACCGTCCGTCTGCCTAGCGGCACCGAGATGGTGATGCCTGGCGACAACGTGACCATCACCATCGAGCTCGGCAAAGCCGTCGCCATGGAGAAGGGTCAGCGCTTCGCACTCCGTGAAGGTGGCAAGACCATCGGCGCGGGCCAGATCCTCGACATCGTCAAGTGACGCTATCCTAAACACTTCGCGAAGGTGCCGCGGGGCTCGCAAGAGCCCTCGCGGCACTGTCGCTTCCCTCCCCCACACAGGACGGTAGCTCAATTGGCAGAGTAGCGGTCTCCAAAACCGTTGGTTGTGGGTTCGACTCCCTCCCGTCCTGCCACCTTACAAAAACCACCATCATGCTTCGCCTCCTTGGCAATCTCCGCGCCTTCTGGAACGAAACCCTCAGCGAGGTTTTCGTTAAGTCGACGTGGCCTACGGGCAAGGAGTTGGTGCATACTACCCTGGTCGTCATCGCTCTGGTTGCCTTAGCCGGAATCATCGTGGTGCTTTGCGACCTCTCCCTCTCTGGTCTCGTGCAAGCCGCTACGGCTGTTGTCCGCTGAGACTTATCGCCATGAACGAAAGCAACCGTCCTTTAATTTCTAACCAGTCCCTCTGGTATACGCTGCAAACCTTCTCGAACAACGAAGCCAAGGTTAAGCGCAACATTGAGCGGGCTATGGCCACCGACGATGCGATTCGTGCCGCGGTTGAACAAGTGTTGATGCCCGAGCGTACGGTTAAAGAAACCCGTAACCGCAAGGAGCGCCAAACCCGCCTCAAGCTTTACCCTAATTATCTTTTCTTACGGGCTCGTCTCGGCACCCCTGATGGTGATCTCGATGAGTACACTTGGAGTTTCTTACGTCAGTTAGACGGCGTGATGGGCTTAATTGGTGGCGACAACCCGGTTGCCCTCAAGGAAGCTGAAATTCGCTCCATCCTCGAGCAAATCGAAGAGAACGAAAATAAAGTCCTGCCAAAGATTACCTTCGCCGTTGGCGAGCGCGTGAAAATTATCGATGGCCCAATGATGAATCTTTCCGGTCAAGTCGACTCCACCGATGTTAACCAAGGTAAGTTACAAGTATCGGTGGATATCTTTGGCCGTCCGACGCCGGTCGAGCTCGAGTTCTGGCAAGTCGAACGTGACGAGCGCAACTAATCCTTTTTCTAACCCCCAACCTTAAACCTCTACTATGGCCAAGAAAGTAATCGGCGAAATCAGACTCCAGCTTCCTGCCGGAGCCGCTAATCCTGCTCCTCCCGTGGGTCCTGCCCTCGGTGCCAAGGGCGTCAACATCATGGCGTTCTGTAAGGAGTTCAACGCTCGTACCAAGGATCAAGCGGGTTTAATCCTGCCTGTTATCATCTCGGTTTTCCAAGATAAGTCCTTCACCTTCGTTCTTAAGTCGCCTCCTGCTTCCGTGCTTCTCAAGAAGGCCGCGAAGATTGAGTCAGGTGCAGCCGTACCTAATCGCGACAAAGTCGGTAAGGTTACTCGCAAGCAAGTGCTTGAAATCGTTGAGCTCAAGAAGAAGGACCTCAACTCCTCGAGCCCTGAACAAGCCGCTCGCATGATCGAAGGTACCGCCCGCTCCATGGGCATTGAGATCGTCGGCTAAGCCCTCCTTTAACCCCCAACCCAAACCTAATACTGCTACCCGCAGGAGACCCCAAGTCGCCATGAACCGCCAACCCTCCAAGCGTTATCGCGCCGCCGCCAAGGTGGCCGACTTAACGCAAACCCACACCGTGGCTGCCGCTACGGAAATCCTTAAGAAGATGCCCGCAGCTAAGTTCGACGAGACTGTCGAAATTGCCGCCTGTCTCGGCGTCGATCCTAAGCAGTCGGACCAAATGGTTCGTGGTACCGTCTCCCTGCCTAACGGTTCGGGTAAAAAAATCCGGGTGATTGTCTTTACCGACAATGCTCAGGAAGCCCTTGCGGCGGGAGCGGACGCTGCGGGCATGAATGATTTGATTGATAAAGTGTTAGGTGGCTGGATGGACTTCGATGTCGCGGTCTCAACTACCCCGGCCATGAAAGACGTGCGTAAAGTGGCCCGTGTGCTGGGTCCTCGCGGTCTGATGCCTAACCCTAAGTCGGGCACGGTTTCGGACGATATTCCTCGCACTATTCGCGAAGTTAAAGCCGGTCGCGTTGAATTCAAAATGGATAAAACTGCCAATATCGTCATCGTGGTTGGCAAGAAATCCTTCGCGGCTGATAAGCTGGCGCAAAATGTCGAGGCCGCTCTTGGTGCCTTGGCGAAGTCCCAACCTTCAGGTTTCTCCGGACCTCGTTTCGTTAAATCGGTTACCTTGAGCTCAACTATGAGCCCAGGCATCCCTATCGACCTCCGCGCCGTGGTTGCCCCTACTGCCTAAACGTTAACCCCAAGCCTGAGAACCAACTCCCATGCGTGCTGAAAAACAATTCCTCGTCGACGAAGTCGCCGGCTACCTCACCAAGTCTAAGTACTTGCTCATCGCCAATTTTACCGGCGTGACCGTCAAGGATGCCACGGATGTTCGTGCTCAACTCCGCCCCCTCGGTGCGGAGTATCACGTGGTCAAGAATAGTATCCTAGGTATCGCCACCAAACAGGCCGGCCTACCCGATCTTTCGGCTCACCTCTCGGGTCACACCGCCTTAGTTACGGGCGGCGACAATCCCAGCGGCGTTGCTAAAGTTTTAGTTAAGTTCTTCAAAGATTTCTCTCGTCTCGAAGTTAAGGCTGGCGTGCTCGACGCTAAGCTTCTTTCCGCGCAAGAAATCGATACCTTGGCTAAACTGCCTTCGCTCGATGCGATTCGTGCGCAGTTGCTCTCCCTTCTCTCCATGCCTGCCACCCAAGTGGTATGCCTCTTGGTGGCCAAAAACAAAGCCGCAGAAAAATCGGCTTCGCCTGCCGCCTAAACCCTTTTCGTTCCCGCGTGCCACAACGGTGCGTCGAGCGCGAAATACCCAACCCAAACCCAACCCAAACTACCAACGAACCCTAGATCGGGGCTCACGCCCTCAAATGACCTTCACCGGTCGCGATCTGTTCAAGGAATACCCAACATGAGCAACATCACTAAAGAACAAGTCATCGAATGGCTCAGCGCACAGTCGATCATCGACATCGCTGGTCTCGTTAAAGAACTCGAAACCAAGTGGGGCGTATCCGCTGCTGCACCTGTAGCGGTTGCCGCTGCTGGCGCTGGCGCTGCCGCCGCACCTGCCGAGGAGAAGACGACCTTCGACGTTATCCTCAAGGATAAGGGCGCTACGTCCATCAACGTCATTAAGGAAGTCCGTGCCATCACCGGTCTTGGCCTCAAGGAAGCCAAGGATCTCGTGGATAGCGCGCCTAAGCCCGTCAAGGAAGGCGTCAGCAAGGACGAAGCTAAGGACATCGAGACTAAGCTCAAGGCCGCCGGCGCTACCGTCGAGGTCAAGTAATCTTCTACGCGCACCCGCGCGACTAACGTGGGGCGCGGCCAGACCTAAGGGTCTGAACCGCCCCCCACTGTTTCACCAACGGCCACCCTGTCCGCTATCAGGGTAAACCCATTTCCAACCGCCCGCACCAAGCCCTTCCCGCCATGTCCAACGAACGCAAGAACTTCGGTAAGCTCCGTGAGGTTATCCCTCCCCCGAACCTAATCGAGAATCAGATTACCTCGTTCCAGGAGTTTCTCCAGATGGACGTCGCCCCTGCCCAGCGCACGAACGCTGGCCTCGAGGCCGTCTTCAAGGAAGTCTTCCCGGTTGAGAGCAACAACGGCAACTTCCGCCTCGAGTACCTCGACTACAGTTTAAATCTCCCTCGCATGAGTGAGGTCGATTGCATCCGCGAAGGCACAACCTACGCGGTCTCCCTCCTGCTCAAGCTTCGTTTAGTCGAGAAGGGTTCGTTCAAGGACGAAGAAATTGCCATGGGCGATCTGCCGATGGTAACCGATCGCGGCTCCTTCGTGATTAACGGCGCCGAACGCGTGGTTGTATCCCAACTTCACCGTTCCCCTGGTATTGCCTTCGAGGAAGCCCCTCACACCAGCGGCAAACTCCTGCACGCCTTCCGGATCATTCCTGACCGTGGTACCTGGATCGAAGTTCAGTGTGACCAAAATGACTTGCTCTGGGTCTACCTCGACCGCCGCCGTCGCCGTCGTAAGTTCCTGCTAACGACCCTCCTGCGCGCCTTTGGTTATAACCAAGACCGCGACATCCTCTCGCTCTTCTACGAATTGCGCGAGCTCTCGGTAAAACAAGCGCTTGAACTTTCGCCCGAAGACCAAGCCCGCTTGGTATTCGCCGACGACCAAGTCAACGTTGCGCTCGGTAAGCCGATTGCGAAGCAGTACGACAAACTCGACACCGCCACGCTTAAGGCGTTGCTTGCTGCCTCTGGTCCTAAAGCCCGTATTGGGGTCTACGACACCGAGCCCGACGGTGGTGCCATCATTCTCGCCCTGCGTAAAGATACCGAAGGTAATGGGATTAAAAACGAAGAAGACGCGGTTAAGGAAATTTTCCGCAAGCTTCGCCCCGGCGAGCCCGTCAATACCAAGAGCGCTAAGGCGCACATGCACCGCCTCTTCCAAGATCCCCTTCGTTACGATCTGGGTCGAGTCGGTCGTTATAAGCTTAACCAAAAACTCGCTCACCGCACTCAAGAGGCTAGCAAAGCCTTCCGCAATAAGCAGGAAGAAGCCGAAGCCGAACTTCGTTCGCGCACCATTGATAAAGACGACATCGTGGCGGCCACCAAGCAGCTCTTCGCCTTGCGCCGCGGTAAGTTGCGCATCGACGACATCGACCACTTAGGTTCCCGTCGGGTACGTAACGTCGGCGAGTTGCTCGCCAACCAGTGCCGTGCTGGTCTCAAGAATGTGGTCAAGACTGTCAAGGCTCGCATCAATGAGTATGACCAGTCGGTTGACTCCTTGACCCCGCAGAAGCTGGTTAATCCTAAGCCTTTTGGTAACGCTATTCGCGAATTCTTTGGCCGTAGTCAGCTGGCTCAGTTGATGGACCAAATTAATCCGCTCGCGGAGTTGACGCACAAACGTCGTCTTTCGGCCCTCGGGCCTGGCGGTCTGAATCGCGACCGCGCCGGCTTCGAAGTGCGCGACGTGCATCCTTCGCACTACGGTCGAATCTGCCCGATTGAGACCCCGGAGGGTCCTAATATCGGTCTGATTAACTCGCTCTCAACCTACGCTCGTATCAACCCTTACGGCTTCATCGAGGCCCCTTATCGCAAGGTGGTTCGCGGTAAAGTAACTGACCGGGTTGAATACATGACGGCCGACCAAGAGGAACGCTTCAAGGTCGCCCAGGCTAATACCGGTTTGGAAAAAGACGGTCGCCTCATTGGTCCCGTTACTTGCCGTGTCAGTGACGACATTCAAGAGCTCGACCCTCAAGACGTCGATTACATGGACGTCTCCCCTCAGCAGGTGGTCTCGGTGGCTGCCGGTCTGATTCCTTTCCTAGAGCACGACGACGCCAATCGCGCCCTGATGGGTTCGAACATGCAACGCCAAGGCGTGCCCTTGATTGTGACTGAAGCGCCGTACGTGGGCACCGGTCTTGAGCATCGCGTGGCGGTGGACTCAAAGACGGTTGTTATTGCTGAAGACACGGGTATCGTGGCTTCAGTCGACGCTCGCCGTATCATTATCACCAAGGATGGTGAAGTGACTCAGGCTCAAATTGATAACCGCAAGCTCCGCTCCAATCCTGATAAAGGTCTTTGGGTCTACGATCTGCGCAAGTTCCTTAAAACCAACAATTCCACCTGTTTCAATCAGCGTCCTATGGTCGCGGTTGGACAAAAGGTTAAGGCAGGCGATGTTATCGCCGATGGCGCCGCAACCGACAAGGGCGAGCTCGCGCTCGGCCGTAACGTCCTCGTCGCCTTCATGCCTTGGAATGGTTACAACTTCGAAGACGCCATCCTGCTTTCTGAGCGCATGCTCAAGCAAGATACCTTCACCTCGATTCACATTGAGGAGTTTGATGTCACCGCCCGTGATACCAAACTGGGGCCTGAGCAAATCACGCGCGACATTCCCAATCTCTCTGAAATTGCCCTGCGCAATCTCAATCGCGACGGCGTCATCCGCATTGGTGCTGAAGTCAAACCCGACGATATTCTCGTGGGTAAGATCACACCCAAGAGCGAAGGTGACCTCGCTCCCGAAGAGAAGCTTCTCCGTGCCATCTTCGGTGAAAAAGCCCGCGATGTTAAGGACACCTCCCTGCGCGTGCCTTCCGGTACTTATGGTATCGTGATGGACGTTAAGGTCTCTTCCCGTACGGACGAAGATGACGGTCGCCTAGATGCGGCTGAACAACGCCGTGCCCTCAAGAAAGTTAACGAAGAGCACCGTACCCTAGAGTCGAAACTCCGCGAGGAAATGACCGACACCTTGTCGAACTTCTTGCTGGGTGAGAAGATCCCTCTCGACGTTCGTAATTCCGAAAACGGTGAGGAAATCATTCCCGCCAATCGTAAGATCACCAAGACCTTACTTCGCCGTCTGGCCTCCGTCTCACGTTCTATCGAGATGAATGACTCGCCCGTGAAGATGAAGATTCGCGGCATTCTCGATGCTTACCATCGCCGCTTCGACGAGCTTGACGCCGAGCGTAAGCGTAAGACCGAAGCGATTGAGCAGGGCATCGATGAAGGTGGCGCCATCAAGAACGTCAAAGTTTACGTTGCCACTAAGCGTAAGGTGCAAGTCGGTGATAAGATGGCTGGTCGTCACGGTAACAAGGGCGTGGTCGCACGCATTGTTCCTGTCGAAGACATGCCTTATCTCCCCGACGGTACCCCAGTAGACATCTGCCTTAATCCCCTCGGCGTACCTTCGCGAATGAACGTTGGCCAGGTCTTGGAAACGCACTTAGGTTGGGCTTGTTCTAAGCTCGGCCTCAAGGTCGCTACCCCGATCTTCGACGGTATTCCTGAGGAGCGCATCCGTGAATATCTTAAAGAAGCCGGTCTGCCTGAAACGGGCAAGGCCATGCTCTTTAACGGTCACACCGGTGATCCTTTCGACCAAGACGTAGTGGTTGGGCACATCTACATGATGAAGCTGAATCACCTCGTGGCAGATAAGATTCACGCTCGGGCAACCGGTCCTTACAGCCTCATCACCCAACAGCCGTTGGGCGGTAAGGCCCAGTACGGCGGTCAGCGCTTCGGCGAGATGGAAGTTTGGGCTCTGGAAGCGTACGGCGCTGCCTACACGCTGCAGGAGTTGCTCACCGTCAAGTCCGACGACGTTGCTGGTCGTACCAAGATTTACGAACAGTTGGTCAAGGGCGAGAATACCTTGGTCAGCGGTACGCCTCAGTCCTTCAACGTCTTGATGAAGGAAATGCAGGCGCTCTGTCTCGACGTCCGTCTTGAGACCTCAGCCCCCCGCGCCACTAACTAAACCCAACGCACACCCTTACAATGATCCAGCCTGAGCACACGCCCGAGTTCACCGCCGCCGAATCGAGGGAGCAATCCTTCGACTCGGTGTCGATTTCCATCGCTTCACCCGAGGAAATTATTGCGTGGACCAACGACCAGCTACTCGACGAAGTCGATGAGTTTGGTAATCGCAAAGCCAAAGGGCTCAAAGAGGTTAAGAGCCCTGAGACCATCAACTATCGCTCCTTCAAGCCCGAGCCTAATGGCCTCTTCTGTCAGCGTATCTTCGGTCCGGTACGCGACTACGAGTGCTACTGCGGTAAGTACAAGAAGGTTAAGTATAAGGATGTAACCTGCGACAAGTGTGGCGTTGAGGTCACTGTCTCGCGCGTTCGCCGCGAGCGCATGGGCTATATTCGCCTCGCCATCCCTGTATCGCACATCTGGTTCCTCAAGAGCATGCCCAGTCGCTTGTCGCTCATGCTCGACATGACCACGCGCAGTCTCGAACAAGTTATCTACTACCAAAAGTATCTGGTCGTGGATCCAGGCCAAACCGGTCTGCAACGCAAGGAGTTGCTCGACGAAGAAGGCTTCCGTAATGCCGTACAAAAATACGGTCCCGACTCCTTCAAAGCTCGCATGGGTGCTGAGGCCCTTCAGCTCCTGCTCCGCGAGATGGATTTAGCCACCACCGTGGAAGAATTGCGTGACCAACTCCGCAATACCAAGTCGAAGCAAATTAAGAAGAAGGTAGCCCGCCGCATGAAGGTAGTGCAGGGCTTCCTCGAGTCTTCCAAGCGCCCTGAGTTCATGATTTTAACCGTCTTACCGGTTATTCCTCCTGATCTCCGCCCGCTAGTTCCCCTCGAAGGTGGTCGCTTTGCCACCTCCGACTTAAACGATCTCTATCGCCGGGTTATTAATCGTAATAATCGCCTGCGCTCGCTCATTCAGATGAAGACGCCCGACGTCATCATCCATAATGAAATGCGGATGTTGCAGGAAGCCGTCGACGCCTTGCTCGACAACGGCCGTCACGGTAAGCCCGTTAAGGACCGCGATCGTCAGCTCAAGTCGATCAGCGATATGCTTAAGGGTAAGCATGGTCGTTTCCGTCAAAATCTCTTGGGTAAGCGCGTCGACTATTCCGGTCGTTCCGTCATCGTGATTGGTCCTGAGCTTACGCTCAACCAGTGCGGTCTGCCTAAGAAAATGGCCCTGACCCTCTTCGAGCCCTTCATTATCAAGCGTTTGAAGGAACTCGGCCTCGTGCACACGGTGCGCAGCGCCAAGAAGTATATCCAGGAGCGCCGTCCTGAGGTCTGGGACTTACTTGAAGAAGTGACCAAGGGTCACCCTGTCTTCCTCAATCGTGCGCCCACGCTGCACCGTCTTTCGATTCAGGCCTTCGAGCCCGTCTTGATTGAAGGCGATGCGATTCGTCTGCACCCCTTGGTCTGTACCGCTTACAATGCGGACTTCGACGGTGACCAAATGGCCGTGCACGTTCCGCTCTCCCTCGAAGCTATTATGGAGTGCAAACTCCTGATGATGGCGGCCAACAACATCTTCTCGCCCTCCAGCGGTAAGCCGATCTTGACCCCTTCGCAGGACATTGTCCTAGGCTCTTACTACCTCACCTATGAGCCGGTAACTAAGCCGGCTAAGGATGCGCATATTCCACTTTTCAATTCCGTGGAAGATGCGCTCTTTGCCGAAGCTGATGGCTCGCTTCACTTCCATGATTGGGTGCGCTTACGTAACCCTGATCGCGGTCGCGAAACCGTTTACGGTGATGCTACTTCTACGGTAATTGTCACCACCTTGGGTCGTGTGCTCTTTAGCACCATCTGGCCGCGCGAATTGGGCTTTGTTAACTTCACGGTTAAGAAATCTCAAGTCGGTGACTTGATTCTCAACACCTACAAACGCGTAGGCGGTGAGGCTACAGTGCCTGTGCTCGATGCCCTTAAGGAAACCGGTTTCCGTGCCGCGACGCGTGCGGGTATCTCCATCGGTGTGAGCGACATGATCTTCCCTAAAGATAAGGATAAGGTCGTGCGCGAAGCTGCCGACCGTGTGGCTAAGTGCCGTAAGGACATTGCTGACGGTTCGATTACCGAAGAAGAACGCCGGAACAAGGTGGTCGAAATTTGGAATTCGGCGACCGACCGTATTGCCCAGTCGGTGTACACCACCCTCTCGGAATCCGCTCGTCCTGCTGGCGTGCGCAAAGGTGACCCCCGTCACGCGGGTCGCTGGATTATTAATCCGGTGTTTGCCATGATGGATTCAGGTGCTCGGGGTAATAAAGCCCAGGTTAAGCAGTTGTGCGGTGCGCGTGGTCTGATGGCCAAGCCTTCCGGTGAAATTATTGAGCGGCCGATTTTGTCGTCCTTCCGTGACGGCCTCTCGGTACTTGAGTACTTCATCTCGACCCACGGTGCCCGTAAGGGTCTGTCTGACACCGCGTTGAAGACGGCCGATGCGGGTTACATGACACGTAAGTTGTGTGACGTCGCCATGGATGTCATCGTTACGGATGATACCGTTGGCCCTCCTGACTCCGAAATCATCACCCTGGGTGACCTTGCGCTCGGACGTCACCTCGCGACCGATGCGGTTAACCCTGATGGGGTTAAACCCTTGGCTCGCGCTGGCGAGGTGCTCACCGAAGAACGTATCACGCGTCTGCGCGATGCGGGCGTGGATCGCGTTGCTGTCCGTCTGCCCAACGGCATCTGGAAGTCTGCGATTTATGATGGTGACGAAATTCTCCTCCCGCTTTCTGACCGAATTCTTGGTCGTTGTGCGGCGGAAGATGTCGCCAACCCTCTCAGTCCTTCAGAAATCTTGGTCAAGGCTGGCGAGCTCATTGATGAGCCTGCCGTGCTCCGCATCGAGAAGGCTGGGATTGAGCGCGTCAAGATTCTCTCCCCGTTGACCCACATGCGCGTCAATGCTATCCCTCCCCGCGCCTACGGCCTCGACCCTTCAACCGGTCGCTTAGTCGAGCGCGGTACGGCGGTAGGTATCATTGCCGCTCAGTCAATCGGCGAGCCTGGTACCCAGCTCACCATGCGTACCTTCCACATTGGTGGGGTGGCGCAGTTGAAGACGCCTGAACTTAAAGCCCGCTTGGGTGGTCGCGTGCAGCACGTTGATTTGCACACCGTTGAACTCGATGGCGGCTTCGCCCTGGCTATGAATGGTAACGGATCCGTCCGTATCGTCGGCGACAAGGGCGAAGTCCTCGAAGAGTATCGCGTGGTGGCGGGTGCTGCCTTGCCGATTGACGGTAAGAAGGTTGCCAAGGGCGATCTGATTTGCCGTTGGGATCCTAACTTCACCCCTATTCTCTCGAATGCAGAGGGTAAGGTTCGTCTCCTCGACATGATTCCTGGAGTAACCTTCACGGAAGAGCGCGACAATTCAGGCTCGGTCTTCAAGTACGTGATTGAGCACTCCGACGAACAGAATCCTCAGGTGCAAATCGTGGATGGCCGCGGTAAGCCTTTAGCTACCTTCTCCATCCCTGCAGGCGCACGGGTTGAAGTCGGCGACGGCGATGCGGTTATGGCCGGTTCCTCCCTAGCTAAGATTCCTCGTCAGGCTTCAAAGACGCAGGACATCACCGCGGGTCTGCCTCGAATCTCCGAGCTCTTCGAAGCCCGTCCTCCCAAGGATGCCGCTGAGATTGCTAAGATTGACGGTACCGTTCGCTTCGAGCCTTCGGTGCGCGGTAAGAAGAAGCTCGTGGTCGTCGACGCTATTGGTCGCGAAGAAGAGCATCTCATTCCTCACGGTAAGCACATCGTGGTGGCGGCCGGTGAAAAAGTTAAACAAGGCCAGCCCCTTACCGATGGTGCCATCGATCCGCACGACATTCTCGATATTCTCGGACAGTCGCGCGTACAGGATTACCTCATCACCGAAATTCAAAAGGTGTACCGCACTCAAGGCGTGGTGATTAACGACAAGCACATCGAAATCATTGTCTCTCGCATGCTGCGTAAGGTGCGGGTCAGTGACCCAGGTGACTCTGAACACCTCTGGGGTGAACAGGTTGACCGCACCCTCCTGGTGGAGGAGAATGCTCGTCTGCACGGCGGGGGCGCGATGATTGCTGAGACGGAGTCAATCCTGCTCGGCATCACCAAGGCCTCCTTGGAAACCGAATCCTTCATCTCGGCGGCCTCCTTCCAAGAGACTACCCGGGTGCTGACGGATGCGGCTACCATGGCGAAGAAGGACTACCTCACTGGCTTCAAGGAGAATGTGATCATGGGTCACCTCGTCCCTGCCGGTACGGGTCTCCCCCTCTACCGCCAACTCAAGGTCGTCCCCACGGGTAAGTAAGGTAAATATTGACAGTTTTTTTACAAAGCCCCCTTTTTAGGGGGCTTTTTATTTGCCCTTACAATCAAACAGAACCATTTATACCTAACCCTTTTACCGGCATGAAGTCCTCTCTATCTGCGGTCTTTTTAGCCGCTGCATCTACCCTTTCTCTCCACGCAGAATGGATAGATTCCCCCATGCTTCGCTTGGGCTCCGAGCTCGATGTTTTTGCTACCGCGCAGGCCCGGCTTGAGTTCGACGACAACCTTTTTTACCGGCAAAACTCAGGCGGAGGATTGCCCAATTCCGGGGTCTTTTATGACGTCGTCCCAGGGCTAGAGTTTCAATACGGCAAAGATCTCCCTTTGACGGGGAGTTTTAACATTTCGCGGCGTTACCGTAACTTTTTCAACTCCGCCCTGCGTACGCTCGATGACGAGCAAGATTTTGGCCAGTTTTCCCTAGCCTACGATGGGGGTGGCCCCCTCAAACTCGATGCGAGTGCGAGTTACGCCGAGAGTGCTCGTAACACCGATGATCTCGCTGCTTTTGCTACATTCGGAGGCTCCTTAGTGCGCCAAACCAACTACGCCCAGTCAGTTAAAGCTACTTACCAGTTTACCGAGCGCACCCAAGGCAGCATCGCGGTCCGTCATACTTCCAACCGTTATGACCCGGTGGATATTGATGCCGACAATAATACCCTTACGGCTCCTGTGGCCAATACGCTTGGACTCCAAGAGTATGATGGTTGGGTTATTCCTCTCAGCGCGCGTTACAAGTTCAGTGAAAAAATCTCCGCTGCGGCAGATCTTGAATTTGGTGAGACGGATTTAAGTCCTGCTCGCGGCAATCTTGGCGCAGGTGTGGTTAACGATACCTTAGACCGAAAGTATTATGGACTGACCGTAAACTACGCGGCTTCCGACAAACTTGATTACGAATTTAAGGTCGGTTTCCTCGATTCCTCGTACCAGTCCAAAGCGTTCTCCAAGCAAAGCCCTTCCTATTCGCTGCGGGCCAGCCACATGCTGACCGAAAAAATGGACCAGTCCCTTACCTTCTCCCAAGATGCCTCCGCTTCGCCTACCGGGGGTCTTTCCGATGCCTTCCGCATCGCCTATGACTTGAACTTCAATAATTCCGAGGCGGTACGCTCATTCTTCCGTTTAAATTACAGCAATTCCTCGGTCGATTCCTTTAACCCGGATCCGCTTAATCCCTTTAACTTCATCCGCACTTCTTCCGACATTGAAGTCC
>CAZEDB010000004.1:0-34835 GCA_964510855.1 uncultured Enterobacteriaceae bacterium | reverse complement strand
TTCCGCTGGTGATTTACCCTTGGTTGCACTCTGAAACCTATCTAGTTTGATTACTCTATGGCTGCTCGCGCCGTTCTCCTCCTCTTTACCCTCTCGTTGATGGGCTGCGCGGGGCCGTCGGACGAGGTTATTGTGACGCAGTCCGAGGTGCTCACCCAGGGCTCCGATACGCGAGTTTCTTACCGCTTGCGGCCCCGCGATTTCGTCAAAGTTGGGGTGATTAATGAGGCTGACACTTTTGTGGAGCGTCGAATCAACACCGATGGTACCATTGACGTTCCTTTCCTCGGTAAAGATAGCTTAGTGGCGATTGCGGGCATGACGGTTTCTGAAGCTCAAGCCGCCCTTGCCGCGCGCTACGTGCAATTTTTCAAGTCCCCCGTCGTCTCCTTAGAAATCCGTGGGTACGCTGAGCGTCGCATTTATGTTGATGGATCTGTGGGCCGTACGGGCGCAGTGACGATTCCCCCTGAGGAAAACATTACGCTTAAAAAGGCTCTGGCAGCTGCCGGAGGCATTCTTCGTGGTGGCAATCGTTCTGCGGTTGTTTTACGACGTAAGTTGCCCGATGGCAGCCTTAAGACCCGGATTATCGACGTGCGCGCCATTGATTCGGGCGAGCAGCCCGACATTCCGCTCTTCGACGACGATTATATCTTTGTGCGCGAAAGCCGCATCTAATTCTCATGTCACCTCCTCCTAATGCTGGTAAGGAAAGCGGTTACGGCGGCGGCTACGGCGGTTATGGTGGCGTAGGCGGTTATGGTGCTTACGGCCAATACGGTCAGTATGGCCAGTATGGCGGTTATGCGGGCTATGGCTACGGGTACGGCCAGACGGTTAATCCGCTCTCGCAATACCTCCTCATGGTGCGTGAGCGCATGTGGTATGTGGTTTTGTCGGTCTTGGTGTTTGTGACTGCGGCCTTGATTTACACGGTTAACGCCACGCCTGAGTATCAGGCTAACGGTCGTCTGCGGGTCTACAAATTTGCGCCTAATATTGCGGGTCGCGGGGCAGGGGAGGAAATCTATGCGATTATGTCGACCGAGGACTTTAATACCGCGGTTGAAGTCATGAAGAGTTCGGGAATTATCGAAGCCGTTGAACGTCGTCTCACCGCCAGTGAGCGCAAAGCGGTCCTCGAGCCCTATCAAGGCGGGAATATTTTTACGGGTCCCTTAACTTCGCAAGAAGTCTTCGCCCGTCAGCGTGCGGTGGCACCGCAGCGCGCGACTCTCGTGGTCAATGTGCAGTTTACTCACCCTGACCGCGACCTTGCTCGCCAGCTCGCCCGACTCTTCTGTGAGGCCATCCAAAAAAATAGCGAAGACGAGCGTCTCACCGTGACCAATCCTTTGGTGGAAAAAGCTCGGGTTGAAATCGAATCTTTGGAAGAACGTTTAAATCGTCTCTATCGGGATAAGAACGAGCTCGTGCAACGCGAGAAGATGCTTTCGATTGCGCGCGACACCAACACGTTAGGTTCTGAACGTATGGGGCTGATTAAAGACCGCGAAGACGTCCGTCGACAAATCGACGAATTAGGTATCGTTTGGCAGCAGATCGAACAATACCGGGCGGAAAAGAAAGACCTTACCCTGATCCCTTTAGTACGTTCTGATGAGCGTGTAGCCCAGTTAGCTAACCGCTTAACTGAACTCCAGGTTACGATTCAGACCATGGAGGAAAAGTATACCGAAACCCACCCAACCCTGCGCCTGACGCGTGAACAGTTGGCGGTGGTTAAGCGGGAGATTGTTCTCGCTGCCGATCAAGCGGTGGAGCGTATTGCCGGGCAGCGCGGTACTTCGCTGCAGCGTCAAGCCACGGTCGAGCGCGCCTTGCAAGCTAAGGAACAAGAGATTTCTCGTCTGCAAAACGCGAACATTGAACTCGAGCGCATCGAAAAAGATATTCGTTTGAGCGAAGACTTCTTAGCCCGACTCAAGTTGAGTTATGAAGACGCCAAGTTGCGTACCTCGACCACGGGTACTTCTACCTCGGTACGTATTCTCGATGCTCCTAGCGTATCGGACCGTCCGATTAACAAGAATTATTACCTCAACGTCTTTATCGGTTTAGGTCTCGGTGCTGCCTTTGGTTTAGGCTTAGTCATCTTGTTGGGCGTGATGGATGACCGGATTAAGTCGGCTTCTGACATTGAAAGTGGCATTGGTCTCCCTCTGCTCGGCACCATTCCTAGGGTACGTAATGTTTACGGTGCGGATCGTGCCTTGCTCGGTCGCCAAAATAAGGACCGCATGGCGATTGAGTCGCTTCGGGCCATTCACTCGGTGATGAAAATTAATCCTGCGGCCGCAGGGGCCAAGGTCATGTTGGTTACTTCCACTCGACCAGGTGAAGGTAAGACGTTCGTTACTACCAATATCGCCCTGACTTTCGCCCAACACGGCGAGCGCGTTTTGATTATTGATAGCGACTTGCGCCTTCCCAACGTGGCCGCTTCGCTTGCCATCGATTCTGAAGTGGGTATCAGCCAGTACTTCAACGGCGATATTACAATCGACCAGGCCATTATTCGCCAGATTGAGCCTAACTTGGATGTTCTCCCCGTCGGTAGTACCTGTAAGAACCCGACTCAGGTCATCAATAGCCCTCGCTTTGCTGAGTTAATTACCGAGCTGCGGACGCGCTACGACCGCATCGTTATCGACTCTCCTCCTTTGGGTGCCGTCTCAGATGCCTTGCACATGGTCTCTCTCGTCGACGGCGTGATCTATGTGGTACGCTTCAGCATGGTTAAGAAGCGTAACGCGCTTTCCTGTATCGCGCGTCTGCGTGAGGCGGGCGTCCCGATTGTGGGCGCTGTACTCAATTCCATGATTACCCGCATGGCCACCTTCTATACCGACAGTTACGACGAGTCGTATAAGAAGTATTACGGTGCGAATGATGAGGCCGCAGTTGAGGTCCTAGCCCCAACCGTTCCTCCTGAGAAAAATTCCTCGGGCAAGGCATGAGTGGGCTTCGCTTCTGGATTGGCTTAGGACTTATCGGCTTCCTTGCGGGTTGTGAATCCGTGCCGGGAAGTGGTCGGAGTCAGTTGTTGTTAGTGGACGATGAGGATTTGGCCGCGGAAGCGAGTGCTGCCTTCGCTAAATTCCCTCGTGCGCGGGACGAAGCGACTACCGCGCGTTTACAGGCGGTAGCGCACAAAATTATCCGCGCCGCACGTAGTTGCCCAACTTACGGTGCGCCTTTTCTCCCTCCGCCTGAGCGCTGGGAAATTGTCTTAATCGATGATGCTACCGCCAACGCCTTTGCCATGCCCGGCGGTAAAATTGGTATTCATCGCGGTATCTTGCCCTTCCTTCCTTCTGAGGGTGACCTTGCTACCGTGATCAGTCATGAAGTGGCTCACGTTGCCTGCCGTCACGGTGCTGAACGTGTTTCACACTCGCTCTTGGCTATGCTTGGGGCGGTGGCGGTGGACCAAGTTGCGGCCCGCAATTCCCCCGAGCATCGCCAAGAAATTCTCGCGGCTTTTGGAGCTGCTGCCACGCTTGGCGTTATCTTACCTTATAGTCGTAAGCACGAATACGAGGCCGACCGCGTGGGTTTAGTTTATATGACGCGTGCAGGCTATGATCCTAAGGCGGCGGTTGATTTTTGGCGCCGTTTCAGTGCCTCCAAGGCTGGGGGCCCTCCGGAGTTTCTTTCGACGCACCCATCCGACGCCCAGCGGGTCAAGGAACTCGAGGCGAGTGTGCTTGAGGCGCGCCGGCTAGCGACGATTCCCGCTAAGTCAGCTCAGCGCGTGGTGACGCCTACCGGGGCCAATAGATAAATTCCCTGACGGTCATTCAATCCACGTAAGCGCTCGAGGGTACGCCACTGCGCCTTAAGTAAGGCTAGGGCAGGGTCGCGCGAGGCTTGAGCAAAGACTGGAGCAGGCTCTTCGTCGCTAAATAGGAGTTCAGCCAAATTAGTCTGTGCCTCACCCAAAGCCGGGCTCTCGGTCAAGGTGTAGCTGGTCAGGGAAGCTGCTTCAGCGGCGACGTTGATGGCATCGCGAAGGCCGCCGAGACGATCGACCAGTTTGGCGGTACGCGCTTGTGAGCCGGTCCAAACTCGACCTTGAGCGACTTCATGCGCCGCATCACGCGAAAGTTTGCGACCGCGCCCTACCACCCCGAGGAAGGTTTCATAAATGCTGTCCACCGAAGTTTGCACAATGGCCATTTCGGCTTCGGTGGCGGGACGGTGATTCTCGAGTAGGTCGGCGTAAGGTGCGGTTTTAACTCCGTCGACACCGACGCCAAAACGCCCCGCTAAGCCGCCGTAGTTAAAGTGGAGACCAAAGACCCCAATCGAGCCAGTTAAGGTCATAGGGTCGGCTAAAATGGTACGGGCAGGGGCGGCGATGTAATACCCCCCTGAGGCGGCGGTATCACCCATTGATGCTACTAGGACAACGCCCCGCTGGGTGAGAAGTTCGAGTTCGCGGTGAATAATCTCAGAGGCAAAGGCGGAACCTCCAGGGCTATTAATCCTTAAGACCACTGCCTTAACGTCGTCATCGTTGCGCAGGCGTCGTAGCGTGCTCGCGAGTTGGTCGCCGCCAATGCGACCTGGCCCTCCCATGCCATCCACGATTTCACCTTCGGCATAAACAATCGCTAGGGTGCCATCTTTACCCTTGGGGAGTTTGACGCGTTTAGCATAGGTACCTAAACCCACTTGGCGTATCGAGCCCGTGTCATCGGCCTTAGCACCGTTTTCTAAAAGGTAAGCAACGAGTTCATCGCGATGCGCCAATTTATCGACGAGTCCTAGACGCAGGGCATTAGCTGCTGAGTAGTGGCCGGGTTGGCCAGCAAGTTCGCGAAGTTTATTGGGCGCCAGTTTGCGATCCTTGGCTACAACTTCGATCATGCGTTCCCAAATATCGTCGAGCATGGACTGTGTCTGTGTGCGGGAAGCTTCGCTCATGCTCGCTTCGGTAAAGGGCTCGACGGCAGATTTAAAACGACCGACGCGAGTAACTTGTACCCCGATGCCGATGTCTTGGAGGGTCTTGCCGAGATAAAGATTGTAGGAGGCAAGCCCGGCAAAACTCACTTCACCCATGGGGTGAAGCAGGATTGTCTTCGCGGCTGAGGCTAAGTAGTAACTCCCGAGTGAGGTTCCTTCTGTCCAGGCAATCACAGGTTTACCTGACTCTTGGGCAAAGGATTTAAGCGCAGCACGTAGTTCCGTGCGCGACGTGATTCCGGCTCCGAGTTCATCGGTTAGGAGAATGCCTGAGATGGCACGATCCTTGGCGGCTAAATCAATGGCGGCTAAGGCTCGCCAAAGATCAAGGGTCTCGCCATCGCCACCGCCAAGCAGGGAGCCTAGGCTGCGCATCCCGTCATCGGGGGCATCGGTAAGGGTTAGGCCTTGGCCGATAACTAAATAGGTACTATTTCGCAGCGGCTTCTCCCCTTGAGAACCTAAGGCAATCACTAGCACCAGCAGGGCGGCAAAGCCCATAGCGAGGGCTAGGCCAAAGCCTAGGGCGGACGAGAGGATGCCTTGGAGGAATGCTTTCATGGGGTCGATACTGCATAAGCGCCGCCCAAGGACAAACCCGTTTGCATCTCGGCGTTCCCCCTCCAAGTTAGGGGTATGGAGCCTAACCTCGAGTCTACCCCTCCCGATGAACGGGTGGCTGAGCGCCGTGCCCTTGCCATCAACTTAGATGGTTCCGTCTATGGTACCTTTGCTGAAATCGGAGCAGGGCAGGAAGTCGTCCGTCACTTCTTTAAAGCCGGCGGGGCCTCGGGCACGGTCGCCAAAAGCATGTCGGCTTACGACATGCGCATCAGTGACGCGATTTATGGCCATCCCTCGCGTTATGTTTCACGGGATCGTTTACGCCAAATGCTCGACCATGAGTATGCGCTCTTAGTCGATCGCTTGGCCGCCGAGCGGGGTGCAACCACCCGCTTTTTTGTCCTCGCCGACACCGTCGCTACGACGCCGCGTGATGGTAAGGGGCAGGGCCATTGTTGGATGGGTCTTCGCTTTCAGCACGAACCTGGCGCGCCGCATTCAGAGGTTCATTTACATCTTCGACTTTGGGATCGAACCGCTGCCCGCCAACAAGATGCTTTAGGTTTAGTGGGCGTTAATCTTCTCCACGCCGCGCTCCACGCCCGGGGTTCAGCTGATGAATTTTTACTCTCCTTGCTCGAAGGGGTAGGTCCTGCCCGGGTGGAGATTGATTGGTTCCATGTTGAAGGACCCGCTTTGAGCAGCATGGATGATGCGCATGCGGCGGTTCGCTTAGTGCGTCTAGGTCTGACGGACGCCGTGCTTTTTGGCAGCGATGGTCAACCTCAAGTCCCAGGAGAAGTTTTTCACCACCGCGATATTCTGGTAGCCCGAGGTTCCCTCCGTCCGGTCTCGCGGGTGAATCTCGACATGCTGGCGCAGGGTCAAAAAGCTTTGGGGGCAGGCGATCGTCTGCCATTACTTGAGTTAAGTGTACGCGATGATCCCGGTACTGAAGCTGAAATCGTTGCCCGCATCCGCCTCGTTAATGAGCTGGGTATAGCCGTGCTCTTATCGGCTTACCGCGGCTACTACCGCCTACCAGCCTATTTCCGGCGCCATACCAACGGTGCCATCACGGTGGTTGCAGGGATTAATAACCTGGTAGAGATTTTGAATACCGAAAACTACTCCAAGCTTGAGGGGGGGTTGATTGAGGCGCTGGGCCGACTTTTCAAAGCGGGCGTGAAGGTTTTAGTTTATCCCATGTCGGGCGCGCAATTGAACCGTCTCTATGCGGATCCCGTCGCCCGGCGCGTTTGTTTCCCTGAAGGTGAGGATGTGCCTTCGCATCAAGTCGTCACCCTAGGTTCGCTTCGTTTGAGACCTGAAGTTGCCTGCTTGCTTGAACATTTAAGAGTCACCCGGGCATTAGCCGCCTTACCCGAGGCCGATGCTCAGGCTTTGAAATGTCAGCCTCGAACTTTAGCCACACGTATTCGTAACCAAGAATCCGGTTGGGAGCTGGAACTTGATGCCCGCACGGTCGCTTCGATTCGTCGCTTAGGTCTTTGGGCTTCCTAATCATGTCGACCACCCTCGATCTTCCTGCTGCCGCTGATGCGGAGTTACGTCTCGCGCTCGAGCGCGCCCATCGCGAGACCCAAATCCTTGATCGCCTCCTTGGCTTATGGGGTTTGCTTTTAGCCAAGTGCTGCTTCCTTCAGGCTGCGATTGAGCGTTGGCAAATTCCGCTCGAAGGCTGGTTAGTGGTCTGGAGTTCTTCGCTCGGACTCGCCGCCCTCGCTAGTCTTCACTACCTCCGCGCGCATCGTGCCGACTTAGCGCAAATTCCTAGTAACCGCCGGGTTTCAGCCGCTTTGACCTTAGGGCTTTTGATGGTTGCCCTCGGTGCCGCCCATGCGAGTGCAGCGCGCGATCTCTTAGGAGGTGCGGCTTTGGGTGCCTTGATTGCGGGTTTGGTTGGGGTTCAGGCGCTCGTCACTGCCGCCCTACGTTATCGGGCAGAGCCTTTGTTGGGTGCTTTAATGGCTTGGACGTGTGCTGCCCTAGCCTTGGGTGCACCGGCCTTGTATAGTGTCTTAATCTGGACGGGTTCCGCCTTGTTGCTCGGGCTCGGCCTCCCTTTTCTAGCTATGGCTCGAGCTAAGCGTCTGTCCGCTGCTTAAGTTGTTTCTGGGGCTCGCCCCGAAGTCAGTAAAGCTAAGAAGCGCTTCAGCGCCGGCGACAAGACTCGACCCTTGCGGTGAATAATCGCGAGCGGACGGGCAATTCTACGGTCGCGGAGATGAAGCCGTACCAAGGTGCCCTGTTCGATTTCTTGGCGAATGGTGTCTTCAGGTACGAGGGCTACCCCGGCATCCACCTCAACCGCACGTTTAATGGTTTCAACATTGTCGAATTCCATGGTGGGCTCGAGTTCAATGCGCTGCTCACGGAAGAAGGTATCGAGGGCTTTACGCGTTGGAATGTCTTGGTCGAAACCAATAAAGTTACAGCCTTGAAGATCGGCTAAACCAATTTCTTTAATTTTCGCCAGCGGGTGTTTTGGAGAGCAAATCGGCACCAACTGATCTTCCATAAAATTAATAATCTCTAACTGACGATGACGTTGGGGGTAGGCGACGAGGCCAATATCGACGGCGTTGGTTAAGACGTCTTCATAGACTAAATTCGAACGCCGGTATTCCACTCGCACATTAACATGCGGGTATTCCTGCATGAAACGCTTTTGATAAGGAGGTAATTCATGCAGCCCAATCGATACGATGGTGGAAACATGAATCGTACCACTGACAACTTTGCGCATTTCTTGGAGCTCGCCGCGGGCGCTTTCATAGTGCGCTAAAATTTCGCGAGCGGTCTCATGCAAGCGCTGCCCTTCGCGGGTGAGAGAGAATTGTTTTTGGCCACGATCGACAATCAGCACATTGAAATGCCGTTCCATGGCGCGGAGCTGTTGACTAACCGCCGATTGAGTAATGTTGTTGAGACGAGCGGCCTTAGAAAAGCTGCGGTTATCGACTAAATCGCAAAAGATTTTAAAGTTTTCGATATGCATACTGGGATAACTTTACCTAATAGGTTTAGAGCCTGCAAGTAAGACCCGCTAATGGTCTAGGTGAATCCCGCATTTGACAGGCTGGCCAAGAAAGGCTTGATAGTAAACAGATGGTCACCTATCACGAGTTCGAGCAGCGAGCCCAAGCCGTCCTCGCTCGTATCCGAGCCGCTTGCCAGGTCTGCGGTCGTGATCCTGCCACGGTCCAGCTTCTGCCCGTGACCAAAACCCACCCAGTTGCTGCTGCTGAGTATGCCCATCGCCTCGGGCTCAAGGCTGTGGGTGAAAATCGGGTACAAGATGCAGCCGCTAAGCGCCTCGAAGCCCCGGCGGGTCTAGCTTGGGAATTGATTGGTCACCTACAGTCCAACAAAGCCAAACTCGCGGTAGCCACTTTTGACCGTATTCAGTCGGTGGATACGCCTGACCTTGCGCTTCGCCTCGGGCGCTTGGCGACCGAAGCCGGCAAACGTTTGCCCGTACTCTTACAAATCAATTCGGGTAACGACCCCGCGAAGTTTGGTTGCGATCTCGACCAGGCTCCCGCCTTACTCGATACAGCTTTGGGTCAAGCTGGACTTTGGGTGCAGGGTTTGATGGCGGTGGCTCCTTATAGCGACGATCCTGAGGTCGCACGCCGCGCCTTTGATGCTTTGCGTGTGTGTCGTGATACTTTAGCAGCTTCGCGTGGTGTTGCCTTACCTGAACTCTCCATGGGCATGAGTGGTGACCTTGAGCCCGCGGTTGCCGCAGGCTCAACCTGCCTTCGCGTCGGTTCCGCGCTTTATGGGCAACGCGCCCCCTTAGCTCCATGATTCGCCGTTTAGTTATTCGTGACCTCGCCTTGATGGATCGAGCGGAACTCGAGCTGGGCCCTGGGTTTACTGTAGTTACAGGTGAAACCGGTGCAGGTAAATCGGTCTTACTCGGCGCCCTTTCCTTGTTAGCGGGCAACCGTGCCCCCAAGACGGTGGTGCGTAAAGGCACCGAGGCTGCGGTCGTGGAAGCGGAGCTTGAGCTCAACGATACCGCGCTCGACGCCTTATTAGTCGAGATGGATTTACCTGCTTGTGAAGATCACCTGCTGGTATTGCGGCGGACGGTTTCAGCTGCGGGGGCAGGACGTATCACCGTCAATGGAGCGGCCGCTACTTTATCCCAATTGGCGCGACTCGGTGAGCGTTGGATTGATTTTCATGGCCCGGGCGAGCCGCAACGTTTGCTCCGCGACGGCGTTCAGCTCGAGTTACTCGACGCCCATGCTGGGGTGCCACACGCGCAGGCTCAGGCGGTCTATGCCGAAGCTTATGCCGCATGGCGGGGTATTTATAGTCAGATCGAGGCTTTGAAAAATGCCGAACGTTTGTCGGACGACGAAGCGAGTTTTATTCGTTCCCAGTTAGAAAAATTTGCTGACCTCGATCTTAGCGATGAAGGCGTAGCTGAACTTGAGCGTGAACACACCGTAGCCTCGCGGGCCGAAGAGTTAATGGGTCTTTTAGCCCAGGCCGAAAGTGGCTTGAGTCAGGGCCTAGGCTCGACCCTAGCCCGGGCGTTGAAGTCACTGACCGAAGCGTCACGTATCGACCCTACGCTTGAGCCCTCACGAGCTCGGCTCGAAGCCTTGGCTGCCGAAGCTGATGATTTGCGCTCAGATCTCTCACGGGCAACGCGTTCGCATTCGGGCGGGGGTGTGCCGGCGGCGCTCGAGCGAAAAATGAACGCTTGGCTCGATTTACGTCGTCGTCACGGCCCAGCGGCCGCAGCGGTGCGACTTAAGCGCGAAGCCTTGAGCGCTCGGCTCGCAGGGAGTGAAGGCGCTGAGGCACGCTTGGCCGAACTGCAAGCGGCAGCGGATGAAGCCGAAGTAGGGCTCCGTCGACTCGCGGCTGGGCTCCGTCGCGCCCGCTTAAAAGCGGCCGACGGATTGAGCACGTCGGTGCGTCGTTTACTCGGCTCTCTGGGCTTTCGTAAAGCGGACTTCCGGGCTGAAGTTATCGAGACACCTCTTACCGCCTTTGGGGATAGCGGGGTACGCTTTTTGTTTTGTCCGAATGCCGGACAAGACCTCCTGCCGCTCAGTCAAATTGCTTCGAGTGGCGAAGCGGCGCGGGTTCTCCTTGCGCTTAAAACCGTGCTGGCCGCGTCGGACCGCACCCCTGTGCTCGTCTTTGACGAAGTCGATGCCAACGTCGGCGGTGAAGTTGGTGCGCAAGTTGGTCGTGAATTAGCCGCTCTCGGCGGTGGCCACCAAGTGGTCTGTGTCACCCACTTACCCCAGGTCGCTGCCCTCGGGCGCCAGCACCTCGTCGTAACTAAAGATCAGGATGATACGGCTACCACCGTACGACTCGCCCCTGTGCATACCAATCGTGAGGCCCGTCTAGCTGAATTGGCGCGGATGCTCGGTGACCGTACAAGTAAGTCAGCGCTCGCGCATGCGAAAGAATTACTCGCCGGTGCCTAAGTAGGTTTAGCGTGCCGAGGTCCCCAGTTTACGTTCGATGACGTGTCGTCCGATGGCAGCTGCCCAAGCTTTGGGTAAGCGCGCGGCTAATACGGATAAAAGTCGGTTGCTTAAACCCGTCACGCGTTCGGGCGCATCTGCGACCATGGCTTCGAGCATTTCATCAACACAAGCCTCAGCGGTTTGTCCGGGTAGACCCGTGGGCTGACTAAACCCAGCGGCCCGGAAGAATTGCGTGGCAACTGGGCCCGGGCAAATCGCGGTGCAACGTACGCCGTGGGATTTACCTTCTTCATCGAGGGCGATGCTCCAATTAAGTAAGAAAGCTTTGGTCGCCGCGTAAGTTGCCATCAAAGGTACGGGTTGATAGCCTGCAACAGAGGCTACGTTCACGACCCGACCTCCGCGCTTGAGTAATTCAGGCCAGAGCAGGGCGGTGAGGTGTACGGGGGCGCGGGAGTTAACGTCTATCATACGCAAGTGGTGGGCGATTCCAGGGGCGGGGAAGGGCCCGTAGGCACCAAAGCCACTATTATTTACGAGAAGAATGGTTCCTTCTCCGCCTATCAGTTTTTGTAATGTAGCGGCAACCGCCTCGATAGCAGCGGGTTCAGCGAGGTCGGTCTGCAAATGGTGCCAGTTAGAAAGGCTGGGCCAATCTGCGGGTTGGGTTCGGGATACGTTGCATACCACCGCGCGTGGGTTAGATTCTTCTATGCGCCTGAGGAGGGCGCGCCCAATGCCGGAAGAACCCCCAGTAACCACAATACCTGCGAAGGATTGTAGGTATTGGAGGGTGGCTGCTGGTAGAGGGCGCGTGTCCATAGGCACTAACCAAAACACAAAACCCACCATGAGCAACGCGTCTGTCGTCGTCTCGGGAGTCCATATGGACCTTACCGAGTCTCTTAAGTCCTACGTCACGGCCAAGGCCGAACGTTTGTTCCGGCACAATCCACGCATCCTTCGGGTTGCTTTTGAATTAATCCACGACCGCGTGCGCGATCACGCTACGGAATATGCGGCCCAAGCGCGCATTGAAGTGGCGGGTCCTGATATCGTCCTACGCGTCGCCTCGGAGGATCTCTATAAGTCGATTGATTTGCTCATCGATAAGCTCGACCGCTCGCTGCGCCGCCGTCACCGGCTTGATAAAGTCCGCCGTCATCGTGGCGTGGCTGGAGAAGCTGAAACCGAAGCGTAAGTCTTAACGGCTAGCTCGCGGCAGTTCGCGACCGCTAGCCTTAAGCGTGCTTAAGAGGTCGCCGCGTAAGCGTGCGACCTCGTCTTTTTTCGTAGCCGCTAAGTCGCGCGTTTCGCCCGGGTCTGCTTCTAGGTCGTAGAGTTCGTTACGGTCGTTGGTAAAAAAGGTAATGAGTTTAAGCGGGCCCCGACGCAGAGCAGCAAAGGGCTCAATGCCAGGCCCGGTTCCTCCCCAGACGTGCGGGTAATACCACAGCAGATCCCGGGCCGGCAGCGCCTGGCCTTGAAGCGCCGGTGCCCAATTGATGCCGTCTAGTCCCTGGGGTACTCTACCTTTGGCAGCGGCGACTAAGGTTGGGAGGAGGTCGATGACTGAAACAGGTTGGTGGCTGAGTAGGCCAGGCTGGGCTTGGCCGGGCCAACGCACGATGCAGGGTACGCGGAGACCGCCTTCGTAGGCCGAGCCTTTACCGCTACGAAGTGGAGCATTGTGCGGGGCAAAAGCTCCTAAGCGCTGGGCGTAGCCGCCATTGTCGGAAATAAAAACGATTAAGGTCTGCTCGGTGAGTTCGAGTTGATCCAAGGCGTCGAGGATTCGTCCGACGCTCGCATCGACATCGGCAACCATAGTGGCGTAGGCCCGTTCTCTTGGTTTTAAATTCGCCGCCGTATAATCTGCAGAAAATTTTTCCGCGGCTTCGATTGGGGTGTGGACGCCGAAGTGGGATAGATGGATAAAGAACGGCTGACCTGTGACCTTAGCGCGTTGGATTTCTAATAGTGCTTCGTCGGTCAGGGCTTGGGTGACGGTGAGCGACTTACCTTTATAGGCGTCGAGATGGGGCACGTCCCAAAACTCTTTTCCTGTTCCTGCACTGAAGTTTTTTGTCCCTAAAAAACTCCCTGGCTGACCGGCAGCACCTCCGCCGACATTACGCTCAAAGCCTAAGTTGAGGGGATCTGCGCCCGGGGTGCCAGCGGCACCGAAATGCGCTTTGCCAAAATGGGCGGTGCGATAGCCCGCTAGGCGCAGTAGGGCAGGGAGGGTTTCGGCGGTTTCAAAGCCGTGGGTTGTTCCCGATTGCAAGGGTTGGAGACCGTCACAGTTCCAACTCGGTAAGATAAGTTCAGCGGTTTTAATCCCGAGATCTTTGCCGGGTCGTTGTGTCCAATTACTAACTCCATGACGGGCCACCGAAAGCCCCGTCATCAAGCTGACACGGCTGGGGGTGCAGACGGGTGTGGCATAGGCTTGCGAAAAGCGGACGCCTTCGCGGGCGAGGCGTTCGAGGGCGGGCGTGCGGTAATGCCGATTGTATTGGGGATCTTTGGGTAGTCCCAAATCAACCGAGGTATCATTCCATCCTAAGTCATCGGTTAGGATGACAAGGATGTGGGGTGGCTTTCCGGGAGCGAGCGCGGCGGTCAGGATAAGAATCAGCGCCAGCACGAGAGCGGATAAAAGTTGTGGGCGCACCTGGGTTGGACAGCGCCCAGGGCGCCCGAGTTCCTTAATTACGATGCGGGAACTGGCTTAGGTAGTGATCGCGGCGTAGCCGTGCCTCTTGTACGTCGCGGGTTTTGAGCGAGCGGCGAATGCGGGCATGGGTGTAATCGGGCAGGTGCACAGTGTAGTGCAACCACCACGTCCCATTGTTATTCCATAGGTGATGATTCTCGTGCGGGGTAATTCGCACAGAGAGGGTGACTTCGGCGGGTAGGTTGGGTTGGATCATGGCGGGAGGGAAGGGGTTCTTCGCGCATCACGGCCAAGTCGCCGGGAGTAGGTTGTGATCCGTGGGGATCCTCATCTCGATGCCTTGCGGCTTCGGAAACCACCGTGGCCCTCCTGGGCTCGGTTGGTGCACTTGCGGGTTAAATCGCTTCGTGCTCGTGATGCATTCTGACTTAAAGAACGCTTATACAGTACCATGCCCGTCAAGTCGTGCAAGGTCGGGGTGTGTCATAAACCCCAGAAAGCCCTTGGGGCTAGCGCAACTTAGCTGGTGGCCTCGCGCAGGCAGTGCAAATTCGCCATCGAAATGCCAGAGAGCAAAGCCCCGGTGATACCGAGGAAGCCTTGGTCGGTGCCGATGATGAAGAGATTGTCTAAGTGCGTCCGACCATCGCGCCGCTTTTCTGTCGCTCCATAAATAGCGCCGTTGAGCCGTCCGGTAAAGCGCTGCACGGTGAGCGGGGTAAACATATCAGTGGCCACGAGTGCGGCGTCGTGAACCGCGTCCGTCACTGCAGGTAGGTGGGCGCGTGCGGCACGATTGAGTTGCGTGAGCCCTGCTGCCTTGGCGGCTTGATAATCCGGGGTATCGAGTTGTCGCCAAGCTGGGTGGCTGGCTAAAGCGGTGACGCGTAGCCAGCCCTCGCTGAGCGTACGCTCTGACCCGTAGTCATAATTATTGGGAATACAGATAACGCCAGAGTTGGCGTCGATTAGTCCCTCGGGAGCGCGGTACTTAAAGCGCTCGTCATTGCAGAAAAAGATGATGGTGTCGTTCCAACCAAAAGTTTGGAAAGCGGGAGCTTGGTAGGTGGCGATAGTCTCGGCGTAAGCAAGCCGACCAACCGTTGCTGCCCCCGCATCCGCGGGTTGATCCTCGCAGAGCCTTAAGGTTTCGGGTAGACCCGCACAGGAAAGGACTTGGTGGGCAAGCACGCTGCTGCCGTCATCGAGTTCTAATTCCGTGGCCTTACCGGCGTGAGTATGAATCCGGCGTACACCGCACTTCATTCGTCGTTCTACGCCGAGGGCACGAAGTTTTTCTGTTAGCAGACGTAAGACTTGTCGTACCCCTTCATAGGGCCGACCAAAACCTTCGCGATAGAGCGCCCGCCATAAAATTGCGAATTGCGCTAAATCAATATCGTCCTCCTGCGCACTTCCATAAAAGCAGGTGGGTAAAAGCAACATGTCTTCCAGCAGGGGATGCTGAATCCGTTCTGCTAGCCATGCCCGAGCTGAGCCGTTACGGGCATCGAGGGCGGCTTCATCGGCCGCGCGAAGTTCGGCGTCGACGCGACGAAACGCATCGATGTGGTGAGGAAATTCGCGCGCTACCTCAGCCTCGAGCACAGCAAAGTCATTAGTCATGCGCAGGGATTTACCTGCCATGGCGATACGCGAGCCTAACTGCGGCGCGAGATCGAGTTCTTCGCGTCGAATGCGGAGTTGCCGCAACAGTTTGGTAAGCGGCGTACCCTTGGCGCCCTCGGGCACCCAGTTGGTCATGGCATGGAGTCCGACGTCATACTTACGTCCGGCTTTAGCGTAAAACGAGTTAAGCCCTCCAGGCGCATTGTGTCGCTCCAAGAGCACCACGCGCTTGCCAAACATACCCAGACGCACGGCCGCCGCTAGGCCAGACATGCCGGCGCCAATAATGGCAACGTCGTAAGGAGTAGAAGACACGTGAAGGAGAGGGTCGTCAGCCTAGGTGTCAGGAGCTAATTACGAAGAACGAAATCGAAGGGCGTGTTTCCCGATGCTTAAACGCAGCTTACTTCTGCATTACTTCGGGTGCAGGGTCGTCCCAGGCTACCCGAAACCCCGTATGGTTCGTGGCGGTAAGTTCATCCACCCCATGGCGGGCTGAAGGACGGAAGCGAAAGCAATAGGCTTGGTCACAAAGCCAAGAGCCGCCGCGCAGGGCACGCTGGCCGTAACCCGTCCCAGCTGGATCATAACCTTGCAGCGGCGGCAGGGCCTCGGCCGTAGCGGCTGCTTGATAGAGCTCAGGGTCATACCAGTCGGCGGTAAACTCCCAAACGTTACCTGCCATATCGTAGAGATTGAAACCATTGGCGGGAAAACTCCCGACCGGGGAGGTCTGCGTAAAGCCATCCTCGCCCGTGTCGTGCCCAGGGAATTCACCCTGCCAGTGGTTGGCCATAAACTTGCCCTTGGGTCGTTCCTCATCACCCCAGACAAAGGTTTTTCCTTCTAGACCGCCACGCGCCGCGCGTTCCCATTCGGCCTCGGTCGGCAAGCGACCGCCCACCCATTTACAATACTGCAGCGCATCTCGGTAACTCACTTGCACCACGGGGTGATCCATCCGGCCGGATAGAGAGGAGTTTGGTCCTTCGGGGTGTTGCCAATTGGCGCCCGGGGTAAATACCCACCAGGGCGTTTCGCCTACGCCACAAAGGGTCGCCTCAAGACCGGGTTGCTTGGTAAATACCATACCGCCCGCTTTTAAATCTTTCGGTTGGGCATTGGGGAAGTTGCGCGCATCTAAGTCTTTTTCCGCTTCGGTGATATAGCCGGTAGCTTTCACAAATTCAGCAAAGTCCCGATTCGTCACTTCGGTTTTACCCAGCCAAAAACCTTTAATGGTTACGGTGTGACGGGGCCTTTCTTCGCGGTGTTGTTCATTATCTCCCCGAGTATAACTGCCAGCGGGAATCCAGACGCGCTCCGCTTTGGCTGGTTGAGGTTTATGGACGAGCAGGAGTAAGAAGAAGGGCAGGCTGACTCCGGCAACCAACGCTACCTTGATCCAATCTTTTGCACGCTCGGCCTCCATGGCTATTAACGAGGTTTCGTCGCCCGCTTCGGTTTAGCAACAAATCCTGGTTCGCCGGGTAGAGGGAAGTCTGGGTTGGGCGTGTGTTCGGACTTAAAGGCAAGCGTTGCTTGTTGCACGAGGTCAGGACGACTACTTGCGAGATTTTTCTGCTCTGCAGGATCGCTCGCCAAATCGTAAATTTCAATGGCGGTGGGTTGGTCCGAAAGGATTTGGCGTCGAATCGCCTTGGTGCGGTCAGCCCAGACCACGGCTTGCCAAGTCTGACCCTCATGAAATTCAAAAAATACTAAAGCATGGGCAGCTTGCGGTCCCTTGCCGGTTAACAAGGGTGCGAAACTTATTCCTGAAAGCCCGGACGGGATAACGGTACCTGCAACTTCGCAAGCGGTGGGAAAAATATCCCAAGCAGCGGTAAGGTGATCGGTACGCTTACCTGCGGTGACGGTCCCAGGCCACCAGGCAATTTGCGCAGTACGAAAACCGCCTTCATGCGGGGAGCGTTTATCGCCTTTGAGTCCACCCCGGCTACGGAAATAGCCAGGTTCAATGCCATAAGCGGTTTCGCAACCGTTGTCGGAAAGAAAAATTACTAAGGTGTTACGCTCAATTTTTAACTCCGTGAGTAAATCTAAGAGGCGCCCCACGTCGGCATCGAGTCGATGCACCATCGCGGTATGAAGCCTTGCTGCCTTGGGATTGGGGTGATCGCTAAAAGCGTCTTTAAAGGGCGCTAACATTTCCTCGGTGGCCTGCAGTTTGCCGTGGGGCAAGGTTACCGGTAGAAAGAGGAAGAAGGGTTTTTTTGATTTAGCCTGCTGGCGTGTCCAGGTGAAGGCTTCGTCCATAATCCGTCCGTGGGCGTACTCGCCTTTCTGGAGTGGGACATTCAGTTGCCCTCTGCCTTCGTCGAGCGCCTTGGGGAAATACTCATGCGCGTGCACTTGGTGATTGTAGCCAAAGAAACGGTCAAAGCCTTGGTCGAGTGCTTCCGAGCCTGAACCCGGATAACCCATACCCCATTTGCCGAAGCAGCCGGTGGCATAGCCAGCGGCCTTTAAGGATTTTGCTAGGGTGGGAATAGTGCGAGGTAAGGGATGCTGTCCGGTGGGATACTCCTTGTTGGCACGAATCGGTCCGCGCCCGGTGTGAAGTCCGGTGAGTAGGGCAGTACGCGAAGGGGCACAGACCGCGGAGCCGGCGTAAGCGCGGTCGAAGCAAAGGCCCTCTGCCGCCATGCGATCGAGTCGCGGCGTAGGAATAATTTTTTGTCCGAACGCACCAATCTCAGCTGGTCCTAGGTCATCGGCCAAAATCACGACAATATTGGGTTGGGCTTGAGCCCACGTCGCAAGCGGTACCAAGAAGAGGGCAAGGAGACGAACCATAAGGATAGTTATTCTACCTCAAGTCTGTGGGCAAGTTCCCTTCCGTAAGTGCCCTTGGTTGGGTTTCCTTAGTATTCTCTTGGCTTAAGAATCGCCAGCGTGTGTAGCTTAGGACTAGGGTAGCTTTCCTGCTTTCCTCTTTTCGCTTCTCACTTACCCATACTTTATGCCTCAGCCAACGGATGACGAAGTCCTGCGTATTTTCCGCGAATCGGAAGCCTTACTGACCGGACATTTCTTGCTGCGTTCAGGACTCCACAGCGGGCACTTCTTTCAATGTGCTAAAGTTTGTCAGCGCATGGATAAGGTGACGCGTCTTGTCGAACTCCTGCGCCCCCGTCTTGCAGCTTTCGCTTGTGACACCGTATTAGCCCCTGCCATGGGAGGCTTGGTGGTCGGCCAAGAACTTGCCCGCCAGCTCGGGGCCCGCTTTGTTTTTGCCGAGAAAGAAAACGACCGCTTGGTATTGCGACGCGGCTTTACCTTCAGATCGGGCGAGCGCGTGCTTGTCGCGGAGGACGTGGTGACGCGTGGGGGCCGAGCTCAAGAGTGTCTCGATCTTTTAGTAGCCGCAGGGGCTACCCCAGTGGCGATTGCCTCCCTGGTGGACCGCTCCGGTGGCAGCACCCAGTTTACTGTCCCCTTCATCCCTTTATTAGAATTAAGCTTCCCGACCTACCCAGCGGACCAGTTGCCCCCTGACTTGGCGGCTTTACCGGTTACTAAGCCGGGTAGTTAATTGCGGCCCACCCTTGACCCCGTAGGGGGCGGGACCTTATCCCCTAGGGTTCTCATGGACCGCAAACACTTGGCTCTTGGCTCCCTCTGCCTCGCAGGGGCTTTCGCCGCCTTCTATTGGAACGCTGCCCGCGCCGTACAAAATCAGACTGCGGCCCTTCAGGCGGGTGCGCCAGCGGCAACCGCTGTCGCAGCCCCCGCTCCCGCGGCTCCCGCGGTTAATCGCCCTGCACCGGTGGCTGCGGCGGTTTTAGCTGATGATGCCTTCCAGCCCGAAGTCATTAAGCAACTTAAGAACCCCGTGCTCGCGGTGCGACTCACCTCGCATGGGGGAAGTATTTTAGACGCCTCCTTGCTTGAGCATGCGGCCCAACAAGGTGATGCGGCGTTGCTTGAATTTAATAAGGGAGCTGCTGATGCCGCCTTAGAAATTTATATTCCCGACCCCGCCACCGCTAAACCTGTAGCGGTGCGGCTCGCTTTAGTTGCAGTAACAGCGACGGATGGTTGGACGCGCTTTACGGGTAAGTTGCCCGATGGCACGACCGTAACGCGCGCCTATCGTTTACGTACCGATGCGGCTGCTAAAGGAGCTGCGGATCCTCATGGTATTGAATTTTCCGTAACGCTAACGCCGCCTGCTGGCCGCGCCGCTCCCAAGTTCTGGCTTTCGACCGGTAGCTGGAAGGCAGAAGTTGCTGACACGACCAACTTATTCCAGTCCGTTATTGTTTCGGATGTTGAGGATACCCAACACGTCAGCCTCTCTGAGTTTACCGACAGTGCGGGCTTCTTAGGGTTTTTTGCCCACCAAGCTTCGGTGGAGTACCCGTTTGTGGCGGCGGGGGGTGGCGTGCATCGCTGGGCTGCGGCTGCGAATCAATATTTCGTTGCTTCCGTTTGTCCGGACCCTGCTCACCGCGGGGCGCGCTCGGAAGTTATGGCTTTGCCTGCCGTATTACCTGAGGGTTCACGCACGGTTCGCGCCCTCGCTTCTTGGGAAGGCTCGGTTGCTCCCGATGGTTCACGCACGGTTGCCGGTACTTTTTATGTAGGGCCTAAACACTACGCCCGCCTTGCTGCACTCCCAGAAGACCAAGTCGACACGCTGCAATTCGTAAAACTCTTTGGCTTCATTGGTATCGCGTGGATGGCCAAGCTCTTACTTTCGTTCCTCGGTGGCGTGCATTGGTTGATCTCGCTGATGGGTCCGCTTTCCTGGGGTTGGTCGATTCTTATTCTCACCCTTATCATCAAGCTGGCAACCTGGCCTTTAACCTCGGCCCAACTACGCGCCGGAAAAAAGATGGCAGAGTTTGCTAAGCCCATGCAGGCCTTGCGTGAAAAGCATAAGAATAACCCCGAGAAAATGCAGAAGGAGTTGATGAAGCTCTATCAAGAAAATGGCATCAACCCACTCGCGGGGTGTCTGCCAATTTTAATTCAAATCCCCATTTTCTTTGGCCTCTATTCTGCCTTCCAGACCGCACCCGAGATGCGCCTCGAGTCTTTCTTATGGATTAGGGATTTGGCTCGAGCCGACACGGTTGCCTTAGTGGCTGGGTTCCCGATTAACCCGCTTCCGGTATTAATGGGTGCCACCATGTGGTATTCCATGCGGATGACTCCTATGCCTAATCAGGATGAAACCATGAAGACGGTTATGACCGTGATGATGCTGCTCTTCCCCGTTATTTGTTACACCATGCCCGCCGCCTTGACCTTGTATTGGACCTTCCAAAACATTTTACAGATTGGCCAAACTTGGTTACTTAAACGTTACGAGGCACCTGCTAAAGCCTAACCCTTTTCACCCATGAGCGGCCATAGTAAGTGGCACACCACCAAACGACACAAAGCGGTCATTGATGCCCGCCGTGGAAAAGTGTTCTCGGTACTTTCCAAGGAAATTACTTTAGCGGCCAAAGCGGGTGGGGGTGCCCCTGAGAGCAATGCACGCTTACGTACCGTACTTGATAAAGCCCGAGCGGCTAATATGCCGACAGATAATATCAAACGTGCGGTGCAAAAAGGCACGGGCGAGTTACCGGGCGCCATCTATGAGGAGTTTGCCTATGAAGGCTATGCCCCAGGCGGGGTAGGGCTCGTGGTGGAAGTCACGACTGATAACAAAAACCGAGCTGCGGGTGAGGTTCGTCACACCTTTAGCGATCACGGCGGTAATATGGCGCAAGCGGGCGCCGTCACCCACGGTTTTCAGCGCAAGGGGCAAGTCCTTATCGCGTCTACTGCCATCGGTGAAGATGCTCTCATGGAGCTGGCCCTCGCTGCTGGGGCTGAGGATGTCATTAACCACGGCGACCATTACGAAGTGCTGTGCCCAGTCTCTGAGTACTACGCTTTAGCTAAGGCGCTGGAAGATAAAGGTCTTAAGCCGGCGTCCAGTGAATTGGCTTATGTACCCAATTTACTCGTACCTGTCACTGAGGCTGACGCGGCCAAAAAGCTATTAGAACTAATCGATGCCCTCGAAGCGCTCGATGACGTTAAAGCCGTGCACGGCAATCACGCCATCGACCCTAAGTTGCTGGGCTGAAGCTAGCGCGTCAGTCGGCGATACTTAGGTCGGCGCGGGTTATCGGCGGCTTCGCCTAGACGCTTGCGTCGGTCTTCTTGGTAGGAGGCAAAGTTGCCCTCGTGCCAGACCACTTTACTGTCGCCCTCGAAGGCCAGGATGTGGGTGGCGACGCGGTCGAGGAACCACCGGTCGTGCGTAATCACTACGGCACACCCCGCAAAATTTTCTAAAGCATCTTCGAGAGCGCGAATGGTATTTACATCCAAGTCGTTGGTAGGTTCGTCGAGTAGCAAGGTGTTGGCACCGGCTTTAATCATGCGGGCTAAGTGGACGCGGTTACGTTCACCACCCGACATAAGCCCTACCTTGCGTTGTTGGATGTCACCGACAAAACCAAAGCGTGCTGCATAGGAACGGGCATTGGTCGTGACCTTGCCGAGGTGCACTACTTCTTCACCGTCGGATATAGCGGACCATACGGGACTATCCGAAGGCAGGCTATCGCGCGATTGATCAACGTAAGCTAACTTAACTGTATCGCCGAGTCTAAGTTCCCCGGCATCTGGTTTTTCTTGCCCGGTAATCATTCTGAACAGGGTGGTTTTTCCTGCACCGTTAGGCCCAATAATACCCACGATACCGCCTGCAGGTAATGAAAATGAAACGCCCTCCATCAAGACCCGGTCGCCATAAGCCTTCATCAGCCCCCGCGCCTCAATCACCGCCCCACCCAAACGCGGACCGGGGGGAATCCAAATCTCTGCCGTGCGCTCACGTTCTTGTTGATCGACATCGAGCAGGCGCTCATAAGCGGCAATCCGGGCCTTGTTCTTAGCCATTCGGGCCTTGGGCGATTGTGCCGCCCATTGCCCTTCGCGGGCTAGGGCGCGGGTACGGGCGTCGGACTGTTTGGATTCCATTTCCATCCGGGCCTGCTTTTGCATCAGCCACGAGGAGTAATTTCCTTTCCAAGGAATACCGCGACCGCGATCGAGTTCTAAAATCCACCCTGCAACATTATCTAAAAAGTAACGGTCGTGGGTGACCGCGATAACCGTGCCTTTGTAGCGTGCTAAGTGTTGTTCCAGCCACTGCACAGTATCGGCGTCTAGGTGATTGGTCGGTTCATCGAGTAGTAAAATATCCGGCTCAAGTAAAAGCAGGCGGGCTAAAGCCACGCGGCGACGCTCGCCCCCTGATAGACCAGCCACGGGTGCGTCGCCCGCCGGACAACGTAGGGACTCAAGCGCCATCTCAAGACGAGCATCGAGATCCCACCCGCCTTTTGCATCGATGATTTGTTGCAGCTCAGCTTGGCGTTCGAGAATGCGCGCTTGTTCTTTAGGGTCTTCGGTTTCGCTCACCGCTATAAAACTCGTGTCATATTCCTCGAGCAGGGCACGGAGTTCGGTAGCGGCTTCTGCTACAACTTCGTAGACAGTTTTAGTTGCATCGAGATCGGGCTCTTGGGTGAGGTGCCCGATGGAATAGCCAGGCACGCGGGCAATTTCGCCGTCAAACTCGGTATCGGTTCCTGCAATCATCCGCATTAAGGTCGATTTCCCTGAGCCATTAAGACCGAGCAGGCCGATCTTGGCCCCATGATAAAAGGACAAAGAAATATCTTTGAGTATCGGCTTACGTTCGTGCGACTTGGTTACGCCCGACATGGTAAAAATCACTTTTTCACTACTCATGCGTTAAGGCTCATCGTCTCGGGCTTGAGTGCAAGCGGAACCTCGCTAGGACTTTATTGTCATTCTTATCAACCCCATGCGCCCTTCGCCTTTACTTGCTGCCCTCGTTTGCCTCTTCGCGCTACTTCCTGCAGTCGAGCCGCCCAAGCCCTTTGGTCCTACGCCTAGCCCGCGCCAATTGGCTTGGATGGATATCGAGTATTACGGCTTCGTTCACTACGGGCTCAACACCTACACGGGCAAGGAGTGGGGTTATGGTGATGAATCGCCCTCGCTGCTCGCCTTAGAGCGTTTTGATGCCGACGGTATTGCTCGTGAAGCCAAAGCTGCCGGTATGGGCGGGCTGGTCGTGGTGGCTAAGCACCATGATGGTTTCTGCCTTTGGCCAACCGACACCACGCCCCATAACATTCGTAAGGCGCCTTATAAGGGAGGCAAAGGGGACATCGTAGGTGAGATGGCAGAAGCCTGCCGTCGGCATGGTCTCAAGCTCGGCATCTATGTATCCCCCTGGGATCGTAATTTCCCTGAGTATGGACGTGAGGCCTACAAGCAGGTGTTTATAAATCAAGTTGAAGAAGTCCTCACCCGTTATGGTGACTTGTTCATGATGTGGTTCGACGGTGCCAATGGTGGCGATGGTTACTACGGAGGGGCTCGCGAGCGTCGTCAGATTCCCAAGGACTATTATCCGTGGGGTGAAATCATGCAGCGCATTCGCAAGCACCAACCCATGGCCAATGTTTTCGGTGGTCCTGATGTGCGTTGGGTTGGTAATGAAAAGGGCATCGCCGCTGAGACTTGTTGGGCGGTCGACAACGGGGGTGGGATTGTTGGTGGCAATGAAAACCCTCAAGAACTTAACGTGGGTTCACCCAAGGGTAAGGTGTGGCGACCTGCGGAGTGCGATGTTTCTATCCGCCCCGGCTGGTTTTATCATGCCCATGAAGATAATCGCGTAAAAGATGTCCGCGCTTTAGCCGAAATTTATTTCGCTTCGGTAGGGCGGGGGCAGGCCCTGAATCTCAATGTTCCGCCTACTCCCGAGGGTCGCTGGCATGAACGCGACATTGCCTCGTTGCGCGCCCTCCGCGCCCACCTCGATGCGCTTTTCAAAGTCGACTTTACCAAGGGTGCACGCGCCGTTTCGCAACACGTACGCGGAGGAGCCGCACGCTTTAATGCCCAGACCCTGCTTGATGGTAAGCGCGATACTTATTGGTGCGGTGAAGACGGTAATCGCACGCCCGTAGCTGAGATCACGCTGCCTCAGCCTGCGACTGTAGATGTGCTGCGTCTGCGCGAATACACCCCGCTCGGTCAGCGCGTGGAAGCGTTCTCGCTCGACGCTTGGGTTAATAACGAATGGCAAGAAATTGCCCAAGCGACCACGGTCGGCAATCAACGCCTCCTGCGTTTTCCCGCGGTCACCGCCGAGCGCTTCCGTCTTCGCGTTACGGCGTCCCTTGCGGTGCCTTGTTTGAGTGAGTTTTCGCTCTTCAAAGAACCAGAAGGCGTACGCGGTCCTAATGCGGGTATGGTCCGTCGCAAGCCTGTGGGTTGGAGCATAGTCGCTTCGAGTAATGACGGTAAAGGTGCCAAGGCTGACAAAGCCATTGATGGCGATGTATCCACCTTTTGGCATACGCATCCTATGTCGGGCGAACTCGCACCTCCGCAGTCGTTCACTGTCGACACGGGTAAGGAGCGAAAAGCCAAAGGCTTCTTCTATGTACCACGGCAGGATGATACCCGCCATGGTTTAACGGATCGTTATCGCTTTGAGGGTAGTCTCGACGGCAAGGCTTGGACCCTTCTGGCCGAGGGCGAGTTTGGTAATTTAAGGGCTAACCCCCAGGAGCAGGCGGTTACCTTTGCAACCCCGGCGTCCCTACGCTATTTTCGCTTCACCGGCTTGCGAGCCCTGGAGCGGAACCACGTTTCAGCGGCGGAGGTAGGCTTAATTGAGTAAAAGGGGCGCCCTCGAGCCTTGACATGGGCAGGGGGGAATAGGATAAAGCCTTTAGTCACCTTTTAACTAAGGTGGGTCCCGGTGGACCCGCCTTTTTTGTCCTCCCCTTTTTTCCATCCCAACCCCCTGTCCTCGTCATGAGCCAAGACATCAAACAGTTCCTGCAGTATCTCGAAAAAGAGAAGCAAATCACCAAGCCCGACGCTTGTGCCCTCATCGTTGAGGCCATTAAGTCGTCGGTCGAGAAATCCGTCATGCAAGGGCATGAAGTCGAAGTTCTCGCTGACCCTGATACGGGTAAGCTCGACGCTTGGGTCCTTTTCCAGGTCACCGACTCGGTTTCTGATGAGAAGCGCGAGATTAATCCCTCCGAAGCCCTTAAATATGACCGCGACGCCAAGGTCGGCTCAATCGTACGCAAGCCGATCGCGGTAGCTGAATTAGGTCGGATTGCAGCTAAGTCGACCCAACAGCTGATCAATCAGCGCTTCCGCGCCATTGAGAAAGAAAATGTTTATCAGGAGTATAAGGATAAAGAAGGCGACATCGTCACGGGTACGGTGCGCCGCGTGGAGCGGGGTAATGTGATTGTCGAACTCAGCTCCGCTGAAGCGATTTTGCCCTATCGCGAGCGTAGTCCTGGGGAAGACTTCCGCACCGGTGACCGTATTCGCGCGCTCCTCCTGAAAATCGATGTGACCCAGCGTGGTCCTGAGTTTATTCTTTCTCGCGCTAATCCAGCCTTCGTCACGCGCTTACTGCAACTTGAAGTCGCGGAAATTGCCGACGGTACGGTCTTTGTAGCCGCTATGGCACGTGACCCTGGCTATCGTACTAAGCTCGCGGTTGATTCCCGCGATCCTAAGGTCGACCCCGTTGGTGCTTGTGTCGGAGCCCGTGGCTCCCGCGTGCGTAACTTGGTTAAAGAGCTTAATAATGAGAAGGTGGATATTATCCGCTGGATGCCTGAGCCACTCAAGTTGCTCGAAGAAGCCATTAAGCCTGCTAAACCACGCAATGTGCACGTCGATGAGCGTAACCGCCAAATCTACTTTGAAGTGGCAGAAGATGACATGCGCATCGCCATCGGTAAGGGCGGCCGCAATGCCCGTTTGACGTCCAAGCTCATGGGCTGGCGTCTCGATATTGCTAAGCTCACGAGCTCCGCTGAATCCGTCGAAGCCCAAGCTGGGGGCAAAGCCCTCGCCTTGGCCGAGCGTCTGGGTATCTCGACCGAATGGGCTGGTCGCTTAGCCGGTATGGGCGTTACGGAACTCGCAGGCTTTGAAGGCCTCGAGGCAGAGGACCTTGCAGGTGCAGGTTTCTCTCCTGAAGAAGCCACCGCCGTTCTTGCCGCTGCTCTTAAGGCCAAGGGCTAACCCTTGTGGGTCGAGATTTTTTACTAAATCTCTCTCAAGTCGCCGTTACTCGCATATTAAATCCTCCTTCCACCCCGACCCGTCTGGTTTTTTTGACCTACTGATCTCGCCGTACGTTTTTACATGACTGAAAAGAAGAAGAAGCCAACTCCCGCAAAAAAGTCGACCCCGACCCAACGCTTCAGCGATGTGGCCAAGGAACTTGGAGTTGAGGTCAAGCAGCTCTTGGCCTGGGTGGATGAGTTCGTGGATGCGAACCCAACCTGGAAGGACTTTGTTTATAGCGAAGGTAAGAAGCCAGCGGCGTCTTCAACTTGTGGAAAGCACTACCGTCAGGAGTTGATGGATTTCATTACGCCTAAGTTGCCCAAGCCTGTGGCAACGGAAGCGCCTGCTCCTGCACCTGTGGTTGCGCCGGTAAGTCCAGTTGTGCCTCCTGCGGCAGCTGCCCCTGCGGTTCCCGTGACGCCGAGTAGCCGTCCGACGCCCACTCCCTCTGCTGGCCCAAGCCTGCGTGCGACGCCGCTCCCGACCACGGTGCGCCCAGCTGCGCCTGCTTCACGGCCTGCTTCCCCTCCTTTACCGGCTACCCCTCAACGGGGCGATTTACCTCCCTTAACCGTACGTTCTGCGCCGCCTCTGCCTCCTGCACGTCCGGCAACGCCTCCGCCGATTGTGCGCATTCCCTCCGCCGCTACGGGCGCTTCGGGTTCGGCTGAGGCGATTGCCCCAGGCAGTAAAGGTTCTTTGACGGTTCGCCCGCCGATTGTGGTGCGCGACTTCGCGATCGCGCTCAATCTTAAGCCCTTCCAAGTGGTGGGCGATTTGATGGCGCTGGGTAAAGTTGTGGCGGTCAACGCCGTGATTGATGAAGTCGATGCCATCAAGGTTGCGGAACGTCATGGCTACACGCTTGAGATTCGTCACCGCGGTGAAGGCGTGCAGCCCGCGAAGAAGGTTGAAGTTAAAATCGACCAAGATGCGCCTGAGTTACAAAAGCCCCGGCCTCCCGTCGTTTGTGTGCTTGGTCACGTCGACCATGGTAAAACCACCTTACTCGACTTCTTCCGTAAGGCTAATGTCGCTGCCGGTGAAGCTGGTGGCATCACTCAACGTATTGGTGCGTACAATGTAGTTTATAACGGCCCTAAGGAAGAATATGCCGGCCGTACTGTCACCTTCCTGGATACGCCCGGTCACGCTGCCTTTGCTAAGATGCGTGAGCGCGGTGCTAGCGTCACAGACGTCGCGGTTCTAGTCGTGGCTGCGGATGACGGCTTTATGCCGCAGACCGACGAAGCTCTTAAATTTGCGCAAAAGCATGCACGCGCTCTCGTAGCCGCGATTAATAAAGTTGATGCCCAAGGCGCTAACATCGATCGCGTTAAGCAGCAGATGCAGCAGCGCGGGATTACCCCTGAGGATTGGGGCGGTGAAGTTGTGACCTGTCCCGTGTCGGCCCTTAAGGGTACGGGGATGGACGGCTTACTTGAGTCGATTTTACTTCAGGCAGAGGTTTTAGAACTCAAGTCTAACCCGACCTGCCCCGCGCAAGGGGTGGTGATTGAGTCGCAAAAAGAAACCGGCCGCGGTCCTACGGCGACGGTGATTGTGCAAAAAGGTACCCTCAAGGCGGGTGACGCTTTTGTTTGTGGTGAAACTTGGTGCAAGGTTCGTGCCCTCATGGATGAGCGCGGTAAGCGACTCGAGAAGGCTCCTCCCGGTACGCCTGCGTTAGTCTTAGGGTGGGATGATGTTCCTGCCCCTGGCGCTATTTTCCGCACGGTTAAAAATGATCGTGAAGCGCGCGACATTGCTGAAGAAGCTGCCCGCGTTGCCCGTAAGGCTGCCGAAGATGCTCAAGCTCGAGTCAGTGCCGCTCCCGTGGGCAAGCCGGGCATGAGTGACCTCGATAAGTTGATGGCTGCCTTAGCCGAGAATAAGGAAAAAGTTTTACGCGTCCTCTTGAAGGCCGACGTTAACGGCACGCTCGAAGCCCTCACCGGTTGTCTCGAAGCTATCCCGTCCGACAAAGTTAAACTCGAAATCGTAGGTGGCTCCGTTGGCCCTGTGACACAAAACGACGTGGCTTTGGCTGAAGCAGCCAAAGCCGCCATCGTCGCCTTCGACACTAAGATTGATAACGGCGTTCAGCCGCTGCTCAAGCGCGCGGGCATTCGTGTTATTAGTCACGACATTATTTACATGCTGATTGAGTTGGTCAAAGAAGCCATGGCCGAGCAGCTTGATCCTGAATTGCGTGAGAACGCCCTGGGAGCTGCTGAAGTTCGTAATGTGATTGAACTGAGTAAAGTTACGGTGGCGGGTTGCATGGTCACGGATGGTCTCCTGCGTCGTTCCGCTAAGGCCCGTCTGGTGCGGGCGGGCAAGGTCATCCACACCGGCAGTCTCGAAACCCTCAAGCGCTTCAAGGATGATGCTAGCGAGGTGAAGTCCGGCTTCGAGTGCGGCGCTCGTATCTCAGGTACAGATGCTTACCAAGTGGGCGACCGAATTGAGTGCTTCGAAATTCTGCAGGTAAAGCCGAGCCTCTAAGGGCATGTCCAATCGCCTCATTCGGGTAGCAGAATTACTTCAGCGCGAGGTCTCCTCGCAGTTGCGCGTACGCTGGGGTCAAGAGTCGGCCCGCATCACCCTGACTGATACCGTGGTCGCTCCCGACCTCGCCCAAGTGCGGATTCGTTATGCGGTTATCGGTGGCCCTGCCTACGAAGCTAAGGCAGCCAAGTTGCTAGCCTCGATTCGCGGCGAGCTGCGTACTTTAGTCGGCAAGGCGGTGACGTTAAAGCGTACGCCTGAGATTCGTTTTGTGCTCGATGAATCGGCGGAGAAGGGCATGCGGATTCGCAAGTTGCTCGACGATTTGGACGGCGGCAAACCTCACCTCGGTTAAGGTTCTCTGCCCTAGGCGAGCGGTTTAGGTTCGGGTAGCGCGGCTAAACCTTCGCGAATAAGACCCGCGCGTCGACGATCTCGGTCATCGCTATCAAGTTCCCCGCCGGAGCGGAGCTGCACGTGCCCAGGTTGACCCTCAATCATTAAGCGATCCACCGCTGCTCGGTGCGTTTCGGGCAGCAGCCCCATGTCGCAACCCATACGCAGCAGTGATAGGCTAGCCATGGCTTCGGCGCTGTTGAGTAAGCGAGCATAGCGTAAAAGGCCTAAGGCTCGTTCGACGCGGTCGACAAAGAGCTCAACATCATTTTGCAATAGGACGGCCCGGGCCTGCGTCTCTTGTTCGACCACTTGGCGTACCCAGCCTCCGAGATGGCGTAAGATAGCGTCTTCGGAAAGTCCGAGGGTTTGTTGATTCGAAATTTGGAAGACATTGCCCATGGCGTCGGACCCTTCGCCCAGCCAACCCCGTACTGCCAGTCCGTCTTGGCCTAAAGCACGTGCTACTTTGTCCATATGCCCGGCCAAGCAAAGCCCTGGGAGGTGCACCATGGCTGAGGCACGTAAGCCGGTGCCGACGTTGGTTGGGCAGGCGGTGAGGAATCCTAGTTGTGAAGAGAAGGCGAGGGGTAGGGCTGCACCCAAGGCATCATCGAGTTGTTCAGCCTGATGCCAAGCGGCGCGTAAGTGCCAGCCACCGCGCACCACCTGCATGCGCAAGTGATCCTCCTCGTTGACCATGACAGAAACCGTTTGATCACGACTAATCAGGGCCGCGCCTCCTTTGCCGGCTGAGAGTTCCTTGGAAATTAAATGCCGTTCGACTAAAGCGGCGCGCTCAAGATCGGAAAGGCCTTCCATGCGAAGATCGTGACCACGACGGAATTTAGGCAAGGGACTTAACGCTCCTAGACAAAGGGCAATCACTTCGGCTCGTTGCGCTGGCTTTGCCCAACCAGGAAAGGCGTGATCGCGCAAATTACGCGCCAAGCGAATACGAGTGGATAGGACTATTGCCTGCTGAGCCCCCAGGGTGTGGGTTAGCTCGCTTTCCGAGGCTAAGATTTCGTGGACGGACATGAGAGCGGTTTATCCTAAACGAGTTTCTAAGTCGCGAATCAGATCCCGCAAGCGTGCGGCACCTTCATAATCTTCCTCAGCAATCGCCGCGGTCATTTCCAGCCGAGCCGCGGCTAGGCGACGCTGTAACTCCTCGGGCGAGCGAACACCGCCTGGGCCTCGACCCACATGGGCTTCGCCCCGCTGCATCTTGGCGAGTAAGGGAGTCAGAACCGGGGCAAAGGTTTCCCAGCAGGTAGGGCAGCCCAGCCGGCCGCGTTTGAGGAAATCGGCATCGGTCAGTTTACAGGAGGGGCAGGTGAGGCCCGTGTGCTCACCCACGGCTGAAAGGGCCCCGGCTAATTGAAAGATGGCCGGGTCTCCCGCCCCCCCTTTTTCCGCACACCCCTCGCAGAGGTGCACCTTGGTCACCTGACCCTGGACAATTTGGGTAAGGTGTACGGTGGCGCTTGCGCCGCAGACCGAGCACGGGAGGGACTTGCCCATAAGCCCATCCAAAGGGGGAAGGCTCAGTTGGCAAGGACAGGTGCGATTACCCCCTGGGTTTGACTTCCCTGGCAGGTCGGTGCTTGGTCTAGCCTTCCCTTTTCGGATGTCCCAACTGCCCCGCATTGTCATTACCGGCATCGGTCTCACTGCCCCTAACGGCAACTCCTTGAGCGAGTACCGGGCCAACCTCTTGGCGGGTAAGGCTCGCATTGCCCAAATTGAAGTGCGGCACATGGGTCTTCACCCTGCCGGGGTTTGCGACTTTGAAGCCACCCGCTGGCAAAACCGTAAAGAAATTCGCAACGGTACCCGGGTCGGTTCGATTTCCATCTACTGCGCCCGAGAAGCGGTACGCGACAGCGGTTTAGATTGGGAGAAAGTCGATCGCTCCCGCGTTGGGGTCTACCTTGGCATTACCGAGCACGGTAATGTTGAAACCGAAAACGAAATTTGGAATCTCGCCCAGTTTGGCAACGACACCAAGTTTTGGACCCACCACCACAACCCTCGTACGGTTGCCAATAATCCAGCGGGTGAAGTGACCATGAACATGGGCATCACTGGCCCGCACTATACTATCGGCGCTGCCTGTGCCGCCGGTAATGCAGGTTTAATCCAAGCCGCGCAAATGCTCCAGCTCGGCGAAGTCGACCTCGCCCTTGCAGGCGGCGTTTCGGAATCGATTCACACCTTTGGTATTTTTGCGGGTTTTAAAAATCAGGGCGCCCTGGGTTCGCACCCGGATGACCCCGCCAAGGCTTCGCGACCTTTCGATCTCTCGCGCAACGGTATTGTCATTTCTGAAGGTGGCGCCCTTTACGTTCTTGAGCGGCTCGACGATGCCCTGCGTCGCGGGGCGAACATCATCGGCGAAATTGCCGGCTGGTGTATTAATTCCGACGCCACTGATGCGGTCTTGCCCAATCCCGAGCGTCAAGCGCAGTGCGTGCGCCAAGCGCTCAAGCGTGCTAAACTTTCGGCTAACGATGTCCATATTGTCTCAACGCATGCTACGGCTACGGCCCAGGGGGACATCCAAGAATGCTTAGCACTACGAGAAGTTTTTGGCGAAAGCCCCCAGACACGGATTAATAACACCAAAAGTTACATCGGTCACTGTATGGGTGCAGCGGGGGCTTTGGAGCTGGCGGGCAATTTACCCTCGTTTGAGGACAGTATTGTACACCCCACCATCAACATCCAAAACCTCGACCCCGAGTGCGCGCTGCCCGGCCTCGTCATTAATACCCCCGTCAAGGTGGACCGCGTTGAGACCATCCTAAACAACTCCTTTGGTATGCTTGGTATCAATTCTACCCTAGTTGTGCGTAAATATGGGGTTGCCTGACTTGCGTCCGCCCTTTTCTAGTCTCTTATAAGCCCATGACTACGGAAGAGGTTAAACACATCGTTCTTGATATCATTAAGGACATCGCCCCAGACGAGGACCTTACCGTTCTCAAACACGAGGTGCGCCTCCGTGACCAGCTCACCCTGGATTCCATGGATTTCCTCGATATCGTGATGGAATTGCGCAAAAAGCACGGCATCGAAGTGCCTGAGGCCGATTATCCTCAGCTCGCCTCACTCGAGTCTTGCGGCAATTACCTTTTGCCCAAGTTCCTCGCTAAGGGCGGGAAGTAATCCTCTAGGGCTTGAGGTTCTTCAACTAGGGTTCTATCCTAGTTGAGTTCCCGTGCGTCTCTTCTTGTTCACCCTCGCGGTTTTATGTCCGCTCTCAGCATGGTCCGAGACGATTCGTCTCCGCCATGCCGGTAATGGCAATATCATCGAGGTTCAAGTCGTAGAAATCACGGCGGAAGCCGTCACCTTTCGTCTGCCTCAAGCCGAACGCATCCATACCATCAAGTGGGAAGTGCTCGATTTAGATTGGATTAAAATTCACAGCCCAGCGCTTTGGAACGAGCGGGAGCTTTTAATTAAGCCACCTGAACCCGAAGCCAAACCCAAGGCAGAGCCCGAAGTTGATCCCTTCGCTAAGGAAACCTTGCCCGAAGACACCCGGGCTATCTTACGTAATCTCGCGAGCACGCTTGCCGATCGTGCCAAGGGGATTGAGCCAGGCCGGATTGAATCTTTTTGTCGCGAGCTCAAGCTCGACGAAGAAGTTTTTTGGCGGGCCTATGACGAGATGCGCCGCGAGAGTTTCCCGGCCGCCTCGGCGGATAAGGGCGAAAAATCTCAGCCGTCACGCAAGCGCGAGGGTAAGGTTAATGAGTGGGAGCGTAATCCCGCCTTCCGTGCCAAGGAAGAGGCCTTGCGTCATCAAACCGATAAAGGCCAAGGCGGGCTTACCTACTTAGTCTATTTACGTGCGCTCTCGGAAGGGGGTTTCAAGGGCAGGGTGGCTTGGCAACTCTTACGTTACCAGCCCGAGGAAAAGAACGCCCTCATGCAGCGTTTACAAAAGTATGAAACCCAAGCAGCTGAGTTAAGTACGCGCGCCGCTTCGGCTGATGTTAGGCGCGATGCCTTGGTCTTACGTAAACAGTTAGCCGACCTGCTGGTAAGCCTAGGTAAGGTAACCCGGGAGTCCTCGGTTCAGGAGGAGCGTCTTAAATCTGAGGCCACCAACTTACTTGCGCGCTTGGCGAAGTAAATGGCGGGTAGGCTAATGAGCTAACCAGCTAGCTGGCTAGAAAAGCTAGAAGAGCTGGAAGGCTAAGGAGCTAATACGACGATGAGAGATAAGAGATGAGCGATTAGAGATAGGAAGTTGCTTTCTTCCGCTCCTTGCTAACACCGCTGTTACCGCAGAATCTTCTAACGAGCTAGTGAGCTATCGAGCTAATGAGCTACAAGCTACTTACGCCTGGCGGGGAATAATGCCTTGAGCCTCTAACTTAAGATAAAGCTCACGGCCTACCCACGCGTCGTTAGCGGCGTATTGTACTTGGCGGCGATCCAGACGCTTAGACCAATCAGAACATTGCACGCGCTTAGATTTACGCATTTGGAAACCCAAGTAATGGGCTGCCAAAGCGCGGAGCCCGGTATTTTCAACGCCAGCTCGCCGGGTGAAATCAGAAATCTCGATAAAGCAGCGGTCGTCAAAAGGAGCCCGACGCTGAAGATTGCGGACGTCATCGCGCACCGCCACCCCGACTTTGGCAATACGAGGGTTGCATAGCACGGGGAACGCAAAGGGTATGCCGCCACAAGCTTCGATGCGAAAAACGAAGCAACGGTCCGAAGTCGCCAACTGTAGAATGGAAGGTAAGTAACTTTCCCCTCGGCGATGCGAGGGTTTGGTTTCGGTATCAAATCCCAGCACGCGCTCGGTGATCATCGTACGCACGGCTAACTCGGCCTCAGATTCTTTTTCGATTAATTCAATGGGCCCGCGCCATTCATCTTCAGGCAATCCCTCAATAAAGGCCTTTTCCACGCGCAACGCACCTGGGCGAGCCGGGCTTGCGGACTCGCTAGGTTCTTCTTCTCCCGCTTCACCGGGGATATCCTCAGGTTCAATCATCTAGACAAAACCAAGCCTCAGGTGGGTAACTTGGCAAGCAGGACTCTAAGTGAACAAAATAGGTTTGACCGTAGGCAGTGGCGGGGGTTGGGTTAGATTCTTAGTCACTAAATGGGGCCATAGCTCAGCTGGTAGAGCGCTTGCATGGCATGCAAGAGGTCGTCGGTTCGATCCCGATTGGCTCCACCACTTTAAGCTAGTCCCTTACCCAAGGAAGGGGCTAGCTAGCTTGATAGCTCACTAGCTCTATAGCTCTGTAGCTTACTGGCTCGTTAGAAGATTCTGCGGTATTAGCGGCGTTAGCAGGGAGCGGAGGAAGGCAACTTCCTGTCTCTAATCGCTCATC
>CAZEDB010000003.1:100529-109933 GCA_964510855.1 uncultured Enterobacteriaceae bacterium | reverse complement strand
CCCCCACGTGGACACGGGTGACTTCGTGGTCGTGATTAATGCCGATAAGGTCCGCCTCACCGGCAATAAGGAAGACGCTAAGGAGTACATGTTCTACACCGGTTGGGTGGGTACCGCTTATCGCCGCAATGCCGCTCACATGCGTGCGACCAAGCCTGATTTTATTCTCCGTCACGCCGTTAAGGGTATGCTTCCTAAAAATAAGCTCACCAATGACATGATGACCAAACGCCGGATCTTCAAGGGTGCTGAGCACACGCACGCTGCGCAAAACCCCGTGCCCTTTAAGGTCTAATCCCGAACTTTTTCATGAGCTCTGCTAAGAACACCACTCTGACTGCTGTTGGCCGCCGTAAGACGGCGAGTGCCCGGGTCCATCTCAAGCGCGGTACCGGTGAGATTACCATTAATAACAAGCCTGCGGCTGAGTACCTCTACACGGAGGCTTTAATCAAGTCCGCTACCGCCCCTTTGCGCGTCTCGTCGCTCGACGGTCAAGTTGATGCCTTTATCCGCGTCTCCGGCGGTGGCCCCAACGGCCAAGCTGGTGCCATTTCCCACGCTTTAGCCCGTGCTTTACAAAAGCTCGATGCTGACCTCCGTCCTCCTCTTAAGAAGGCCGGCCTACTGACCCGTGATGGTCGTATGCGTGAGCGTAAGAAGCCAGGACGCCCGGGCGCCCGCAAGCGCTTCCAGTTCTCCAAGCGTTAATTCGCCGCGAGACGGAAACCAGAACCCCGGCCCCGCCGGGGTTCTTTGCTTTAGGCTTCCGCTTCGTCCTTTCCACTTAGCCCACTTTTTTCCAGATTACTCTCATGGCCACCCAACGCCTCGCGGTCGGTATTGTCGGCGCCTCCGGTTACACCGGGGAAGAACTCGTGCGCATCTTAGCCCGTCACCCGCGCCTACAACTCGCAGAGGTTTGTTCACGCTCACTGGCGGGCAAGTTAGTCGCTGATGAAATGCCGCGGCTTCGGGGCATCGTGGATGCTCAATTAGTTTTCAGTGCTTCCTCGCCCGACGCCTGCGCGGCCTCGCCAGTCAAGGTATGGTTCTTAGCTTTGCCACACGGGGTTGCCGCTGACTATGCGCGCCCTTTGGTTGCCGCAGGTAAGCGGGTGATTGATCTCTCGGCTGATTTTCGGCTGAGTGACCCCGCGCTTTATCAAACCTATTACGGGCAGGCCCATCCTGCACCCGAACTTCTGGCCCAAGCCCGTTACGTTATTCCCGAGCTGGAGCCGGTTGAAGATTGGAAACACGTGCCTCTCTTGGCGTGTCCGGGTTGCTACCCCACCAGTATTCAACTCCCCGTTATTCCCTTGTTGCGCGCTGGCCTGATTAAGCCTGAGCCCGGGCGGTTAGTGATTCATTCTATGAGTGGCGTTTCGGGCGCAGGTAAAAAGGCCGAAGCGACTTACCTTTTCTGTGAGCGTGATAGCTCGGTCAAAGCCTATGGCTTACCACGGCATCGGCATGTAGCTGAGATTGAAGCACAGTTTTCTCGGGCCGCAGGGTCACCGGTGGTGGTGCAATTTAATCCGCACCTTGTGCCGATGCATCGTGGTATTGCTACCACCCTGAGCGTACCCGCGCCGGGTGTAACGGTGGCTCAAGTAGAAGCGTGCTGGCAGGCGGCCTTTAAGGGGCGTGCCTTTGTGCAACTGCTTCGTTCCGGCGATTTCCCTGACACAGCCCATGTCGCAGGCAGCAATCGGGCGGCTTTCTCGGTGGTCGCCGACGCGCGTACCGGTAACCTCATCATCACCTCGGTAATCGATAATCTGCTTAAGGGTGCGGGCGGACAAGCGGTGCAGCTTTTAAACTTGGCCCAAGGCTGGTCCGAGACCGAGGGATTAGTTTAATCCTTACTCCGATGGCTTGTGTACTCACCGATAACTCTCCTGGCCTCTCCGATGTACCTGGCCTTAGGGTCGGCGCCGGTGCAGGCGATATCCGTCGCAAAGATCCGACGCGTTTAGACACCGCTCTGATTGTGGCGGAGCACGACGTCGCAGCGGCGGGTCTCTTTACTACTAATGATGTTAAAGCCGCTCCCGTACGGCTTTGCCAATCGGTCTTAGCCACCACCGCTGGCCGCGTCCGCGGTATCCTCGCTAATAGTGGCAACGCCAACGCCTGTACCGGCGAGCAGGGTCAGCTCGATGCTCAGACTATGGCGACGTTAGCGGCGCAAGCGGCGCAGTGCCCAGGGGCTCCGTTCTTAATTTGCTCCACGGGTCGAATTGGCGAACCCCTGCCGATGGCCCACGTTGCCAAGGGCATCGCTGAGGCAGGTCAACGTCTGGCCACCGGTCCGACTGAAGGTGAGCGGGCCGCTTGGGCAATTCTGACTTCCGACACCAAACCTAAAGCCATCACCGCGCGTTTTGTTTGGGAGGGGAAAACGCTCGTGGTCGCCGGCATTGCGAAGGGCGCGGGTATGATTGAGCCCAACATGGCCACGATGTTGGCTTTTATTGCCACCGATCTCGACGCTTCACCTGCGCTGCTTAAAACGCTTTTGCTTCGGGCTAATGCCGCTTCCTTTAACGCCGTCAGCGTCGATGGCGATATGTCGACCAATGACACCGTGCTGTTGTTAGCTACGGGAGCGTCGGGCCTGAGCCTCGAGGGTGCGCCAGCGGGATTAGTGGCAGCATTTGAAGAAGCGCTCGGCAAAGTCTGCTTTGCCCTCGCCGAGAAAATTGTCGGTGATGGTGAAAAAATTACCAAGGTGGTGTCGGTAGAGATTCAAGGTGCGCCAAGTGATGCTGCGGCTGAAGCCGTAGCTCGGGCGATTGGGAATTCCCTTTTAGTAAAGTCGTCGTGGTACGGCGAGGATCCTAACTGGGGACGGCTCGCCGATGCCGCGGGTTATGCCAAGGTGGGATTAGATGAGAGCCGGCTTGATATTACCTATGATGAGGTGCCTGCGGTGGTGCAGGGTCGGCCTCTCCCAGCCAATAAACCCCTTTGGAAGCAAGTGGTGACCCAGCGTCGCTTCACGGTGCGGCTGAATCTAAATTTAGGCACTGGCACCTATCGCCTCCTCACCGCCGACCTCTCGGAGGCTTATGTTAACTTTAACAAGAGCGAGTAATTCGATGTTTTCCCTGTTGCACGTGAGCGTGGCTCCGTGAGACTCTTTTCCGACCGATGAGTACGCCCGCAGAGAAGGCCGAGGTTCTCCTCGAAGCTTTGCCCTACATCCACAAATTTCGCGGCTCCACCTTCGTGGTGAAGTACGGCGGAAGTTTTATGGATGATCCCAATCCTGAAGGTCGCGACCGGGTTGCCCGTGATATCGCTTTCCTTGCCGCGGTTGGCATTCAGGTGGTGGTGGTGCATGGCGGCGGTAAGGCCATTACCCGGGCGATGGATAAAGCCGGCATTAAGGCTGAGTTTCGCTCGGGCATGCGTATGACCGATGCGGCCACGGTTAAGATCGTCGAGCGTACGCTCAATGAAGACATCAACACCGAGATTGTTGAAGCGCTACGGCTACGCGGGGCGAACCCCCTTGGCATGCCAGGCAACGCCGTCAATCTGTGCGAGAAAATGTTGGTGCGTGATGCCGAGGGTCAAGAAGTTGACGTTGGTTTTGTCGGCGACATTAAATTTGTTAAAACCAAGCTGATTAAAAAGGCCTTGGCCGATGGGCACTTGCCTGTGATTTCGCCCATTGCCCTCGATGCCGATGATCAACCTTACAATACTAATGCCGATGTGGCGGCAGCGGCGGTAGCGGGAGCTTTACGCGCGCGCCGGCTCATCTTTATGAGCGACGTCCCCGGCCTACTCGCTGATGCCCAAGACCCTAACAGTCTCATTGCGACGCTGCGTATTAGTGAAGTCGACGAGCTTAAGCGTAAGGGTGTGGTAGCGGGTGGGATGATTCCTAAGGTAGATAGCGCAGTTAAAGCGTTACGCGAAGGTGTACGCCGCGTGCACTTTATCGATGGACGGGTTCCCCATAGTCTCCTCCTAGAAATCTTTACCGACAAAGGCGTGGGTACAGAAATTGTGCATACCTAATGAGCGATCCTACTGGCGAACTCTACGCCCAACATTTGCTGGGTAATTATGCGACCGCGCCGCTTAACTTAGTTAAAGGTGAAGGCACGCGGGTGTGGGATGATGCGGGTCGTTCCTACCTCGATTTTGCCACGGGCATTGCGGTTAATGCGATTGGTCATAGCCATCCGACTTGGGTGGCGCGCTTGCGTGAGCAGGTGGGGATTTTGGCCCATGTCTCGAATCTCTATCGCAATCCCTTAACCCCGCGTTTGGCGGCTGCTCTTGCCCAACGGTGCGGTCCAGGTCGGGCATTTTTTTGCAATAGCGGGGCCGAGGCTAATGAAGCGTTACTTAAATTAGCGCGTTTACATGGCCGCCGGAAATCGGGTCAAGAAGGCGCCTGTATCGGCGTGGTCGTGGCGGAGCGGGCGTTTCACGGCCGGACCTTTGGTGGGATGTCTGCCACGCCGCAGGAGAAAATCCAAGCAGGGTACCGTCCGCTCCTCTCCGGTTTCTCAACCGCACCGCTCAATGATTTAGCCGCTTGGGAGCGTGCCATCGATGCTAAGACAACCGCCGCGGTCTTAATTGAAACCATTCAAGGCGAGGGCGGTATTTTTGTCGCGCAAGCGGAATTTCTTCGCGGCGTCGAACGTTTGTGCCGCGAGCGTAACGTCCTGCTCTTAATCGATGAGATTCAGTGTGGGATTGGTCGCTCAGGTAAATTCTTTGCCTACGAGTACTCGGGTATCCGCCCCGATGCCATCGCCATGGCCAAAGGTTTGGGCGGAGGTTTCCCGATTGGGGCTATTTGGATTGCGCCTCCGCATTATGATCTTTTCCAACCTGGTTCGCATGGCACGACCTTCGGGGGCAACCCCTTGGCAGCAGCAGCGGCTTTAGCGGTTTTAGAAGTTATCGATACTGAGCATCTGCTCGATCGCGTCACCGGTCAGGCAGCCGTTTGGCACGATCAGTTACGTGCCGCCGTGGCCCATCGGCCGGATTTAGTCCGCGAAGTCCGTGGCCTCGGTTACATGGTGGGTGTGGCGCTGACGGTTGAGCCGCGGCCCTTTGTCGCTGCTTTACGCGAACAGGGTCTCTTGGCGGTGCCGGCAGGTGATAACGCCCTGAGGCTCTTGCCTCCCTTGACCGCTTCGGCCGCCGAGCTGGCCGAGGCTACAGCGATTTTTGCCCGGGTACTCAAGGACTGGCCGTCCGTCTAAGCCTGTTTTTCCGCTGTCCAAGCCTGCCTCTTGCGGTCATTGTCCTCCTTTCCTCTATCTCTCCATGCGTCACTTCCTTAAGGAATCGGACCTGAGCCGGGATGAGGTCGCCGCCGTGTTTGCCACCGCCGCCGCCCTCAAAGCGGGTCGTGGTCGCCACACGCCGCCTGCGCTTGCTCGGCAATCGTGGGGTTTACTCTTTTTCAAGAAAAGTACCCGCACGCGCGTGTCCTTCCAAGTAGGGGTGCATGAATTAGGCGGTCAGCCCGTGATGTTGAACGCCGATGACATGCAACTTTCGCGCGGCGAGACCGCGGCTGACACCGCTCGGGTATTATCGCGTTACCTCCACGGTATGGTGATTCGTTGTCACGATCACAGCCTGCTCGAAGATTTTGCCCGGGCAGGAACTATGCCGGTGGTTAATGCACTGTCGGACTTTCTCCATCCCTGTCAGTTGCTTACCGATATGTTTACGCTCGCCGAACGCTGGGCTCCAGGTCGGCCCGAAGCGTATGCCGAGGTATTGCGCGGACGAAAAATTGCCTTCTTGGGCGATACCGCCTGCAACATGGGCAATTCCTACGTGCTCGCGGGTGCTCTCCTCGGTGTCGAAGTCGCTCTCGCTGGTCCGAAAGGGTATGCTCCTGGTCCTGAAATTCAGGCACTCCTGCGGGCAGAAAAACTCACCCCGACTTGGACCTTCACGGAAGATCCTGAAGCTGCGGTTAAAGGGGCCGATATGGTGACGACCGACGTCTGGGTCTCGATGGGCATGGAGGCGGAAAAAGAGCGCCGCCTGCGGGAGATGGATCCCTATCGCGTCACCGCTCGCCTGATGGCCCAAGCCAAGCCAGGGGCACACTTCATGCATTGTTTACCAGCCCATCCCGGCGAAGAAGTCTCGCAAGAGGTCTTGGATAGCCCTGCCTGTATTATCTTCGACCAAGCCGAGAATCGTTTACACGTTCAGAAAGCCATCCTTGCGCACCTCGCCGCTGCTCGTTGATTTTTAATTTCTATGAAATCTAAAAAGAAGAAGATTGTCTTAGCTTACTCCGGAGGTCTCGACACCTCGGTGTTGCTCTCCTGGATTAAGGAGCACCATAACGCCGAAATCATCGCCTTCTGTGCCAATGTCGGACAAGAGGATGAGCTCAAAGGTCTGCCCGCGAAGGCGCGCAAAACCGGCGCAGCGAAACTCTACGTTGATGACCTGCAGGCCGAGTTTGCTCGCGACTTCATATACCCCATGTTGCAGGCCAATGCAATTTATGAGGGTCAGTATTTCTTAGGCACGTCGATTGCGCGCCCGCTCATTGCTAAGCGCATGGTCGAGATTGCACGTAAGGAAGGGGCTACCGCGATTGCCCACGGCGCCACCGGCAAGGGTAATGACCAAGTTCGCTTTGAACTCACCGCGGCTGCGCTCGCGCCCGATCTCGAAATCATTGCGCCTTGGCGCGACGAAACGTTCCGCGCCGAATTCCCGGGTCGCGCGGAAATGATTGCCTACTGCACGCGCCACAAGATTCCTGTGCAGGCCAGTGCTAAGAAGCCTTACTCTTCGGACCGCAACCTGCTCCACATTTCCTACGAAGCTGGGATTCTCGAAGATCCCTGGCTCGATGTCTTCTCGGCTCAGCATAAAGACATGTTTAAGCTCTCGGTCGCACCTGAAGATGCTCCGAACAAGCCAGAGTTTGTAGAGCTCGAGTATCGCAACGGCGATTGTGTCGCGGTCAACGGGCGCAAACGTTCGCCCCTAGAGGTCATGCGTGAGCTGAACCGTCTCGGTGGTAAGCACGGGGTAGGGCGCGTGGATATGGTAGAAAACCGTTTCGTCGGCATGAAGAGCCGTGGAGTTTATGAAACTCCTGGTGGTACGATTCTTCAGTTTGCCCACCGTCAAATTGAGTCACTGACGATGGATCGTGAAGTTATGAACTTACGTGATTCGCTCATCCCTCGTTACGCCGCCTTGGTCTACAATGGTTTTTGGTATGCGCCTGAACGTCTGGCGCTCCAAACCTTGGTTACCGAGTCGCAACGCAACGTTACCGGTACGGTGCGCGTCAAACTCTACAAGGGCGGGATTTATGTGGCCGGTCGTAAGAGCCCGCGTTCGCTCTACAACCCGCACATTGCCACGATGGAGGCGGATCCGACTAAGGCGTATAATCAGGATGATGCCACCGGCTTTATTCGTCTCAACGGCTTACGCTTACGAGTGAATGCCAAGGTCAACGGGCCCGACAGCTTACGTCGACCCGCACGTTAGTTTAAAAGACTTTCCGGGAGGTGCGGGTCGGAATCGAACCGACGAATGGGGCTTTTGCAGAGCCCGGCCTTACCACTTGGCTACCGCACCCTAATCCGGAAATGGGAGAATGTCCCTCCCGTCCGCCCCCTTCAAGGGAGAAATTTCACCGTTCCCAAGTCTGCCCACTCGGCTTAAGTTGAGCCCGTGCAACCCCCTTTTCGTATCGGCCTTGGCTACGATGTTCACCGTCTCGTTAAAGGGCGGCCCTGTATTTTGGCTGGGATTAAGGTGCCTTCGGAGGTCGGCCCTGAAGGGCATTCGGATGCGGATGTTGTCTTACACGCGGTGGCCGATGCGTTACTCGGGGCAGCGGGCTTGCCCGATATCGGCCAGCTTTTTCCCAATACCGATCCTGCCTGCAAGGGGATGGATTCAGCAAAAATTATCGAGCGGGCAATGAAGGAGGTACGGGCCCTGGGTTGGCAGGTAGGGAATCTCGACCTCACCTTGTTAGCAGAGCGGCCTAAGATTGCGCCTCACGTTGGGGCCATGCGCACGCGCCTAGCTCAATTGCTGGCGGTCGAGTCCAGCCAAGTTGGGGTAAAGGCAACCACCCAGGAAGGTCTCGATGCCGTGGGTGAGGGCAGGGGCATCGCCTGTCACGCCGTTGTCTTACTGTTTAAGGCTTAAAAAGCTTAGTTTAGGGAGAAAAAGCAGGTTTTACTTGCCCAAGCAGGGGTAAAACCGTGATTTTATGGGGCCTTTCTCGGCGCTGCCGACCTCTATGGAAAAGACCCTCATCATTTTAAAACCCGACGCAATGGAGCGCCGCCTTTATGGCACGGTCTTGCTTCGCTTTGAGGAAGCTGGGTTCGATATTTTAGCCGCCAAGTTAACCACGCTCACGCCTGCCTTATTGCGCGAGCATTACGCACACGTAGCCGACAAGCCCTTTTACCCCGAGATTGAAGCCTTCATGGCCTCGCGCCCGGTGATGATTGTGGTGCTAGCTGGTGATGGCGTCATTGCGCGGGTGCGTGAATTGCTTGGCCCCACCAATTCCAAGATCGCTCCCAAGGGTACGATTCGCGGCGATTTCGGCACCGAGATGATGCGTAATGTTTGCCATGCCTCGGATAGTCCTGCCGCGGCCGCAGCTGAGATTCAGCGTTTCTTCCGGGCGGATGAAGTTATGGTACCGTCGCCGGTGCGTCGTTAAAGAGGGTCAATTTTTAGGGGTGTTGGCTGGGTAGGAATTTTCCTTGTCCGTCACTCTGCCTGATTCACGCTTCGGGAGTGGATCTCCATTGTCCAGATTGCGGGCTGCCCATTCCTGTTGCCGACATAGCTCCTGCCGCGGGATTGGTGGTGTGTCGCTCGTGTGATAAGTCTTTCTCGCTCGAAGCGAGTAAAGTAGCGGTGCCGATAAGTGAGCGCGACCATCCCTTGCCGGTAGCGCCTCCCGCCGGCGTGCAAGCTGAAGAGGGCATGGGAGGTTTTACGCTCACGCTCTCCACCCGGAGTGCCGCTGCCTTTTTTCTCGTGCCGTTTATGCTGGTTTGGAGCGGAGGTTCGCTCGGCGGTATTTATGGCTCGCAGATTTATAAGGGTGCGTTCGACCCTACGCTTTCGCTCTTCGGTATCCCATTTGTGCTCGGCACCTTAGTTTTTGGTTCGCTCGCCTTAATGGCTCTCTGCGGCAAGCACCGTCTGGAAGTGCAAGGCGACACGTTGCTTCACCGTATTGGTTTCTTAGGGGTTTATTGGACGAGGCGCCGGCGTTGGTCGGATTTTGAGCGCGCCGAAATCAATGAAACCACCTCGCGTACCCGTCGCGGCGGTTATCATGTGCAGAACCAAATTTTACTGAAGGGGCCTAGCCAAGAATACACTTG
>CAZEDB010000003.1:0-100429 GCA_964510855.1 uncultured Enterobacteriaceae bacterium | reverse complement strand
GTTATCATGTGCAGAACCAAATTTTACTGAAGGGGCCTAGCCAAGAATACACTTGTTGTACGGGTGTCAGTCGTGAGCGACTGGCTTGGGCGGTAAAGTATCTCAATGCGAAGTTGGCGAGCGGACGTTAAAGTGCAGGATGTGAGGCGACGTTCAAATCCTTCTGCCAGTGCCAGTGTCCCAAGATACATCTTGGCATCCTCCCGCCTAGTTTGGTTAGGCGAATCTAGGGATTACCCAAGGGTTTAGCCCTAGGTGTCGGAGCTTGCCGTTTAATCCCCCTTGCCCTCGGACAGGAAAATTGGGCAATCTAACGCCATGCTCGATCCCAAGTTCCTACGCGAAAACATCCAAGCGGTGCGTCAAGGCGTGGCGCGAAAGAAATTTGCAGTCGACCTCGATGCCGTTTTAGCGGCCGATGAGCGCCGTCGCTTAGCGGTAACCGAATTTGAAACGGCCCGGGCTGGACAAAACACGGCCAATCAAGCCATGGCGAAATTACCCAAGGGCTCACCTGAGTTTATCGCTAAATTGGCCGAGATGAAAGCGCTCTCCGCTCAAGTCAAAGAACTCGAGAAGGCAGTAACAGAAGCCGACCTCGCTTGGCGCGATGCCTGCCTTACCGTACCTAATATCCCTGACGCGGGCGTACCCGAAGGGCGTACCGAGGCGGATAATGTCGTAACCGCAACTTGGGGGGATCCTGCTGCCCTCGTTTCCTCTGCGGCTCAACCTCACTGGGATATTCCAGGATTCTCCCGCGCGATTGATTTTGAGCGTGGGGTTAAAGTTACGGGTGCAGGTTTTCCTTTTTACGTCGGTGATATGGCGCGTCTCGTCCGTGCCCTCATCCACTTCTTCCTCGAGCACGCCCATCAGCGCGGCTACACCGAAGTCCATGCGCCTTTGCTAGTTAACCCTGCGAGTGCGACCGCCACAGGTCAGCTCCCGGATAAAGAAGGTCAGATGTATCATGCGGGGACGGATGATCTGTATCTCATTCCTACCGCGGAAGTCCCGGTGACCAATTTCTACCGCGATGAGATTCTCACCGCCGCTGATTTGCCCATTAAGCGCTGCGGTTACACCCCTTGTTTCCGTCGTGAAGCGGGGAGTTGGGGAGCGCATGTGCGCGGACTCAACCGGCTGCACCAATTTGATAAGGTTGAGTTGGTTAAATGGTGTGCGCCTGATCAGTCCTTGGCCGAACTCGAATTGTTACGCGAAGACGCCGAACTTATTTTACGTCAACTCAATCTCCCCTACCGCGTCTTGCTGATATGCGCCGGTGATATTGGTTTCTCGCACAGCAAACAATATGACCTCGAGGTTTGGGCGGGTGGTCAAAAACGTTGGCTCGAAGTTTCCAGCTGTTCCTCCTTTACCGATTTCCAAGCCCGTCGTGCCGGCATTCGCTATCGGGATGCCGAAGGCAAGGTCCATACGGTTCATACCTTAAATGGTTCGGGGTTAGGTCTGCCGCGCGTGCTCGCGGCATTACTGGAAAATAATCTTCAGGCTGATGGTTCGATTTTAATTCCGAAAGTTTTGCAAAGCGTCTTGGGTAAAGACCGTATCGTCCTGACCTAGCCCTGCGTAAAGGCGCCAAAGCCTTGCCTTGCCGCTTAAAACTTGTGGCAACTTGCGAGAGCGGGCAGGGTAGAGGGGTGGAGCCTCTCCCGCCCGACTTGCGTGAGCGCCTGCTAGCTGCAGGTCGTGCTTTGCCCTTGGCCCCTGAGTTGGTGGCATCCTTAGCGAAAGAGACGAGCGTTGGGATAGCGGTTTCGGGCGGAGCTGATTCGGTCGCGCTCCTAGCGGCGCTTGCAGCTGAGCCTCAGCTCACCGGACGTCTCACGGTTTTTCATTTTGATCACGGGGTGCGGGGTGCGGCTGCGACTGCGGATGCAGAGCGAGTGGTAGCTCTAGCCACGGCCTTGGGTTTGCGCTGTGAGGTGGGTCGGCGGGCGTCGCAAGAGCCTGCTTCCGAGACTGTGCTGAGAGAAGCGCGCCATGCTTGGTTAAGTCAGGCCCTTGCCACCCAAGGTATTCAAGTGGTTTGTCTCGGCCATCATGCCGACGACCGCACCGAAACACTCTTACTGCGTCTAGCTCGGGGGGCGGGTCCTGAAGGTTTAGCCGCCCCGCGAGTGGAGCAGCGTTTTCGTGACGGGACGCGCCGGGTGCGCCCTTTACTGCGCCGTCGGCGAGCGGAACTACGTGCCGCCCTCGCGGCGGCGGGTGTACCTTGGAGCGAAGATGCTACCAACGCCTTACCAGGCGCGCCGCGTAATCGCGTTCGTCTCGGGGCTTTACCCGCACTCGAGGCAGCTTTGGGTGAAACGTGGCATGAAGGTGTTACGCGTGCGGTGGATAATCTGGCAGAGGCAGCCGATGCGCTACGCGTTTGGTTAGAAGAATTACAGGCGTTACCCCAAGACGGGCGTTCCGCTCTTGCGGTCTTGCACGGCCGTCCGCGGGCATTGGTTCGACTCGCGTGTGCCGAAGCGGCATGGGCTGCGGGGGTTGAAGGTGTTGGTGGACCCGCCTTCGAACAATTAGTTGATGCGGTGCAAGCTGGTCGTCGTACCCGCGTTGAACTAGGCGGTCGTACCTGGAATTATGATGGAGAATATTTACAAATTGAAGCGGCGGTCTTGCCGGGGTGGGGTGCAACTTTACGACCTTTGCCAGAAGATGGTTCGGCTCAGCCCTGTGGTCTACGGGCGAGTCGTTGCGATTGCGATGAGGCCAAATGGGCCAGCTTGTCGCGTGGCGACTTGGCACCCTCGCACGAAGTTTGGCTCGCCGTTGCTCCCGGTGCCTCGCTGGCTTGGCGTTCGCGCCAACCGGGCGATGCTTATCGTCCTTTAGGGGCTCCCGGGGCGGCTAAGGTGGCAGATTTGTTGATTGACCGTAAAATCCCTCGTGAAATCCGCGAAAACCTTCCGGTGGTACTAATAAATGGGAACGTTGCTTGGGTTCCAGGTGTCCCTCCTAGTCACGAACTGCGCTTAGACGGACCTCGCAAGCTGGCTCTCCGGTTGACTTGGCAAGGTCCTTGCTCACCTTAAAACCTCTGCCTCATGAGCCAGGATAATAATTCAGAACCTTCCAACGGACGATTTAATCCCAAGCCTTTGCTGGTTTGGTTGCTGCTCGTGGGTGCTACCCTCGCGCTCGTACAATTTTCCGCTCCCGCTGGTCCTGAGGTTCAAGCCTTAAACACCTCGCAGGTCTTGAAGTTCGCCTCCGAGGGTAAGCTTAAGTCAGTTACCCTGCAGCCCGATCGTTCCGGCGGTGCGGATAACTGGTTTAGCATTACGGGCGAACTCGCGGTTAAGGGAGAAGCTAAAGATGCTAAACCTACGCTCTTTGCTTCCTCAGGTAAGTTGACCGATAAAGACTTTGAGGCGCTGCGTGCAGCCGTGGGTATTGACGCGTTCAAAGAAGCCAAGGCTGACACCGCGATGTCATCCTTCCTGAGCCTCTTGCCGACGCTGATTTTCTATGCCGCCATCTTTTATCTGATGTGGCGTATGCTCCGCAGTTCGCAGCGCGGGGCGATGCAGTTTGGTAAGTCTAAGGCAAAACTCTCAGGCAAAACCGAGACGGTGATGTTTAAGGATGTCGCCGGTTGCGATGAATCTAAGGAAGAAGTGCGTGAGGTCGTCGAATTCCTCAAGGATCCGCGTAAGTTTACCAAGTTGGGTGCTCGTATTCCCCGTGGTATTCTTATGGTCGGGCCTCCAGGTACGGGCAAAACCCTGCTGGCGCGTGCCATTTCGGGTGAAGCGGGTGTACCCTTTTACAGTATTAGCGGTTCCGACTTCGTAGAAATGTTTGTTGGCGTTGGTGCGAGTCGCGTGCGGGACACCTTTGAGCAGGCTCGCAAGACTGCGCCGGCTATTATCTTTATCGATGAAATCGATGCGGTTGGCCGCCAGCGTGGTGCAGGGGTTGGAGGAGGTCACGACGAACGTGAACAAACCCTCAACGCGCTGTTAGTTGAGATGGATGGTTTTGATGGTGCCGAAGGCGTGATTGTTATCGCCGCTACCAATCGTGCGGACGTGCTTGACAGTGCGTTGTTACGCCCAGGTCGTTTTGATCGCCAAGTCCATGTTGACCTCCCTGACCTTCGCGGTCGTGAGGCAATTTTAGCGGTGCATGCCAAACGCTTCCAGCTCGCCCCTTCAGTTGACCTTCACCGCCTCGCCCGCATTACCCCTGGGATGGCTGGGGCGGATTTAGCTAATCTTCTTAATGAGGGTGCTCTGCATGCCGCCCGGCATGACCACGAGAAGATTGAGATGTCCGATATTGAGGAAGCGCGCGATAAAATTGCCTTCGGTCGTGAGCGCAAGAAGTTAATGGATGATGATGACCGCCGGACCACTGCTTACCATGAGGCCGGTCATGCGGTGGTTCAGGCCGTGATCGATGACGGTTCACTGCCGCTTCACAAGGTTACGATTATCCCCCGCGGCCGGGCCCTGGGCATGGCCATGTACTTACCCAAGAAAGATGTGTTGGGTTACTCGCGTGCCCGCCTACTTGACTACATTTGCACCGCGATGGCGGGGCGTATCGGAGAGAAGGTTGTGACCGGTGACATTTCTAACGGTGCCGCTTCCGATATTAAGCAAGCCACCCGCATTGCCCGTCAAATGGTCTGTGACTGGGGGATGAGCGATTTAGGCCCGGTCGCTTGGGGCGAAAATAGTGACACCGTTTTCTTAGGTCGTGAGATTTCGCGCAGCCAGTCGCATAGCGACGAAACCTCCCGCCGCATCGATGCGGCTATTAGTAGCATCATCAATGAGCAATTTGCCCGCGCTGAAAAAGTTTTAGCCGAAAATGCCGAGTCCCATCGTAAGATTGCGGAAGCCCTGCTAGAGCACGAAACCCTCGAGGGAATACATGTGCACGAAATTATCCGTACCGGGGCGATACAAACCCCGATTGTAGGTGCGCCCGTTGCCCCTTTAACGCGTGAGCCTCGAGAGGGTGATAATACCGCGCCTGCCCCAGAAATTTCACCAAGCCCTGCTTGAGGGGTTGCCACTGGGTACCTTCTGACTACCCTTAAGGCATGCGAATTGGCCTAACAGGTGGTATCGGTGCCGGCAAGACGGCTGCTGCTGTAGCTTTTGGTCATCAAGGCTTTCGTATCCTTTCTGCCGATCGTCTCGCCCACGAGGTTTTGATGCGCCCTGAGGTGCTAAGAAAAATTCAGGAACGCTGGGGAGATGAGGTTATTACTGAAAATGGTTTACCTGACCGTGATTTAATTGCCGAGAGAGTTTTTTGTGAGCCCGAGGAGTTGCATTGGCTCGAAGCCTTAATTCACCCGGTCATTCGCGTCCAATGGCAGAAGACCATCGCTGACCGTAGCCAGGATTGGTTAGTTGAGGTCCCCTTACTTTTCGAGAAGGGCTGGGAAGCGGATTTTGACGTTACGGTGACGGTTACTTGCACCCCCGAACTGCAGCGTCAGCGCCTGATAGCTCGGGGTTGGTCGGCAGGCCAAATTGCCGCTCGACTGGCAGCCCAGCTCCCTATGGCTGAAAAGGCCAAGCGGGCGGATTATGTGCTGGTAAATGAAGGCAGTATCGAAGCCCTTGAGGCTCAGGTAGTGGCCCTGGTGGCTCGCTTACGCCAATCGTCCCCTTGACGATTTAGTCGTTGCCGAAGGGGTGGGCTGATTTAGGGTCGAGCTTCCTACTTATCGAGTAGGAAACCCCTTATCCACCCCTTAGAACCACGAGTAAGGACCTGTGACGACCGCCGACGACTTCGTCATTCAATTTATCCAGGATAAAGCCCTGGTTCCTGCCGCCACTGTGGCGGAAGTGCGGGCTTCTTTGGGTGAGCTTCCAGCTGGGTCCCCCGTCGACACCCTCGTGCTCGATAAGTTGGTGCTCGAAAACAAAGTGACATGGAAGGCTATCACCGCCGCGCTCGGTCAGGAGTTCGACATGGAAGTTGTCGACCTCAGTCAAGTTGTCCCCTCCGAGGAACTTTTAAAATTGGTTAGTCGTGATCTTGCCGAACGTCACGGGGTTTTACCTCTGCAAATGGATGGCTCTGAGCTCATCGTGGCGATTGGCGACCCTCTCGACACTGAGTCCATTGACAGCCTCGCTAAGATTTTAAAGACTACCCTTAATCCCCGCTTAGCCCCTCCCGATGAGCTGAAAAAGGCCATCGAGCGTTGCTACTCCGGCGGGCAGATGAATGTCTCCTATGAAGACGTTTTTGGTAAGTCTAATGAAGGCGGGGAGTTAGGTTTAGAATTACCTCAAGGGGGTGATGTTAAGGAGGATGACGCTCCGATTATTCGCTACGTGAACTCACTGATTGTCGATGCCATCAAGCGTAAGGCGTCCGACATTCATCTTGAGCCACTGGAAAAGCGTTTCCGCGTACGTTTCCGTATCGACGGCGTGTTGCAAGAAATGAAAGGCCCGCCCAAGCGTCTCCAGGCCTCAATTATTTCGCGTTTGAAGCTGATGGCCGATGTCTCGCTCGCGGAAAAGCGGATTCCTCAAGACGGCCGTATTCAAGCCCGCTCGGGCGGTCGCGATATCGATTTGCGCGTCTCGGTGCTGCCTACGGTGTATGGCGAATCCATTGTGATGCGGATTCTGGATAAAGAGGGCTTACGGCTTGGGCTTCCTGAGCTAGGCTTCTTTGCTGATGACCAAGCGACATTCCAGGGTCTGATTGGTAACTCGGATGGCGTATTCCTGGTTACGGGTCCTACCGGTTCGGGCAAATCCACCACGCTTTACTCTGCGCTTAATTACATTAACAAGCCGGACCGTAAGATTATCACCGTCGAAGATCCGGTAGAATATCAACTCGCGGGTATTAATCAGGTGCAGGTTAAGCGCGATGTCGGCATGACCTTCGCGGCTGCCCTGCGCGCTATGCTCCGACAAGCGCCCAACATTGTGATGATTGGGGAAATTCGTGACCTCGAGACCGCAGAAATTTCTGTTAATGCAGCGCTTACGGGTCACATGGTGTTTTCCACCCTGCACACCAATGACTCGGTTAGTGCGGTGACGCGTCTGGTCGACATTGGGGTTAAGCCCTTCCTGGTGTCGGCGGCTTTACGCGGGGCCCTGGCACAGCGTCTGGTGCGTCGGGTTTGCCAAGGCTGTGCTCAGCCTTATACGCCGACGGCCAAGGAGTTATCCTCTATCGGTATGACCGCAAATGACCTCGCGGGCGCAACGCCGATGAAGGGGGCAGGGTGTCCTAAATGCGGTGACCGCGGCTACAAGGGCCGTCGGGGCGTCTTTGAATTCTTTATCTCCACCGAAGACATTCAGCAAATGATCTACTCGGGAGCTTCCCTCGTGGAGCTTCGTCGTAAGGCGCGCCAATCGGGTATGCGCTCGATGCGTGAAGATGGGATGCGCAAAGTTGCCTCGGGTATGACTACAATTGAAGAAGTTCTCGGCGCTACCATCGCCGTGGAGGACTAATTTACTATGGCCTACGAAATGCATCAGCTCTTAGAGGCCATGATTGAAAATGGAGCCTCAGACCTGCACCTCCACGTCGGACAGGCCCCTTGCTTACGTCTGTCGGGCGAGATGGTGCCTTTAGATGGTCCCAAATTAACCGCCGAAGACACCCAGGCTTTAGCTACGTCGCTAACGCCCTCCAATCAGATGGAGCGGCTAAAGTCTACCGGGGGTTGTGACTTTGGTTTCTCGTTCCAATCTAAGGCGCGCTTCCGTGTTAATGTCTATCGAGGGAAAGGCGTGATTGGTATGGTACTACGCTTAATCCCTACGCACATTTTCACGCTCAAAGATTTACGTCTGCCCGATATGGTGCGCGATTTGTTGGAGCGGCCGCGGGGGTTGATTTTAGTTACCGGCCCTACGGGTTCAGGTAAATCCACCACCTTGGCTTCCATGATTCATTGGATCAATGAGCATACCGATGGGCATATTGTAACTATCGAAGATCCGATTGAGTACTATCACACCCATCGTCGTTGCGTGGTTACCCAGCGTGAAGTTCACAGCGACGTCTCTTCCTTTGCCGACGGTATTCGCTCTGCATTACGTCAAGATCCCGATGTCATCCTCATCGGGGAAATGCGAGATCTCGAGACCATCGAGGCAGCAGTTTCTGCCGCTGAAACGGGTCACTTAGTGTTTGGCACCCTGCACACCACCGGTGCGGCCCGTACGGTGGATCGCATCCTCGATGCCTTCCCTTCGGGAGCTAAAGATCAGATTCGTGTGCAACTGGCTTCTTCCATCGTGGCGGTTATCTCGCAAACCCTTTGCCGCACGGTTGAGGGTAAACGTATTGCCGCCTATGAAATCATGGTACGTACCGATGCCATCGCCGCAAAAATTCGCGAAAATAAAACCTTCCAAGTGGTTTCTGATATCGAGACTGGCGCTTCCCGCGGTATGCGCACGCTGGATGCAGACCTCTTGGCACTCGTCCAACAAGGCTTAATCAGCCCCGAAGAGGCCACCTTGCATTGTCAGGATCCCGAGATGATGCGTAACCGTATGCGCGAAAACGCTCCCCGCAGCTAACCTCATGTTCGACGACCATAGTGACAGTATTCGCGACCTTGCGCTCGAGTTTCAACTCGTGAACGAAGCGCAAGCTGCCGAAATTTGGGAAAGCCATCTTAGCAACGGTAAGCCCTTTGCGGATTTATTACTTGATGCTGGTTTGACTGATCGCAGCACGCTTTTGCAAGCGGTTGCCGATTCGTTAGGTGTCCCTTATTACGCCACGATTCCAGAGCCTGACGCAGAATTACTTCGCTTGCTCAAACCTCCTCAAGCCCACCGTTACCTCGCACTCCCTGCCGCAGTCGAGGCGGGAAGAATCACCCTCTTAGCTAAAGACCCTTTTAATTCTTCAGCGGTTGGGGAGTTAACCTTTATTCTGCAAAAGGATGTTGAATTTGCTGTCACCGATCCCGATTTAATCGAGTCGGCGATTATTAAAGCCTACGGCGAGCCCCAGGTTTCCTCGATGGAGGATTTATTGGGCGAGTTTGAAACCGTAGATGCCCTCGCTGGTGGCACCACCACCGAAGAGGATGTGGCCAGCGCTGCCAGTCAGGCGCCCATTATTCGCTTCGTGGACTTAGTGTTGCAAGAAGCGGTGAAGGCGAAGGCCTCCGATATTCACTTCGAGCCCTTTGAGGATCAGTTCCGCATCCGCTATCGGATTGACGGGTCGCTTTATGAAATGGCGCCCCCGCCTAAAAATCTCGCTCCAGCGGTGATTGCACGGGTTAAGGTGATGTCGGGTCTCAATATTGCCGAACGTCGTATTCCACAGGACGGACGAATCAAAACCACCATTGGTGGCCGCGCGGTCGACCTCCGGGTGTCAACTTTGCCAACCCAATTTGGCGAATCGGTGGTGCTCCGTATTCTTGATAAGTCGGTGGTTAATCTCGATCTCGCCAACCTTTCGATGCAGGCCGATATTATGGAGGGTATTCGTGAGTTAGTGAATCGCCCCAACGGCGTGTTTATCGTCACCGGACCTACCGGTTCGGGTAAGACCACGACCTTGTACTCCGCCTTGCGCGAAGTGAATACGGAGGATGTTAAAATTCTTACCGCTGAAGATCCGGTTGAGTATGAAATCGAAGGCATCATGCAGGTGCCGATTAATCACCAAGTGGGTCTGACCTTTGCCGCGGCCTTACGATCCTTCCTGCGGCAAGATCCTGACACCATCATGGTGGGCGAAATTCGTGACCTTGAGACCGCTCAAATTGCGATTCAAGCCTCCCTCACCGGCCACGTGGTGCTCTCTACCTTGCACACCAACGATGCGCCAGGGGCGATTACCCGTCTCATCGATATGGGGTTAGAGCCCTTCCTGATCTCTGCGGCCGTCGAAGGTATTCTCGCTCAGCGCCTGCTTCGCCGGATCTGTAAGACCTGTAAGACCGCCTACGAGCCCGACCAAGACACCATAGCCCTGCTCGAAGTCGACCCCATTGAAATTGCCAATAAACGCTTCTATTTCGGTAAGGGTTGCCCCGATTGTAACAAATCAGGCTACAAGGGCCGCCAAGGGCTATTCGAGCTCATGCGGGTGAATGACCCCCTGCGTGCCCTCATTACCGATAAGGCTCCCACCCTGGTGCTGAAGCAAAAGTCCATTGAGTTTGGTATGCGACCCTTGCGTGACGACGGCCTGCGGGCTATCTTTGATGGGCAGACCACCATCGAGGAGGTCCTCAAATACTCTTAACCCCACCACCCCATGCCCGAGTTTAAGTATACTGCAATCGACCGTACTGGCCAACAAGCCAGTGGTAAAATTGATGCCGACAGCGCCGATGATGCGCGCAAGAAGTTGATGGCGAAAGGCCTCATGGTCACGGCGCTGGCAGGTGAAGCGGGCGGTGCGGCCAAGCCCGTTGCCGCTGCCACTGTCTCTAAAGGTTTCCGCTTCCGCGCCAAAGTTACTCCAGAAGAGGTCACTACTATGGCACGCCAGATGGCGACCCTGTTGATGGCCGGTCTACCTTTACTGCGCGCCCTTGAGCTTATTCATCGTCAAGAGCGCAACCCCGCCTTCAAAGATGTACTCGGACAAATCGCAGACAGTGTCTCGCAAGGTAACAATTTCTCAGAGGCCTTGGCGGCTCACCCTAAGATTTTTGACCGACTCTTCATTAATATGATTAAGGCCGGTGAGGCCGGTGGTGTGCTCGATAAGGTGCTGGAGCGACTTGCAGGCTTCCGTGAAAAAGCCCAACGTATCCAAAAGAAAGTTAAGTCGGCCATGGTCTATCCTGCGGTGGTGGTCTCGGTCGCCGTGGTCATCGTGATTGTATTATTGGTGAAGGTGGTGCCTGCATTCCAAAATCTCCTTGCGGCCCAGAAGACGACCATGCCGCCGCTAACCGCGTTCGTCATTGGTATTTCCCAATTCCTGCAAGAGTGGATGTTGCCCTCCGAGCTCAGTCTTGCCGGTCTGCTCCGTCCGCTCATTGCTTACGGAGTTATTTTTGGTGGCTACACTGCCGCTAAACTTTGGCTCGGTAGTAAGCAGGGCAAGCAGATCTTCGACCGGGTTTTATTCCGGCTCCCTAAGATTGGTGGCTTCGTACAAATCGTCACCGTCTCGCGCTTTGCTCGTACCTTCGGCACGTTGATGTCGTCAGGCGTCCCCATTCTCCAAGCGATTAATATCACGCGCGACACCCTCTCCAATGTGGTGATTGCCGATTCGCTCGAGCGTGTGCACGACCGCGTGCGTGACGGTGAGCCCCTCTCTGTGCCGCTCGAGCAGTCGGGCGTATTTCCTCAAATGGTGAGTTCCATGATTCAGGTGGGTGAAGAAACCGGTCAGCTACCCGAGATGTTGAACCGGGTTGCCGATATTTATGACGAAGAGGTCGACAATGCAGTCGGTGCGCTAACCTCCATTATTGAGCCCGTCTTGATCGTCTTCCTGGCTGTGGTCGTCGGCACCATCGTGCTGGCCATGTTCCTCCCCCTCATCACCCTAATTACCCAGATGACGGGCGGATAAGCCTTGGAAAGGGGCTTAAAAGGAGACGGACTACGTACCCCTACGTAGTCCGTCTTTATTTTCTACTTTGTCTTACTAACTTTCTTTTCCCGTAGGAGAAGAGCCCTCATTAGGGCTGATTTGTCGAAAAATGCAAGTCGTAAGGTAAAGTTACCAGATAGACAACAGCCCGGCCCTTAAAAAAGCCTGAGTTCGAATTTTCCGCTGGGTGCAGGGGTAGGATTTGAACCTACGACCTTCAGGTTATGAGCCTGACGAGCTAACCGGGCTGCTCCACCCTGCAATACAGCGGAATGTTCTTAATGGGGCAGGCTGTCTCGACGGGCAAGGGGAAAGTTGGCAAGCGGCGCCAGGCAAGACCCTAGAACGACCCTAGCTGGACCCCGGGTACAAAGCCCTTGGGATTTTCCTAAGGTCGGCTAAGCCCTTTTTCTTAGCCTAGGTCTTTAGATAAAACCTAAATCCTTCTTACCGCTTGGCCCAAGGATTTTATCTGGGTCTGCGTGCAGGAAGTTTCTTAAAACGGTGCCATAGACCTGCCTGAAGTCGGTGCTGAAGGTGATGTCTTCGTTGGCCTTGATCGCGAGGTTGGGCGCGGTGCCGACCACGGGGGCCTTGATGCCGGTTTGCATCACCAGCAGGGGCGCGGCGGTGCCGTGGTCGGTACCGACGGTGGAATTCTCGGACGGACGGCGCCCAAACTCCGAGAAGGTCATGGTCAATACTTGTCGATCGAGTTTTTTAGCGGTCAAGTCGGCTTGGAACGCAGCCATCGAATCGCTCAGCTCGCGCAGAAGTTGGGCATGTCGACCTAACTGATTCGCATGGGTATCAAAGCCGCCGAGGGTGGCGTAGTAAACTCGGGTTTCCATGCCTGAGGCGATGAGGGCGGCAATACGTTGCAGCGATTGCGCTAGGCCGCCGTTGGGGTAGGGCACGGAAGGTTTGTAGTTGGAAATGACTTCCCCGACGCGGGCCTCGGTGAGTAAGGCATCCATCATGGCGTGCCGAAGGTAGTGCCCGTTGTCACTGGCGGAGGCGCTATCTTGACTGGCTAGCGACTCATTGAGATCCATCAGGAGCTCAGTCTCATCTTTACCGCCTGAAGGTGAGCGTGCGCCTTTGCGTCCGCCTCGTCCACCACCCCCACCTAGACCAAAGATGTTGTGGTTCTTGGCCGCTTGGAAGGTTTGTGGCATATTGCTGCCGCTGTGAATAGCTAGGGGGTCTTTGCCCGGCGAACCCGAACAGTCGGCATCAAAGTAACGTCCTAACCAACCATCATAAGTATTTTTATCAGCGTCACTGGCCGTCTCCCAAATTTCGGTAGAACGGAAGTGCGAACGATTAGGGTTAGGGTAACCCACATTTTGGATTACCGAAAGTTTTCCGTCTTTAAGTAGGCGGTGCAGCGCCCCCATGGAAGGGTGGAGCGAAATCTGGTCGTCCACTTTGTGGAGCCCGGCTGAGGTTTTTAGGGCGAGATTAGGACGGAGCCGATGGTAGTGATCGTTCTCGTGATGAATCACGGTATTTAAGCCGTCATTGCCGCCTCCGAGTTGAATCAGGACTAAGATAGAGCGATCTTTTTCAGCCTTAGGAGCTTCGGCCATTACCGAGTTCACTAAGAACGAGGGAGCGAAGCCGGCAAAGGCTATGAGCCCGAGGCCACGACCGGTTTGGCTTAGGAACTCTCGACGCGTGCGTGGGGTGAAGGGAGGTTTCATTAGATTAAGAAAGTTGGTAGGAAGGGGCTTGGAGAATGGCGGTGACAATTTCTTGGAGACTCTGAATGCGGTTTTTATCCGACTTTAAATGGCCTTCTAGGACTTGTCGGAAGGCGGCTGGAACCGGTGTCGGTAAAAAGTAATTGCAGAGATGGTGCACGATTTCGGCATTGGTGCGGTTCTGCGCTAAGTACTCGAGTCGGTCGGGCGTGACTGTGGGGCGGCCCTGGCCAGCCGCACGTGCCTCTTTTAGGGCCGCAATTTCATCGGCATTTAGTTTCTCCTCGTTGATGACTTGGAAGAGCCCGCGTGCGACCGCGCGACGCGCAGCCAAGGTGGTTGAGCTGATCCAGTTACGTCCGTAAATCCATCCTCGGACACTAGGGGGATTAAAGAAGGGCTGACCCATCGAACGCATGGCGTTGATTAGCGGACCAGGGTAGGGGAAGGTATCGACCCCGAGGTCCTGACAAAGCCCCATGTAATAAGCTACGGGTGACTTGATGAGATTACCGCGAAAAGCGGGATGATAAAAGAGGGTCGAGTTAAAGAGAATGCGGGGCAGCTCTTGGAGTTTCATGCCCGAGGCACGCCATGTCCGACCAAAACTTTCAGCATAGGCACGCGGAAGTCCCTCCGCTGTAAGGTAGAATTTAATCAACTCTTGGGGGGCAAAGGCGGCACAAGCAGGTTGGCGGACGGTGAGATCGACTAGTCCATCCGGGTCAAAGGCTCCTTTTTGTCCGAAAATAGTTTTCTCCCCTTTGTCATGCTGGCTGGGATCGAGATGAAAACGCTTTTGACGTAGGGTGACCCCAGTCATTGCTCGGGCTGCTTCCTTAACATCCTTTTCGGTATAATTACCTTCACCGAGACAAAAGAGTTCAAAGAGCTCGCGGGCAAAATTTTCGTTAGGCTGGCCTTTGCGATTTCGATTGGAGTCGAGGTACTCAATCATAGCCGGGTGCTTCATGACTGAACGCACTAAGGTGGCGTAGTCTTTATCAAGGCTGCTACGCAGGGTTGCCTGATAATCAAAGAGGGTCTCGACGTCTTTAACCTTCTCGGCTGAAACCACAAAAATATCCTGCAAAAACATCACGAACTTTTCTTGGGCGGCGGTATCGTTGCGTCGGGTAAAAGCCAACCATGCGACATTGAAGTCTCGCAGCGCCCCCTCGTTTTTTTGTCTTAATTCGCGGAGAAATTCTCGCCGTTCCTCCGGGGTGAGGTTGCGTAGTTTAGCTCGGACAGTTTCGCTTTCCTCTGAGAGGTCGGAAATTTTTTCCGGCATCGGCATCCGTTTTAGGGCTCCAAAAGCCCGGCGCACGGTTAGGGCAGGTCCCTCTTTTAGCGCCAGAGCGGTAGCACCAGGTAGAGCCGCAAATCCTAGGCGCCGCAGGAGGTGACGAGCTGCATCCTCATCCCAGTAGCGGGTATCGAGGGGCATCCAGGCACGATCGGGAGGGGGTAGGGACGGGGAGGTTCCCATGGGGTAAGTACTTCATCTTATCCAACCCCAAATAATCCCACAAGTTCCGACCTCCGGCTTTATCGGTTGATGCTGGGCCGGGTTGGGTTTACTTTTGAGTATGGTACCTCCCCTTGGAGCCACCCCCGATGATACACCGCCAACCCCTCCAGGGGCTGAGGCTGGGGCGGCTTCAGGTATAGCTGGGTCAGGTGTTCAGTCGACGGATGGTACCATGGTGCGCCCGCGCGGCGGATTTTGGATGCGTATCGGAGGCCAGGGTTTGACCATATCCTTAGCGCTCCACGCTTTTCTGCTCCTCGTTTTTGCCGTCTGGGTAGTTACCACCATTACCGATACGGCCGTCACCCAGCCTGACACTTTTGCAACCGGTGCCGGTGGCGGCAATAAGGGCGATAAAGCGGTTATACGGGATCACAAGGTCGTCCCGCGTCAGGCTAAGAATCTGGCCAAGAATGCTTCACGCATCACCAGTAAATCGTCCACCGCTTCGGTCGCCCTACCTGACTTACCGACCAGTAGTATGTCCTCGATGGTAACCGGCATGACCGCCGGAGGATCCTCGAAAGGTTTTGGCGGTGGTTCGGGTGGCGGTATTGGTTCGGGTAAAGGCATGGGCGTGGGCAACGCACGGAACTTCGTGGGTAAGCCAGTGATGGGCGCCCGTATTGTAGCCTCCAAGATTGCCGTTTACCTCGATGCTTCGGGGTCGATGCGACCTTACCTTGATCGCGTTGAAGCCGAAATTCGCCGACAGTTCCCCGAGGCGGATATTTTTCGTTACAATGGTATTTGGACAAATGTGGTCGATAACGAGGTAATCGGGGGTCGAAAGTATAAATTAGATAGCGGTATGGAACCCCCCCAAGACCCCTCCTCGTTCTCAACTGATCCGAAGACTTTAACTAACGAAGGTAAGGCTCTCTTTAGGAAGTGGGATGAACATTGGCGACGTGGCTCAGTCGGCGGTTGGCTTGATGTCATGGTGCGCGATCGTAGTTACGACGCGCTCATTCTTTTTTCCGACTTCCAAGATGGCTTCACGCAATACGACAAAGACCGCCAAGTCATCTTTCAAGAGAACTCACGCGGTAACGTGAATAATCGCAAGAGTCGCGATGAGCGCTGGGAGCAAGAATGGGTTAGTGCTTTTGCTAAAGCGCAAGCGGGTCAAGGTCCGCGTCTCTATTGTTTCACCACTCAGGTTTTTCCGCAGAAACTTCTCGCAACCTGTGTCGAGGTCTCTGGGGGGGAAATTAAAGACGTTTCTTGGTTACGTAGCGGTGGTGGACCTCCCCCTCCACCCCCTGGTGCAGGCGGTGGTGGCAATGACCCCAATGCCGCGCCGCAAGCTCCTGCTGGCGTAGCTCCGCCCGCTCGAACTTATCGGCCTGCTCGTTAACTAGGGTTTCTGACTCAGTAAGGCCGCTCATCTGGGCGACCTTGTTTTTGCCGCCATCAAACGCCAGAGCCATGGCATGCGCCTGTCTACTTCTGCTCCGTGGCTAGTCACCTTTATGCTACACGGTCTGCTCATCGCCTTGGCTTTGGCGTGGGTGATTGCGGCGGTAGTTACCGAGAAAAAAGTAACCGACCCCGAAACTTTTGTGGTTTCTGGTGGGGGAGGGCAGGCGGCACCTCCGAGGATGAATGTACGCCCCGAGCGTCGAGTAACGCCGCCGACGCACGCGCGTCTCGTGGTGCGAAACCCCTCCGCAACCTCCGTGGCCTTGAGTATGCTACCCGATTTACCTACGACGACCCTGTCGGGCCTGGCGGCTGGACCCAGCGGTACGGGTCGATCCCAAGGCTTGGGTGCAACTTCTGCAGGCTTGGGCCTGGGTCCAGGAGTTGCCGTCGGCAGAGTGGGCTTACCTGTGTTGGGTTTACGCGTCCAAGCCCAACGTCTCGCAGTGTATCTTGATAGTTCGGGTTCGATGCGCCCGCATCTCCCACGAATCGAAGCAGAAATTAGAGCCGCCTTTCCTATGGCCGACGTTTTTCGCTTTGATGGAGCCAGGATTGTGGTGATGGCAGGTCAAATTGCAGAAGGCCGAGGTTATGATGGGCCCGCGCTTGAGCGTCGACCTGGCATGAGTGACCCAGCGACTTTAACGCCGCAGGGAAAGCGTTTATTAGAGCAACTAACGCCACGTTGTGAGGCGGGCTCGCTGGGGGCGTGGCTAGATTGGATGTTAGAAGAGCGTTACGACGCCTTAGTGGTTTTCTCAGACTTCCAAGATGGCATCCGTCAGTATCGCCTATCGCCGCGTGGGGCACCGGAGCTGATTTACGCGGATACTAAACGGCGGCAGCAAGATGAGCGTGAGCCTGGGGATGACCGTTGGCGCCGGCGCTGGCTAGAGCGATTTGCGACCGCAACTTCGGGTCGAGCGCCCCGCCTCTATCTCCTAACTAGCGAGGTTGAGCCCCAGGAATTTCTTCAGCAATGTGCGGTTGCTTCGGGCGGCGGTCTGACGATGGTAGAGGTCGGGCGACCTCGCCCTGCTCGCTGACTTTTATGCGTCCCCACATTTCTGAATTCACCGCCGCCTTTGCCGATACCGATGCCGCCGGGATTGTTCACTTCTCGACCGTATTTCGTTGGGTCGAAGGCGCGGAAGAGGCACTCTATGCCGAATTAAATCTCCCGTTTTTACGTCGGGAGGGTGCCCAGCTTCGGGGTTTTCCGCGGGTGCGTATTGAATGTGATTATTTGTCGCCGGTGGAACGCGGGGATCGCGTGGCTTTAGCGCTTCATCCCACAGAAATTGGCGATAAACGTTTGGCTTGGGCCTTTGAGGCAACCGTTGCCGGAAAGCCGGTGGCTCGCGGGGCTCTGATAACCGTCCATGCTTGGCGCGAGGGGTCAGGTCCTATCCAAGCCTCACTCATTCCCATTGAAACCAAGCGTGCCCTTGAAGCACGCTTTGCCTAACCGTGCGTGCGGGGTTTGTTTCAGCCTTAAGCTTAGTTTTTGGTTTGGTGCTAACCGCATGGTTAGTAACTCCTGACCTACAACGCCCCTTGCATGCCGACGAGGCGGTTCAGTGGTCCTTGCTGACCGCCCCTGAGCCTCACAGTGCGAATCAGGACCGCTTGCACGGGCCTCTGTTAGGCTTAGTGGCAAAGCCCGTCCTTCAGCTTTTTAATCCTTCCTTAGAGTCGGTTTCGGAATCACAGCTCCGACTCATCCCCTTAGGTTGGACGCTACTTATCCTTCTTTCGCTCCCTTGGATTGCGCCTGCGGGGTGGGGCCTGCGCCACCCGCTTATTTTTATTTTACTCCCACTTCTCGCCCTGCCTGCAGCACGTTTTATTCAAGAGTGGTTAATGGCCTCGCTCTTAGTCTTAGCAGGATGCTTGGCGATTCGGGCGCAAAGCGCAGCAAAGCCTAGGGGTTGGTTGTTAGCTGCCGGTATTGGTGTAGGTTTAGCTCTGGCCTGCAAAGTCAGTGCGGTTACCTACCTTGGCTTCGCCCTCGCCGCGCTTTATTTCTTCGGTGAACGCAGTCTCATTAAGAAACTTTTTGTGCCTGGGTTGGTTGCTGGTGTCACTTGGGCTATCGCCCAATCGAGTTTCCTAACCGACTTACCTGCGCTCGGTACTTGGTGGCTCCAGCTTGGTCGGGCCTTCGGCTTAGCCACGGGTGTAACCGAACCAGCGCTACCCATGGTGGATCCGCTGGCTTGGATTTTAACCGGGGGAACAATCTTAGGCCTGGTTGTGTTTCGCTGGCTTTTGAGAAGTGCGTTAGGGGCTTGGAAGTCGGCAGATATCGACCCTTGGCTAGCATGCTTAGTGGGCGTTTACCTCTTTCATTTGGTCTTACCCTATAAGACGCCTTGGCTCCTCGCGACGCTCGATCTCGCCTGTCTGGCTGGGCTCGCGCCCCGACTCTTATTGGCCCTGCGTGCCCCCTGGGGTCGTACCCTATTACTTGGAGTAGGGGTGGTAAGTCTCGCTACCCTGCCTAAGTGGGCATCGGTCGCTCGCTATGATTATGTTGAGACCCATCCGGATGTGCCGCGTCTGGCTTTAACGCTTAAATCGTTGGCATCCCCTGCAGCTGCAGCTCCCTGGGTGATTGCGGTGGAGCAGGGACATGTCTGGCCTTTGCCTTTTTATTTACGGGAGTATCGCGTGGCCTATGGAGCGTTACCGGTTGGAACAGTTGCCCAAGTACGTTTGTTTCCAGGTGAACCAGGCGAAGCTCCGCTGCTTACGGGTTATCAGCCCTTCCCCTTCCTCATGCGTACGGGAGAAGTTTGGTGGGCTTATATCCAAGACGATCAAATCGAAGCGTTCCGATCGGCTTGGGCAAAGACGGCTCACGACTTATGACCTTTCCAGTGCTTCGCTTTCATCGGGTTGCACTCGGAGCGACCTTTGAAATCCGCTTAGCAGGGGAGTCTTCCGCGGATTATGCTACCGAGGCTTTAGAGTCCGTTTGGGATGCCCTTGCACATGTGGCCCAAGAATTGGATGCCAGTCAGTCGGGAAGTGCGCTAGATGCCAGTCATCGTATGGTCGCGGGTGAGCGCTTACGTATCCCTCCGCAACTTCGTGATTGTTTGGATTTAGCCGCACGCCTGCAACGTACCACCGCTGGAGCTCTTGATATTAGTGTCCCGCAACAAGCGGAACGGCCGGCTTGGATGGAAGCGCGCGCAGCCGCTTGGCGTTTAGAAGGTAGCGACTTAATCTGCGACCAGCCAGGTTGGCAGTTTGATTTAGGTGACCTGGCTCGCGGACATGCCTTAGATAAAATGGCTGAGGTTCTCCGTGAATGGGGACTCGCTAAAGCCCTGATTACTGCCGGCGGAGGATTGGCTCTTGCGGTCGCTGCTCCTGACCATGCAGAAGGTTGGAAAATGGCAGCTGGGAATACGGAGTTCCTCCTCGCCGATGGGGCGATGGCGAGTTTTGGGGGTCGCAGCCCTGCCGCAGTGACCGACCCCCGTCTCGGTCAACGCGTGTTGTTGCCCAAGCCTTGTCGTGCGCTAGCGCATTCAGCTGCTGAAGCTGCGGGCTGGGCCCGTGCACTCGCAGCCGCTACGCCAGCCGAAGTTGCCCTCTGGGTCGGCCAAGAGCCAGCCATTGGGCTTTGGACTGCCGATGGACAACGCCTAGGGACAGCTTCTCGGCTAGCCTTACTTAACGAGCCGCACTCTTAAGCGCTTCCGTAATATCTTTGAGCAGACTGGAACGGCCTTCGGAGTAAAGGAAACGGTCCGAGGCGATTCGATTGTAGGCCTGCTCAAGCACATCATAGGGCGGTCGGCGCGTGGCCATTAGGCGGCGTAGATAGAGTTCTAAATCGTCCGCCATCTCCTCGTTTTCAATTTTCATTTTTACTAACTGCAAGAGGAGGGCTTGATTATTTTCGTGGCGTAGGTGGGCCGCAATCAAGGTGTCGTTAGCCTCTTTGTGACGTCCGACCTGCACTAACTTCCGTCCAATCGCGACCAAGAGCTGAGGAGGTACATTGCGCGCATCCATCACCTTCTTTAAATTAATTGCTCCGATATCGCCTTGGCCGTCGGCGTAATAGGCAATGGTGCGAAGCGCTTCGAAAGTAACTTTCATTTCTCCAAACCACTGAGCCTTGGCGTCGCGGGTAAAGAGGTCATCTACAATCGCAATCGCTTCACGATACTGATTGGCATTAATCAGGCATTCGACGTGAGTTAAGAGGAATTTAGGGCGCGATGGGAAGCGTGCCTCGGTTGCTAAATCCAGTAGGCGCTGACTTAATTTGGCTTCTGAGGTGTCATTGGCAAATTGGGCCAACTCGAGGAGGGCGGTCTCATTGGTGCCAAAGTCGGCCAATAAGCGATTAATCGTCTCGTTACGACGCGCTTCATTTTCTGCTCCTGGCAGCAAGTAGAGGACTTGGATGCGCGGGGAATGGGCCGAGGGGTCGCGCACGGCGAGAATGTTCAGGGAGTCGCGCGCGGCCTCTAGTTTGCCGGTCTCCTTTTGCCAGCGCGCTAACATCGCACGTAAGTGGTCGGCATTAGGGAAGGTGCGAGCGGCATCCGAGAGTCGTGTGATGGCAATCTCGCGTTCGCCGCGCTCCCATGAAATTTGGCAGAGTAGAGTGTAACCTTCGAGCGTGAGATCGAGCCGCTTGTTGCGTACGAAATCGGCTGCGAGGTCGAAGTTACCGCGAAGGAAGTTGGCTTGGGCAAAGGCCACGCGTAGGTCAGCTTGGATTCCAGGGTCAATCGTCGGGTCATCCATGTACTTTTCGCACACCCGGATGATCAGGGCATCATTATCCAGCATGAAACTCCGCCTTAAGAGATTTCGGAAATGCTCACGATCGTTTTTGGCAAATTCGAGCGAATTTTCGAGTACGGTATTGGCGTCATCGGTTCGTCCGAAAGCATAGTAGAGGTCAGCGCAGAGGCGTTGGCCTTCTAGGTTAGCGCGTGAGAGACCTGCACCCACGCCAATGTATTTGGCGAATTCACCGTAGTCCTCGCGACGGAGCGCAGCTTTAGCTAGCTCAATGTAAGTATCACCTTTCATCACGAGGTGCCGATTTTTGGCATCGTCGCTGACAAAATAGAGGAAGGCATTACCCCATTCGGTGCCTTGCATATCCCGCATGTATTTTTCGCGGAAAACAAAAAGCGCGACTAAGGTACAATAACTCAGCACCAAACCGCCTAGGGCTAGTTTCCAAATTCGCGACCAGACCGGTGAGTAACGCACGCCCTGCTCGCCCAAATTTTCTACTTGGAACATGCCCAAGAGAATACGTTTAGCCCCGCGGGCACCGTACGCATACACATACTTGGTTTCGTCTGACATAGGGCTCCAAACTTTGCCACTCACCCCTACTAGGGCAAGCGGAACCGCCGCCTACCTATTGAAGAAAAGGAGGTGGCCTCCGGCCATTAATAAATAGAGCCCAAAAGCCTTACGTAAGAGGCTTTCTTCGGCTAAAAAGGCCAAGTGACTCCCCAGCCAAACCCCAGCTAAGCAGGCCAGGGCGAGAGGCAGGACCCATTGCCAGGCAAGGGTCACCTCGGGCTGGCTATGGTAGCGCCAAGCTCCCATCAGGGCCATGGGTATCATTACCACTAAGGCGGTGCCTTGGGCTTGAACTTGGCTCATCGAGGTGAGCCATAAAAGTGCGGGAGTTAGTACCACGCCTGCGCCGATGCCAAAAAGTCCGCTTAGGGTACCAGCTGCTACGCCGAGAAGAATGAGAATGAGGAGTGAGGGCATGGGAAGGGGGTTAGGGTTTAAAGGTTTTCAATTGTTGCAGCAGTGCGGTGAGGGTTGGGACACTAGGTAAGCATACTGAACCACGGCAAACTTGATAGCCTGGGAGTGAGCCTGAGTACGCATAGGCTTCAGTGTCCAAAGGGCCTAGCGCCGTGAGGGTTTCGGCTACGCTTAAATTGGGGCCAACTTGTACGAGGGTGACCCCGTGGGCGGCTCGTTCCAAGCCTTCTAGTGCCCGCGGGATACCATGGGGAACATCACGTGCGGCTGCGCCATAGGCTTCAGCTAACCTACGGTGGCGTTCACCAGCTTTAGCATCGACGCCTAATCCATCAAGCACTGCCTCTAGAGCAAGCAGGGAACTATTGCCGGCAGGGACAGCTTGGTCCCACCAGCCTTTTTGTCGTACCGGTAACAAGCCCTCAGGATCTTCAGCGAGAAAATGTCCTTGGGCATGCGCATCACCTAGACGCGCCTCTGCTCGTGCTATCATGATTGCTGCTTGGGTGCCGGCTTGCTTGGCCTCGCCAGCACCAACCGCGAGGATAGCTTCCGCAACCGCCGTGTAATCCTGAAGCGTGGCTGGCACCTTGGATCCGATGACCGCGTGGAGCACGGGTGTGCCCTCGGTCGTCTGGGTTTGGGCTGCGGTCAAAAGATAGGCTAGTAAATCGCGCGACCGCTGATGCCATTCCGGGCGATTTAGCAGAATACCTGCCCGAGCTAAGTTAGCTGCCAAGAGCGCATTCCAGCCCAGCAAAAGTTTGTCGTCGCGGTGGGGTTGAGGGCGTTGTGCTCGGGCTATCTGCAAGCGTTGCGTGGCCTGACTTAGAGCTGCTCGAGCTGCCCCCGTACGGAAGGTGGGTACGCTGCGTCCGCCTTCAAAATTTCCCTCGGCCGTAATGCCATACGCCCAGCACCAAGCTTCCGACTCTTCGCCGAGTAGTGCCTGCACCTCGCTCGGTGTCCAAGTATAAGTTGAACCTTCCTCGTGACCGGTATCGGCATCCATTGACGTCGCGTAGGCTGGACCTACGCGCATGTCCCGTTCAAGCCAGGTAACCGCCGACTCACAGGTTTCGCGGTAGCGCGGTTCGTTAAGGACTACCGCGGCTCGGGCGTAGATGCCCAGCAAGAGAGCATTGTCGCTCAGAAGTTTTTCGAAGTGCGGAATTGTCCAATCCCGATCGACGCAGTAACGGTGAAAGCCTCCCGCAACTTGATCCCTTAGCCCGCCCGCATCCATGGCATCGAGCGTGCGTCGGAGGGTTGTTTCTAAGCGGCTGCGCAAGTCAGGAGCTAGGTCGTGTCGACCTAATACGGCTAAGAGAAAACCCAAAGCCATGGGCGGGGGGAATTTCGGCGCGGTGCCAAAACCTCCGTAAGTGGTGTCCGCATCCGCCACGAGGCTTTGTGCGGCGGCTAAGCGTGCGGCCGCGTCGACGAATCCAGATCCTGCGCCGGGCGAACGGCTAAAGTGTAAAAGATTTCCCGTTACGGCATCGGCGTTTGCGATCAAGGCAGCTTTTTGGCTGCGATAGGATTCTGCGATACGCATGATAACTTGTGGCCAAGGGGTGCGACCGCCGCGTTCATCGGGTGGGAAGTAAGTGCCACCAAAAAAGGGACGGCCATCAGGTAGACAAAAACTATTCAGCGGCCACCCACCTTGCTGCTGAATCATTTGTACCGCATCCATATGAAACTGATCGACCTCGGGTCGCTCTTCCCGGTCGACCTTGATGCAAACGAAGTGTCGGTTCATCAGGTCAGCAATCCAGGGTTCATCAAAACACTCCCGGGCCATGACATGGCACCAGTGGCAAGAAGCATAACCTACCGAGACGAGTACCGGGACATCGCGACGGCGTGCCTCGGCAAAGGCTTCAGGACCCCAAGGCCACCAATCGACGGGTTGGTCAGCATGTTGGCGAAGGTAATGACTGCGCTCCTGAGCAAGACGATTGGGCACCCATCTATCAGGACAAGGAGGGAGGGCTTGGCAAGCGGGCAGAGGCAGGGCTAGGCTAGGTGTCGCTGTGGACCGTCCTGTCATTCGCCTGCTCGAAGAGAAAGTCGCCAATCAGATTGCGGCTGGCGAGGTGGTGGAGCGACCTGCCGCCGCTGCCAAGGAGTTGCTTGAAAATGCCCTCGATGCTGGCGCGCGCCGAATCACGCTCGACTTTTCACGCGGCGGCAAAGCCCTGCTAATTGTTGAGGACGATGGTTTGGGCATGGAGCCGGAGCAGGCTGCCCTCGCCTTACAACGCCATGCTACCAGTAAAATTTCTGTAGCCTCAGATCTTGAGCGTATTCGAAGCTTTGGTTTTAGGGGCGAAGCCTTGCCTTCGATTGCCAGTGTCTCGCGTTTTACCCTGCGAACCCGGGCTCGCGGTTCGCAAGTTGGCACCGAAATTTTAGTTAATGCCGGACGCATCGTGCATCAACGCGAGCAGGGTATGGCTGAAGGTACACGTATTGAAGTCGCCAACCTTTTTCACCCTGTCCCAGCCCGCTTACGGTTTTTAAAATCCGACGATACCGAGGCGGCTCATATTATAAGGATGGTTCGACTCTATGCGGTGGCGCATCCTGAAGTTGGTTTTGTTTTACGCGAAGAGGGTCGCGAGGTCTTTCGTTCGCCCGGCAATGTACCGGTGGCGGACCGCGTCCGAGAAATTTGGGGCAAAGCCGTGGCTGACGATTTACTACCGTTAGCTCCCTTGGAAGGGCAAGGCATGGGGCTTACCGGTCTCTTAGGTAAGCCGGGAGTTAGCCGGTCGACTCGCCAAGATTTGGTAACCATCGTTAACGGTCGGCCGGTAGATAGCCGGGCGCTTACCTATGCCTTGGTTGAAGCCTACCATACGCTCATTCCTAAGGGACGGTTCCCTTTGGCTTTTCTCTTTCTGGAAATCGACCCCGCTGCGGTGGATGTCAATGTTCACCCCGCAAAACGCGAAATTCGTTTTCGTGATGAAGCTAAAGTCCGTGCTTTTGTGATGGAGGCGGTACGGGCTACTTTACGTGGTCCTGCCGCTGATCATGCCCCGGCGGTAGATTTTCTTACTCCACCTTCGGATTCAGAACCTCCCGCTGTTTCAAAAAATCCTGTAGCGGTTTCCGTGGCGCCTAGTGTTGCACCCGCCGCTTCGGCACCGTCGGCCGCTTTTCCCTCCGTACCTAGTGCCCCAGTTCCCTTGCGGTTAAGTTGGCGTTTACTTGGACGTTTAAGAGGCGACCGCGCAATTTTTGAAACCCCAGCAGGGATGGTCGTCCTTGATCTAGGGTCGGCGCATCAGCGGGTGCTTTTCGAATCGATTCTTTCGCAAGTCGCTGCCGCTAAAATTCACGTTCAAGACTTACTGCTGCCACTTTCGCTTGAGCTCGAACCTTTACCTGCCTCGGTACTACGCGAACAGGAAGGCATGTTGACTCGCTTAGGTTTTGGTTTGGAAGCGTTCGGACGTACCACCTGGCGGCTACGGTCGATTCCTGCATGGATTGACCCGGCCGATGCCGAGACTTTTTTACGCGACTTACTCGCTGAGATGGCGCGTCGAGAAGGTGACTTCGCTAAGCCGCATTTAGCTACCGAAGGCTTGGCGCGTTTGGCGGTGCGACGCGCACGTTACCGCACCGATACTTTATCAGAGAGCGAGCTTCTCGCTTTAGTTCAGCAACTTTTCCAAACCACCCAACCCGGTACAGATCCGTTGGGTCGGCGGACTTACTTTGAGATTAGCGACGGCGATTTAGCCCGACGGCTTGGTCAAAGCTGAGTCGCAGCGTTTTTTAGCGACGTCGCCTTCCTCCGCGCCCTCGACTACGGGGTGCCTCGCCTTTCAAGGCAGCAACTTGGTCACGTAAGTGGGCGGCACGCTCAAACTCGAGACGGTCGGCCGCCTCGAGCATTTCGCGTTCAAGATCAGCTAAGACCGCGGCGGTATCGAGGTCGGAAGGCTTTTGGTGAGTAACGGGATCTTCCGGCGGGGCTAAGCTCGCCTCGAGCGCACGCGTGACCGAGCGCGGTGTAATGCCATGAAGCAGGTTGTGGGCAGCTTGTCGGCGACGGCGATCGGCACAGGTCGCTAGGGCACGCTCAAGCGATCGGGTGCGGACATCTGCATACAGGATGACGCGACCTTCGATATGCCGTGCTGCCCGGCCAGCGGTTTGGACGATACTTGTCTCGCTGCGCAGGAAGCCCTCTTTATCGGCGTCTAAAATCCCCACTAGACCAACTTCAGGTAAGTCCAGTCCCTCGCGGAGTAAGTTCACCCCCACTAACACATCGCAGGTACCGGCGCGTAAACGACGTAAGATTTCTACCCGTTCAATCGCATCTATGTCCGAATGAAGGTATTCGACCTTGACGCCTTGCTCGCGCAAGAAGTCGGCGATATCTTCAGACATCCGTTTGGTTAGGGTTGTGACTAAAGTGCGGCGACCATTGGCCGCTTCGGCCTTTGCCTCACCAATAATGTCCTCCACCTGCCCTTGAATAGGGCGAACCTCCATGACCGGATCTAATAGACCAGTAGGTCGGATAATTTGTTCGGCTACCACCGTCGAACGACGGATTTCTTCCGGGCTCGGCGTGGCCGAGACGTAGAGCATCTGGGGGTTGAGGGCGGTAAATTCTTCGGGGCGAAGCGGACGATTCTCGAGTGCAGAAGGGAGTCGGAAACCAAAGTCGACTAGGCGCTCTTTACGGGAGCGGTCGCCTAGGTACATCCCCCCGATTTGGGGTAGCGTGACGTGACTTTCATCGAGAATGACCAGTTTATCTTCAGGAAAGAAGTCGAGTAAGCAGAAAGGACGTTCCCCAGGGCGACGGCCTCCTAAGTGCATCGAATAGTTTTCTACGCCCTGACAGAAGCCAGTTTCACGCAACATGTCTAAATCATGCTCGGTGCGGGTACGAATACGTTGGGCTTCCACGAGCCGACCGGCTCGTTCAAATTCGGCGACGCGGGCTTCGAGTTCCTCGCGGATACTCGCCAGCGCGGGCTTTAATCGTTCAGGCGAAGCTACGTGGGCGTTAGCGGGGTAGAGATCGAGAGAGGGGAGGGTGGTGCCTGGGCGAACCGATATCGGGTCGAGCTCGCGAATCGACTCTAAGGTGTCGCCCCAGAAAGTAAGTCGTACCGCGGTTTCAAGATAGGCAGGCCAAAGGTCGACGGTTTCGCCGCGGGCTCGAAAAGCGCAGCGCTCAAGCACAGCATCGTTGCGCGAGTATTGGCTGGCTACCAAGCGGGCCAGTAAATCGTCGCGCTTCAAGGTCATACCCGTCCGTAACGGGATCATCATAGCGCGAAACTCATCGGGTGAACCTAGGCCATAGATACACGAGACGGTGGCAACGACGAGGACGTCGCGTCGGGATAAAAGCGCGCCACTCGCCCGCAGGCGTAGACGCTCGATGTCATCATTAATCGAAGAATCCTTCTCAATAAAAGTGTCCGTCTGAGGCACATAGGCCTCAGGCTGGTAGTAATCGTAGTAACTTACGAAGTATTCGACCGCATTATCAGGAAAGAACTTTTTAAATTCGGCAAAGAGTTGAGCCGCTAGCGTTTTATTGTGGCTCACCACCAACGTCGGCCGTTGCAAACGTTCTACCAGGTTGGCCATGGTGAAGGTTTTGCCTGAGCCAGTGACTCCGAGTAAGGTCTGGTGGGCGTTGCCGGCGCGGAGTGAAGCCTCCAAGGCGGCAATAGCGGCGGGTTGATCCCCAGTGGGGGTGTAGTCGGCGCAGAGTCGGAAACGTTCCATCTTAGGTACCAGCTGGCAGCGCGAGGGTTAGGGTAACGTGGGAGCAGTCTGCCACTAATGCATCAGCGCCAGAGGTTGCCATGATGGTAGCGTTATTCGTGGTGCAAAGGCCGATGGCACGGAAACCCCCGGCTTTTGCGGCCGCAATTCCCGCTAAGGTATCTTCAAAGACGACAGAGCGCGCCGGGTCACCGCCGACAAGAGCGCAGGCCTTAAGAAAAACTTCTGGGTCAGGTTTTCCGCGACTCACTTCTTCGCTCGTAATCGCACCCTGGAAAAAGTCGGCGAGATTAAACTTTCGGAAGGCTAATTCGAGATTCGCACGATGGGTTGAAGTACCCACCACACAGGGCACGCCAGCAGCTTTAAAGTGTGCCATAATCTGGGGGATACCAGGTAGGACGCGGATGAGTCCGCCTTCAGCGAGTTCGCGGTAATGAGCTTCTTTGCGGAGAGAAAGTCGGCGGATTTCTTCCCGATCCTGAGCCCAACCATGGATTTCAGGGATGATGACTTCATTGCGTTTACCAAAGCCGCGCAAAAAGCTGTCGGGCTGGAGGATCAGGCCTTCCTCTTGAGCCAGTCTTGCCCATGCCTGTTCATGGGCCGCAGAGGAATCGACCACCACGCCATCCCAGTCAAAAATCGCTACCGCGCGTCCCACTCGCTTAGGGTTTATCCCAAGGGAAGGTTACCTTGGCTGGCGTGTGTTCCCAGACATTGAGCGGGTCAAAAATTTGTCCTTGGCCCAAAATGCCGTTAGGGTCGAGTGCCTGTTTGATGGCTACCATCGCTCCGATTTCTGCTTCGGTATGTTGTAGGCGGAGAAAAGGTGATTTGGAAATACCGATACCATGCTCACCGGTGATGGCGCCACCGAGAGCGACGACTTCGCGCATCATGGCTGAAATCGCCGCCTCAGCTTTCCGACAGTGGTCGGGGTCCTCCCGATTATACATCACGTGAATATGGAAGTTGCCGTCGGCTGCATGGCCGAAGGTGGGGGTGGGGAGTCCGTAGGTCGCCTGCATGCGACGGGCGAGTTGAATCAGGGGCACGTAAGCACGGAAGGGAACCACGATATCCTCATTTAATTTCGCATTTCCTAAGAGGTACATGGCTTGCGAACAGGTACGGCGAATGTCCCACAAAGCCTCGGCGATTTTAGGGTCGTCGGTTTCGCGGGCAGCCAAGGAACGCCCTTGGTGCCATTGCCGCACCGTCTCAGCATCTTCCGCCAAAACTGCGGGGTGACCATCGAGCTCAAGCAGGAGCAGAGCGGGGTTAGAGACGCCTCCCGTATCGGCCGGGGGGAATACCTGCCGCTGATTACGCTGTTGGGCAACGGCTACGGTTTGTTGATCCAGGAATTCAAATACCGAGGGGGCAACCCGAGCCATCATCAAGTCGGCGGCGGCTTGCAGGGCGACTTCATCGCTGCGAAAAGCCAAAAGAAAGGTACGTCGGGCGCGGGGTAAGGGGACGAGGCGTAGCCAGGCTTTAGTTACAATCCCGAGTGTCCCCTCGGAGCCGACCCAGAGATCGCGCAAATTGTAACCGCTGACAAACTTTCTTAAAGGGGCGGCCCAACGTACAAACTCACCCGTAGGTAAAAGACCTTCGAGCGCTACGACATGGTCCCGTACCACGCCATACTTAGCGGCACGCATGCCGCCTGCGTTGGTGGCGATGTTACCGCCAATGCTACAATATTTTAGCGAGGAAGGATCGGGTGGGAAAAACAAGCCGTGCTGAGCGGCGGCGATACTAATATCCGCCGTAATTGCTCCTGGTTGCACGCAGGCGAGCGAAGCCTGAGGATCGATTTCAATTTGCTGCCAGTGCTCGAGGTGGACCACCCAGCCGCCATGAATGGGAGCACTTCCGCCAGTATTGCCTGTACCCCGACCGCGTACGGTTACGGGCACGCGATGGCGATTGGCGAGTTTTAGGACGGTTTGTAGGGCTGGGACGTCATCAGGCGCGATGACCGCCTCGGGCATGAAACTGTAGCGGGTATTATCCATCGAAGCTGCAAAGCAGCTCGCTTCGTCGGTGCGGACTTGCTTGCCGAGGAGGCGACCAAGTTCTGCGGTGGCCTCGGGGTGGGTCGAGGAAGTTAAAGCCATTCCTAAGATTTGTGAGGTCAGCCCAATTCCGCAAGCCACGCCGTCACCTCGGCGTCCGAAGGCATACGCCAGTCGCCTCGAGGGGAAAGGGCTACTGACCCTACTTTGGGTCCATCGGGCATGGCCGAGCGCTTGAATTGCTGGGAGAAGAAGCGAGAAAGGAAGGTTCTTAGCCAGCGACGTAGGGCATCGGGTTCGTACTTACCCGCAAAGGCTTGCTCGGCCATCCAAAGTACCTTGGCGGGGCGGCAAGCACCACGCACAAGGTGGAAGAGGAAGAAGTCGTGGAGCTCGTAAGGGCCGATGAGGGATTCGGTTTCTTGCAGGATCGACCCATCGGAGGCAGGTGGTAACAGCTCGGGGCTAACAGGGGTAGCTGCGCTTTCCTCGAGGACGGCGCGGGCTTCGCCCACATGACGGGTGTGCGCTGCCCAAGAGACGAGATGTCGAACTAAGGTTTTAGGGACACCAATATTGACGTGATACATCGACATATGGTCACCGTTGAAGGTGCACCAGCCGAGAGCGGTTTCTGAAAGGTCACCCGTGCCAACGACAAACCCGCCGGCTTGGTTTGCGAGGTTCATGAGAATTTGCGTACGCTCGCGAGCTTGCGCATTTTCAAAAGTTATGTCGTGCCGTCCTGCTGGATGAGCAATGTCTTTAAGGTGCTGCTCCACTGCGGCGCCTATAGGGATTTCACGGGCGCCCACTCCCATCACCGCCATTAGTCGCCGGGCATTGAGCAAGGTGCGTGCGCTGGTGCCTGGGCCGGGTAGGGTCACGGCTAAGATGCCTTTGGTATCGAGGCCGAGACGACCAAAAGCCTCGAGGCAAACCAGTAAGGCCAAGGTGGAATCGAGTCCGCCTGAGACGCCGATAACAATTTGTCGAGCGCCGGTGTGACGTAGGCGGCGGGCAAGGCCGGTGGATTGGATAGCAAAGATTTCTTGGCAATGTTCGTCGCGACGCGTGGGGTCGGAGGGAACGAACGGATGCTGTGTGAAGCGCCGACGTAGCCGGGGGAGATGTCCGGTTGGATGTCCGAGCGTAAATGCAATCTCACGTACCGCTGGGGCTGGGCTGCCAAAGTAGGTGCTATTCCGTCGACGCTCAGCCACCAGGCGTTCGGCGTCTACTTGGGACACTAAGAGCGCATGGTCGAAGCGGAAGCGTTCGGATTCGCCGAGGAGAACCCCATTCTCTGCAATCAGACCATGGCCACTGTAGACCACATCGGTGCTAGACTCTCCTGCGCCCGCCGAAGCGTAAACGTAGGCTGCCAGACAGCGGGCTGATTGATTGCGTACCAGTTCACGACGGTAGGCTGCTTTACCCAGTAATTCGTCGCTCGCCGAAAGATTACAAATCACGGTGGCGCCAGCTAAGGCGAGTCCGCCACTCGGAGGTTCTACCGCCCAGAGATCTTCACAGAGTTCGATTCCTACCACGCAGTCAGCCATGTCCTTAGCCCGAAAAATTAAATCGGTGCCAAAGGGTACGCCGCCGAGTTGGGGTAAGTCACGGCGCGTTGCGACCCGGGCGGAACTGAACCAGCGCTGTTCGTAAAATTCACCCGTGTTGGGTAAATAGGTTTTAGGAACAACCCCTAAAATTTTTCCGCGCGAAACGAAGACTGCTGTGTTGTAGAGTCGGCCATCTACTTCGAGCGGTAAGCCTACTAAGGCGGTGAGGCCGAGACGCTCGGTGGCCTCGGCGACTTGGTGCAGGGCTGCCAGTGCCGAGTCGAGCAAGGTGCGATGACCGAGCAGGTCGCCAACGGTGTAGCCGGTGAGGCAGAGTTCAGGCAGAACGACGAGCTCAGTGCCCTCGGCTGCGGCCTTTTCTAGGGCTTGAATAATCACGACTGCATTACCTGCTGGATCCGCTAGGTGCAGGGTGGGGGAGACCGCGGCGACGGTCACGAAGCCATGCGCATGCAGTCGCTTCGGCATAAGAGGGTTACTTTCTGCACCCTCCCTGTGGCTGGCAACCTGAAAGCCTTTTGGGGGGCTGGGTGGACATAAAAAAGCCCCTATGGGGCCTTTTCTAAAGCCTCTCTCGGCTTATTCGGGTTCGGCTACAGCGAAGGTGACGTTAGAGACTTCCGCCTTAGCTAAAATATCTAGGACATTAATCACCCGCTCATAGCGGGCTGTTTCCTCGGCCTGGACGGTTACCAGTAGCTTAGTTTTGCCGCTTTCGGCATTTTGCTTAGCCCGCATCATCTCTTGGTAAAGGAGGGGGAGGTCGCGATCGGTCGGGGTTGAGATGGGTTCGTCGTTCAGGCTGACTTGGCCGTTCTCAGCGACCGCAATGGTTAGCTCATCGGGCATTTCTGTTTCTTGCGCGGTTTCAACATTACCGGGGAGGGTAGTCTTGAGCTCGTGCTCAACTTTTACCGCGCCCGCCATCACCATGAAGAAAAGCATGATGACGAAAACCACATCGATCATCGGGGCGATTTGAAAACCCACATCAGGGTTGGTGACCGCGATTTTACGATTTTTGGCCATGGCTTAGAGCTCGTTGTTAAGCCCCGAGAAGGCGATGTTATCGATACCGGCTTCGGCACCCCACTCGAGTGCCTTGGAAATAAATTTAGCGTGGCAGGCTTTATCGGCACGAATCAAAAGCCGGAACTCCTTGTTATTGCCTTTGCGCAGTTCGAGTTCGCGAGCGATGCCTTCCTTATCGTTGGGATCGAGTTCACGGTCATCCAGTTTGTAGCGGGCCTGACCAGTGGTAGCATCCCAGGAAATATTGATGAGTCCGGCAGCTGCCTTGTCATCGCGCTTCTTACCGTGAACGGCGAGGGGGAGTTGAATGTTTTTGTCGACCTTAAGCACTTGAGCTGAGGTGATGGACATGAAGAAGACCAGTAGTACCATGAGCACGTCGATCATCGGTGCTACTTGGAACTCCGGTTCCCCGCCATCGCCTCCGCCGCCTCCGCCTGCCATTGTCGTAAGTCCGTTAGGGCTTAGACCTGTTCACCTGCCGCCGTTGCGGAAGGATTCCAGTTGGGCGATGACGCAATCGGAGGCTCAACGCCTAACTCGTCAATCTTGCCCGCTACTTCGTCGTAAGGGAAGGCACGGAAACGGGCTTGGGCAAGTTCGCTCAAGTCATGAATATTGCCCGCAACTCGGTTGCGAATGAGATAGTAGAAAATGAAGGCGGGGATGGCAACGCCTAGACCAGCAGCGGTCGCCACCAATACTTCACCAATCGCGCCTGCGAGTTTTGAGGGGTCGCCTACACCTGAGCTACCGAGGGTAGCGAAGGCTTTCATCATGCCGCCCACGGTACCAACTAGACCAATCATCGGGGTGCATACTCCGATAACCGAGAGATAAGAGATGCGACCCTGCATATTGCCATTGAGACGGTTGATTTCGGCAAAAATAGCCTCCTCGGTCATTTCCTTACCCTCGGGAGCCATGCGTAATCCCGAGCGCATGATATCAGCAAAAGGTGAGGTGATACTTTGAGTGTACGTGTAGGCGCCGCGGTAGTCGCCGGCTTTAAAGAAGGCATCGAGATTCTCGACTTGCTCTTTGGGGAAGGCGAACTTGGGCGCCGTCTTCATGTAGCCGTCGATGATAAGCCAGACCATGATCATCGAGCCGACGAGGAGCGGAGGCATGACCATGCCACCTTCCTTGAAGTAGTCCATGAGGGTCTTTTCTTGGACGCCAGGTCCAGCCGCTTCGTTGGCCCGAACAAGAGCGGTGGTTAAGCCTAAAGCGAGCAGGGAGGTAATGCGGGTAAGCATGGGATTTTTTTAGGGGTTTAGGTAAGGGGTTGCAATCACTCTTCGGTGGGAGTTTCGGCGGCAGGTTCGTTACCGGCTGCTGGGGTGGCTAAGTCGCTTTCGGGGGCTACGACCGCATCCTTGATGGCGCCCTGCTCGGCCGCAGCCGCTTCACGGTCTTCTTTAGGCAAGAGACCCTTAGCTTCTTCGGCTTCAACCGACAAGGGGAAGCCAGCCACTAGTTCGCGTAGGTAGCGGTTGGCGACCTCGCCCAGTTTTTGGGATTTAAGGGCAGGGGAGTCCATACCGCGGAAAGCTTTAGCAGCCCCGAGTAGAGCCTTAGGCATGTGCTCCTGTTGTGAACCGTAGAAAACTGGCACACGCAGGTAGGTGTTCATGGCCTCTTCATAGCGCTTGAGGGCGTGCTGCGAGGCTCCCTTGAGAATGTGCAGGCGGGCGAGGGTATCGGCGTTATCTAAAGTGGTTAGGAGGGCATCCGCATCGACAATCACGCCCGCATGGTCTCCACGGCGTGCCTTCTGCAGCAACTTGGCGAGTTGGATTTTTTGTTTAAGCTCGAGATTGGAACCGTCATCGACCGCTTCGAGTGTGGTTAGAAAGGAAGCGAGGGCAGCATCGTTGTCGAGTCGATCAATGGCATCGAGTTTTACAATCGCAGCCGCTACCCAGGGGCTACCTGGGGTCTTTTTCACCTTATCAAAAATCCGTAGCACCGATTCGGTGAGTTCGAGCGCGCGTGTAGCTTTGCCGCGCTGAATCTCTTCGCGCGCCTCTTTGAGTTGCGCTATCGCAGGCCACTCAATTGCGACCGCTTCTTCAAGACGTTTAGTGGCGGCAATCTCAACACCGCCGCTGCGGGTATTGCGCTCAACACGATCAAAGGCGGCATTGAATTTAGCTTTGCGCGGATCCTGGGGTAGGGGCTTTCCCTTGGCGTCGAGCGCGAGCGGGTTATTTACTTCCCAGCGCTCATTGTTGCGGAAAATGAGCACCTGAGCGGGGGCAAAAGCCGCCGTGACAAGTAAGCAAAGCGTGAGAGTGTGGCGCATGGTCGGCTTAGAGTCGGGTTAGGCGAGAGCGTGCCTCCTGGGCTTCGGGGGTTTCTTTGACCCGGTCTTTGGTCAGCATTTCTTGATAGTTGGTTCTAGCCGCATCGCGCTGCCCTAACTTAACGAGAATATCACCCGCGGCTAAGTAGGACTTGGCCACCCAGCGTTCATGCTTCTTCCAAGCCACAATGTTACGTTGGTGAAGGACGAGAGCCTCCTGCAACTTGCCTTGTTTTTCCTCAATGATGCCTAAGTGATAAAGGCATCCCGAGGTGGATTCGCCGCGCCATTCTCGCACGCCGCTAATGAAGGTAAAGGCCTTGCGAGCCTCATCGAGCTGTCCGAGTTCGACTTGAGCCCGTGCTTGGGCAAAGCGAATATCTTTTTCCTTAGAGAGTGCGATGCCCAGTGCCAGGGCTTCTTCGCAAAGCACTAAGGCTTCTCGAGGTTTCCCTTGGGCGAGTCGTAATTCAGCTAAACCCGCAAAACCAAAGTCGGCATAATCCGATGAGCGATGGTGCTCAGTGATGTAAGCAAAGAAGCTTTCGGCCCGAGGGTCGCGCTTGCTTAGGAGGAAATCTCCCACCGTCCCGAGGATGGCAGGGCTTAACTCCTCGGGTTTGTAAAGGTCCGCAATCCGACGCAGCATAGCCTCGGCGCGAACGGGCTCGCGACCCAACAAGGCCAATTGGCTACGGGCAAAGTAGAGTCGGGCCTGAGCGATGAGTGTGCCAGAGGACTCCGTAACCCCGAGCGTGGTCTCGAGATCCGCTTCAGCTTGCTTAAGGTTGTACGCACCAGGTGCAGGTTCTTGACCGGGTCTGACACGCTTGATGCGCCGCGCCAGTTTTTCACACAGGAAGCTAATGAGGCGTTCGGAGCCTTCCTGGCGTCGGTCATTAATCGAGGTACTAATGGCTTTGGCAAGGACTCCAAGGGCCTCTTGCCGCGCCGCCTGAATTGAGGTCTGCCGTTCGGCTTCAATGACGGCGAGAGCTTTTGCGAGTTCCTCTGAGAGTTGGGCTAGTTCATTTTTGGCGGTGGTGAGTTCGGGGGTATTGAACTTCCCTTCACGCTCGAGCGTATCAATGCGTTTACGAGCTGCCGCTAGGCGATTGCCAAATTCCGCTTGGGCGCGTTCCACGCGAATGCGAAACTCGGGTGAGTCGCCCATTTTCTCGGTAGCCTTGATGACTTCGTAAAGATAAACCGTAGCTTTGGGTGCATTCGGATCCCAGTCATGGAGCTCTTGGTAGAGTTCCCGTAAGCGCTGGTGCTCACCCCGTCCGGAAAGTAATTTGGTTACTTCCCCGAGGGCGAATTCAAGGGCGGCGTTATTATGTCGGGCCGTACGCGCCGCCTGAATATAAGCCGTAATCGCCAACTTCACTTGTTCTTCTTTGGCGGCCTCGGCTTCACGCTTTTTATTCATCAGCGCAGCTTTAGCTGCGGGAGCTGCGGTCATGCGGGCCTGCTTATCGAAGTCTTCTGCCTGCCGTCCTGCCACATCACCTTTTTTAATGTGGGCATCACCGATCAGGGTGTGAACTTCGGGTAATTGAATCCGGCTTGTTTCATCTTTAGCTTCGCCGTAACGATTCAACCAAAGACGGGCGATAGCTAGGGCGCCATCGGGTCCACGCTGATCACTCTCAATAACCCCTTGCGCATAAAGCGTGTCGGTACCGATGTTGAGTGAAACCACGCCGAGTCGATAGAGGACATCACTGGCATGCTGGCCTTTGGGGAAGTCTTTGAAATAGGTGGTAAGGGCGCCGGGCTTATCTTTGTTACCTACCGTCTCAGCGTATTTTCCTTCATAGAACCAGGTTAGGCCCAGCATGTAGGTGGCTGATTCCTTGGCGGGGCTGGTCGGATATTTTTGCAGGAAGGCTTCGAGCGCGGTGCGGGCTTTAGCCCATTCAACATTGGAGAAAAGCGCACGGATAATACCAAAATCAATTTCTTGCAGTGAGGCGTTATCGAGCCCTTTAACATTAGTCTTAGCCCAATTAAACTGTTCGATGGCTTGATCGTACTCCTCTTGCTCCATGCAGATCTCGCCTAGACCTAGGGCAATGGGACCGGCTTCGGGCGATTCGGGGAACTTACCTAAGAATTCTTTGCTGACTTTCAGGGCCTCTTCATTGCGACCAATGCGTCGAAGGGCATCGATGTAGTAGTAGTAGGCTCCTGAGATTTTATCAAAATCAGGATTGCTCTGGAAAATATCGCGGAAGGCTACGAAGGCCTCCCAAGGGCGATTGAGTTCAAGCAGGCAAAGACCGATGCGATAGGAGATAATCGCATCATAAAACTTGTTCGCACTAAACTCGGTTTGAATGCGCGCCACTTCATCATACTGGGCTTTAGCGGCTTCGATCTGAGCCTTCTGGGCGTCGTCCGGGTTGGTGAAGGTGCGATTTAAGCGGTCGATCTCTTGCTGGCGCGATTCAACTGCCGCGGTCAGGGCCCGGCTCAAAGCGGCCCGGCGAAGGGTGCCCTGATAGCTGGCTAAAGCCTGACGATATAATTCCTCTCGTGCTTTAACATCAGCTTCGCCTTCGGCGGCTTGGAAGCGGGCGTCGCCAATTTCTAGGCGTTGAACATTGGCTCGTACTAATTCCGCAGGTGAACCCACGCCCTTGGCTTCGATTTCCGCCCGAAGTTGCTCGGCGTCTTTTGCCATACCGAGCGCGGTGTAGACTTCGACCAGTTTATTGGCTGCCTCGCGACGCTCAGGCGTACCGATACCTTGGGCGATGACAGACTTTAAGAGATTCATGGCCTGACCTAGCGCTTGCTTGAGTTCGTCGGGCGAACGGCCTTTGGCCCGTAACTCTAATACCTTAGCGGTTAAGACGAAGGCGAGGACGCGGTCTTCTTCCCGGGTCTCGGGGCTGGGGCGGCGCAGCGTTTCAAGATCCCGCAAGGCTTCATCCCATTTCGATTGATTGCCATAGGCTTCAATCATGGTGAGGCGCGCCGCTCCCCGCATGTTGTTATTGGGATCTAGCAACGCACCCGTACCCGCTGGGTAAGTGGTGAGAAAGCGCGTCAAGGTTTGCTCGAGGTTAGCCCAATCGGCTGCTGCCTTAGTCCGACCAGCTATGAAGTAGAGACATGAGGCTTGGCGAAAAACAATCGCAGCCTTGGCTTCGGTGCTTAAGCCCGCTTTGTCGGCTTGCTCTTCGAGTTTCTTAAAATTGGCCAATGCGGCCTCAAATTTTTTCTCGGTAAGCAACTTCTCCGCTTCATTCCACAGTTTCTCAGTCGGGCTTTCTTCACGAGCCGCAGGCTTAGCTTGTTGAGCCCAAGCATGAGGCAGGGGAGCGAGGGCCACGAGGACCGCGAGAAGCGCGGCTTGGGCCATCCGATAGGTGCGTGACACAGGGTAAGCCATCGGGGGAGAATGGACCTTAAGACCTACCCTCGGCGGCGGGGGTTGCCAAGCCCCAACGGTAAATTTAGCGGCGAGGTTTTTCCCCTACGGCCAGCAAGGTTTCAAACCCCGGCTCACGGGCTTCTTTGGCTACGGCACGCACCTCTACCCCTTTAAAACCAGCCCCGTCGAGCCAGTCCGCAAGATCATTGGCCTCAAAGCCTAGCCAGCGGTCGGCATAGAGTTCGCGCGCCTTTTCAAAGCGATGGGCCTTAAGGTCGAGCACCATGATTTGGCCGCCAGGTTTAAGGATACGATAAGCCTCGGCCAGGGCCTTGCGGGGGTGTTCGGCGTGGTGGAGGGCTTGGCTCAGGAGTGCTAAGTCGACGCTACTCGTCTTGAGGGGGACTTTTTCAATGTCTCCAAGAAGGTAGTCGAGGTTACGAATGCCTTGTTTGCGCGCCAATTCGCGGCCGACCTTAACCATCCGGGCGGAATTATCGATGCAGTGGACAAATTCAGCCCGACGCGCCAAGAGCCGCGATAAGACGCCTTCGCCCGCTCCCAAGTCGGCGATGCGTAGGCGAGGGACAAGTAAGCACAGCATTTGCCCCATGGCTTCCCACGAACGACCCGGGCAATAGTGCCGTCCGAGCTGGCCTGCCACGCGATTAAAGTAGACTTCGGTTTCACGACGACGGGCCGCCACTAGTCGATGGTAAGCTCGGAGATCAGCCTGCGTACGACTGTCGCTGGCGAGGCCATGTTGTACCGCAACTAAAAGTTCGCGCGTGGCGCTGGAAAGTCCCGGTGCTAAAGTGTAGTGGGCGCGTGCTCCATCACGTCGGTCAGCGGCTACGCCGGCACGGCGTAATAGAGCGAGGTGGGTTGAGATCCGCGCCTGCTTCATGCCTAAGATACTTTGCAATTCACCTACCGAGACTTCGCCCTCGGCTAGGAGTAAGACGATGCGCGCACGCGTGGGGTCAGCGAGAAGCTTGAGAAGCTCGGAGGGCGCAGCCATGAGTTAAGTTAGGGCAGGGGTTGGGCCGGTGTCAAAAGAGGAAGCCCCTCCGAGGAGGGGCTTCTGAGGAGGGTAAGGTATGGGGCTTAGCGGGCGCTATCGACCCAGCGACGGAGGTTGGAAATCGTCCAACTCTCTGCACTTTGGCCCACGCTCACCTTGACGGTTTCCCCAGCCTTACGACCCAGTAGGCCCTTAGCTAGGGGTGAGAGGTAGGGCATGATGATGACCTTGCCTTCAGTATCAGAGTCCCAGGCGCCCAAGATAGCACGGGTGCTGGTCTCACCGGTCGAGGCGCGGGTTAAATCGAAGAGTGAGCCAATGCCAATCACGTCGGTGCCTACTTGGGTGAAGTCGGTGACCTCAGCCTTGCGTAGACCGCGCTCGAGTTCAGACGCCCGCGATTGCAAACGGTCTTTCTCTTGACGGGCCATTTTGTACTCAGAATTTTCGCGAAGGTCACCGTGCTCTTTGGCGACTTGAATCGACTCATTAATTTCAGGCAGCTTGGTTTTGACAATTTCTTCTAGCTCTTTGAGGCGTAAGGCCTTGGAAGCAGCTGAAACGTAGAGGACTTTTTCGACGCGCTCCGTACCTTGAACGTTGCCAGATTCAGACTGGGCTTCGCCTAAGGATTTTGCCACTGAGTCCACCGCAGGCTCGATGGCGATTAGGCGAGCGAGCAGCGATTTCTTGGTCATGGGGTCGAGTCCCATGGTGCGAACGAGGCTGCGTGCGAGGTCGAAGATGGTTTCGGTATCCGCAGGAGCACCGTTGTCGGGGCGGAGTAAGTCGGACAGCAAACTGCGATCGCGCTGAAGTTCGTTAGCCAGCGGGTTGCGGGCGGTTGAATTCGAGGCGAGGGCATCGTCGCCAATCGACGCCAAAATGGCGCGCAAGAGGCCTGAACCTGAAAGTCCGGAGAGGACATCCGCATGCTTCTTGGAGCCGCGGTTTTTAATAATCCAAATCAGAACCGGACCTGCGGCTTGGCGGCGCTCAACCCAATCAGCCAGACGGCTCGCTAATTCTTTTTCCAGACCTGCTTCAGAAAGGTAATTAATGGTTTCGGTGACCAACTTGGCTGATCCTCCCTTGGTTTGACCTAAGCCCTTGTGCGAAAGCAGACCGTAAACTTTTTCCTGCCAGTTAGCACCGTGGTGGGCACGGACAAGATCGAGCAAGGCGCGGATGTTGTCGGATGAATGCGGAATATTGAGTGCGAGGTGCAGGAGTTCAGCTTCATCGACGACCAAGGCAGCCACGTCGGAGGCGGTAGGGGCTACCGTAGCCACGTTTTCATTGACGGGCGCAAAAATCAGATTCCGGTTCCAGACCGCGACGAGCAGGTCGGCCAAGCGTTCGCCGCGACGGGCAGGACGGCCCGAAGGGGGGACTTGGGTTAAGCCTTCGCTGATGAGGTTGGAAATACCTTCGAGATTTTCAGGGGTCGCAATCGTCCGGGCATCTGGAGCTGAAAGGGTAGCTAACTCAGCGAGGAGTTGTAGGCGGCGGGAGTCATCGCGTGAAGCGGTCAATTGGGCCAAGATGTCTTGGGCGGGGTCGCTGGGGGTTTCGAGCAGGGTATAACTGCCGCCTTTACGCTCAGGTAAAAGTAAGCCGCGGTCTTTGCGCAGGCTGGCTTTGGCGCGTGTCCACCAATTCTTGAAACTTGCGGCACGGTCTTTGCCAGGTGTGAGTGAGGCTGCAACTACCCGCTCGAGAGCAAGCTCGAGACGAATCGCGGAAAGCTCGCCGTGGGGGGTTTCGGCTAGTAACGTTTTTACTAAACCCACGGGATCGTCAGCCACGAGGCTGGCGATTTTGGACTGGGTATCAGGGGAGTAGGCCTGAGCGAGCAAGCAGCCAGAGTCTAAAATCTCGAGTTTGCCGCGGCAGAAGGCCACATCCATAGCATGACCGCGCTTGTTGACTTCAGGGAAATCAATGGTGAGGACACCCTTTTCGGCGTCATGGGTGCGCAGGATGCCCAGTCCCCAATTTTGGTGAAGGCAGTGGGTGGGTTTACCCTCCGCGAGACGCTGTAGGGCGTAGTCAAGGGTGGGACCCTGGGGTTGCTGCTGGGAGGGGGCCTTGTTGCTCATTGCAAAGGAAGGTTTTGGAGGCAAAACAACCCGCCTTGCAAGAACGAAGGCGGCACCCCGCCTCCCCCTACCCCCTACTATGGTTTGGACCCCCGAAAAACCCCCGATTCACGGGGAGACCCCCGACACCCTCGCTGCCCGCCTGGCTGAGACTGGCCATCCCCGCTACCGCGTGGCCCAGATTTTGGAATGGGTCTACAAGCGCCGGGCCGAGAGTCCGGAAGTGATGACCAATCTCCCGGCGGATCTGCGGGCTTGGTTAGCGACCACGTTTGATTTCGGTGCCACCGATGTGGTGGGTAAGCGGGTCGCCACTGATGTTACCCAAAAACTTCTGCAGCGGCTTCGTGATGGTTCGTTAATTGAGACCGTGATTATTCGCGCGCCCATGGAAGGGGTCGGTCAAGATGCCTCGCGGCGCACCATTTGTATTTCGACTCAAGTTGGTTGTGCCTATGGGTGTAAGTTTTGCGCTTCGGGTCTCGATGGTTTTAAACGTAATTTATCGGTGGGCGAAATGGTTAGTCAGCTTCTGCAAGTTTGTCGGGTGGAAGATGCGGTCTCGCCTGAACGCGCCGCGCAAGGCCTAGCCTCATTCGATAACATTGTCATTATGGGCATGGGCGAGCCGATGGCGAATTACGATAACTTGCTGGCGGCGCTACGCACCGTCAATGCCCCTTGGGGTCTGGGTTTTGGCGCCCGCCGCATCACGGTTTCAACCTCGGGGGTGGTACCTAAAATCCTGCAACTGGCTGATGAGCCTTTAGGTGTCCGACTCGCGATTAGTTTGCATGGTGCTACCAATGAGGTGCGGGAAAAAATTATGCCGATTAACCGCAAGTATCCCTTAGAAGAGTTGCTCCCCGCTTGTAAGGCCTTTGCCCGTAAGCACGGGCGCATGCTTACCTTAGAGTATATTTTGATTGATGAGATTAATGACGGGCTCGATCAAGCCAAGCGCTTGGGTGAAATTGCCCAGGACTTACATGCTCATGTTAATCTTATCCCTTACAATACGGTTACAGGTTTAGTTTGGAAGCGGCCTAGTCTAACGCGCCAAAATCGTTTTGCTGAGGTTGTGCGTGAGCGCGGTGTCTCGGTTACCTTGCGCCGAGAAAAAGGCCACGACATCGATGCTGCCTGTGGTCAGCTCCGGCTTCAGACCGAAAAGGCCGAGTCGGGAAACTAGCCTAGCGTTTAACTTCCAACTAAGACGCGTGCAGCCGCCGAGGGATCTGCGGCTTTAAAGAAGGACGTCCCCGCAACTAAGGTGTCGGCCCCAGCTTGACGGCAGTCCGCCGCAGTTTCGGGGGTGATGCCGCCATCCACCTGAATGCGGAAATTAAGGCCGCGACGGGAACGTTCCTCGGCGATGGCGCGGACGGTCTCGAGTGCTCCGGGAATAAAGGCCTGCCCTCCAAAACCTGGGAAGACCGTCATGCAGAGCACGAGATCGACCGCCTCGAGGTGGGGTAGGACGGCCGAGGCGTCACTGTCCGGATTAAGGGCAATGCCAGCGGCTATTCCGAGTTCGCGAATACGGTTGAGCGTGCGGGCCACGTCGTGATCGGCCTCAGTATGCACGGTGATGCGGTCAGCTCCGGCTTTAGCAAAAGCTTCGAGGTAGCGATCAGGATGCAAGAGCATCAAGTGGGTATCGAAAAAGAGGCGCGAGCGTGGCCGAAGGGCGGCGAGAACTTGCGGACCGAAACTTATATTCGGCACAAAGTGCCCATCCATGATATCGAGGTGAATCCAACTTAGACCCGCTCGCTCGACCGTTACTAAGCCCTCGGCGAAAGCCCCGTGATCAGCAGCCAGTAGTGAAGGTGCGAGGATGACGGGGTGCATGCTTTACCAAGCTCCTACGCTTGCCTCGCGTACTTGGGCGGCAAGCTCCGCACTCAAGCGCGGGAGGATACGGTTTTCTTCGCCCGCGAAGTCATTCGAGGCTTCGAGCACGGCATGGGCTTCAAAGGGGCGATTGATAAAAGCGGTACGGCGGCCATCGGCTGAGCGTAGGGAAGCCGTCGCACGGAGCGTGACGCGATAATAGGTGACCACGTAAGCATCGTCTGCCGCCCGCGTCGCCGCGGTGCGTTCATAATCAACCACCGTGAGTTCAAGGGGCGCACCACCTGGGCGTAAGCGTAGGCGGGCATCGGCGCCAAAAGAGGCGCGCAGGGCTTGGTCAAGCGCGGGTAGAACACCGGGACGGGCCACCGTTGAGCGGGTGGGACGGAGCTCAATATCGCGAAAAGTAGGCGTAGGACCTCCTAGTTGATACGAGGCGCAGCCCGTTAAACTAAGCCCTAGGAGAAGTAAGATACGCAAGTTCATCGTTCGCCATCCGCCGTGCGGGGGGTGTCGGTACGGAAGCCAGGATCGGCGGCTGCTACCTCAGGTAGTTTGTTGGCACCGACTCGGCGTGGGTAGCGACCCAGCACCGAATCTGCGATCGTGTGCGGGGCTTCCTCGCCGGCATCGATGCGGGCAATCATGGCCAGTGCTTCTACGGCTATTTGTGTATCGGGACCCACGGTTACGGCCGCACTTGCCATCAATCGGGCACCCGTGGGGTTGTTGCGACGAATCCAATAAAATTCTGCGAGTCGCAAACGTGATGCAGCCACTTGCTCGCGTAAGACGCGGATACGCTCAGGGGCAGCTGCCGCCTCGGGGCTTGCAGGGTGCTGAGCAATTAAGGCTTCGAGGGCAAAGAGTGCTTCGGAAGCGGAAGATTGATCCCAGTGCTCACCTTGAGAAGCCTTGGCTTGCAAGTCAGCGAGTCGAGCGAGCGATTGAGGTAACTCCGTAGCCGATGGGTGTTCCCCTACAAGGCGCTCTAAACTTTCTAAAGCGGCTTCGGGTTCATCGAGTTCGATGGCGAGTCGGGCATGTTCCGCTAAACACGCAGCGGCGCGTTTGCCGCGAGGCGCAGCGGCTTCAATCTCGAGTAGCACGCGCATGCCCAAGGTGCGATCGGTGAACCAAGGGAACCAGCCGCTGAGCCAACGGCGCTCACCTTCGGCGAGTCGACGCGCTAAAGCTAGCATGAGGTCGAGCGCCGCCTCGCGCTCGGGAAAATCAACGCGACGGCTTATAATCCAACGTAAATCATCAAGCGCAGGTTCAAATTGACTGCGCTCAGCGTGGGCTTGGGCTCGAAGAAAACGTGCCCGGGCGCCGATCTCCGTATCGTCGGCCAGATCAATCGCGTCATCGAGGGCGCTTAGGGCTCGCCACCAAGAGCCAGCGTCGATGCGGGCTTGTCCGAGATTAAGTTCCGCTAAGGCCTCGGCGCGATCTTCAAGATCAAGAGGCGCGTCCGTGGGTCGACCTTCTACGAGTACCCAGGCTCGCATGCCATCGGTTTGGCGTACGAGCTCAGCTCTCGAAGGAGCGACCGAGAGTAGCAGGAAGCCTGCTAAAAAAAGATTAAGGTTTAGGTTCATACCAGCGAAGAAGGAGAGCGCCCCAGGTGAGTCCGGCGCCGAAGGCTACCATGAGGATAAGATCGTTGTGGCGGATACGGCCTTCGCGCCAAGCCTGCTCGAGGGCGAGCGGAATCGAGGCCGCAGAGGTATTGCCATAACGGTCAAGGTTAAGCGGAAAGCGATCCATACCCAAGCCTAGTTGATCAGCCACGCCTTCAATAATGCGTATGTTGGCTTGGTGAGGAATAATCACGGATACCTCGGCTGAGGTTACGCCGGCAGCTTTGAGGACGCGTTCACAGGCTCCCGCCATCACGCGTACCGCGAGCTTAAAGATTTCTTTGCCATTCATTTTTAGGCAGTGTTCGCGGCCACTCACGGTCTCTGAGGTAGCGGGTTTAGCTGAGCCACCTGCAGCCGCGTAGAGGAGTTCGGCATTAGCACCATCAGCGCCCAGTTCGCTGGCCAAGATGCCATAGCCGGGGGTATCGGAAGCTTCCAGTACCGCAGCACCAGCCGCATCACCGAAGAGCACGCAGGTGGAACGGTCGGTCCAATCCACCACGCTGGAAAGTTTTTCTGCACCTACAATCAAGGCTCGGCGGTAACGTCCGGAGCGCAGCATGTCGCTGGTTACTTGGAGGCCGTAGACAAAACCCGAACAAGCGGCCGCGATATCAAAACAAGGAATGTCTTTTCTTAAACCTAATTTAGCTTGAAGCAGGCAAGCGGTAGAAGGGAAGGGGAGATCGGGCGTCATGGTCGCCACGATTAGGAGATCGATGTCCTCGGCTTTTAGTCCGGCGCGCTCGAGGGCTTGCAGGGCCGCCTTGGCTCCCATGTCGGATGGGTTTTCATCCACGGCTGCAATCCTTCGCTCACCGATGCCTGACCGACTCCGAATCCATTCATCGGTGGTCTCCATGGTGCGCGAGAGTTCCTCATTAGTCACCCGGCGCTCAGGCACATGAATGCCAACGCTTCGCAGGATGACAGAGTTGGGGGCAGGCATCGCCCAAGAGCAAAGGGTATTTAACCTCCGAAAGGAAACCCGAAATGCCTTATTCCCGAGGTAGGCTAGCCATTAAAGCATTTGCCGCCGCTAAATCGGTCAACATGCGTTGCCGAGCCCCGGCTTCAAGTGCCTCACGCCCTAAACGAATGGCGCTGGCAATGCCGTGGCGATTGCTTGAGCCATGGGCCTTCATGACCAGCCCGTTAAGACCTAAAAGAGGGGCACCGCCGTAACGCTCGGGTTTGAGGTGGCCCTTGAGCTCGCGTAAGAGGGGGAACATCGCAATCCCGCCCGCGAGGTAGACAGGGTTGTAGCGTACTTTCGGGCCGACTAGATCGCGCACCATATAAACCAGGCCCTCTAAAGTTTTAATGATAATATTGCCGGTAAAACCATCGGTCACGACCACGTCGCAGACATCGCCAAAGACATCGAAGCCTTCAACGGGTCCAACATAACGCAGGGTGTCTCCCATCGCTTTTAAAACGTTATGGGCGCGGTTGATACGTTCGCCCCCTTTGCCTTCTTCGGTGCCTACGGTGAGTAAGCCCACGCGGGGATCTGCAATGCCGAGAGCGGATTGAGCGTAGACACGGCCCATGATGGCATTGTGTACTAGGTGCTCGGGGGTAGCTTCAGGATTAGCACCGACGTCGAGCAAGACGAAGTGGCCTTGGCGTCGCGGCATGATGGCCGCAAGAGCAGGGCGCTCGGCGCCTTCCAAAGTGCGGAGACGAATCGTACCTGCGCCTACGAGCACCTTGGTGTTACCGGTAGAGACCATGGCATCGACTTCGCCTGCCTTAAGCATTTCAATGGCGACTAACATCGAAGCATCTTTCTTTCCTTTCATGGCCGACATCGGGTTGTCGTCAGGCGTGACAATGCTGCCAGCATGACGAATATCGACCCGACCGCCGGGACGGAACCGATGTTCTCGCGCTAACAGTTCGAGAATATCTTGGTGGCCCACCAGAACGATACGGTCGTTAGGCCCAATTAAATTATCCTTCAGCGCAATCGCTACCGCAGCGACCGCTTCCGATGGCCCCATATCACCGCCCATGCAATCAAGGGCAATACGGTGGCCGACCTTAGGGGTATCCATGTTGCGGGGAAGACCCCGAAAAAAGACTTAGGCCGCGACGTCGATCACCTGGCGACCGCGATACTTACCCGTTACAGGGTCAACGCGGTGAGGGCGACGGAGCACACCGGACTCAGCGTCTTTAACGAGCTGGGGAGCGCGGTATTGGTTCTGGCCGCGGCGGAGGCGGCTGCGGCGCTTGGACTGCTTACGTTTGGGATTGGCCATGGCGGGCGTCGGTTGGAGGGTCGGTTTTGACCCCGTAACCCCCTACGGTCAAGTCCGCTTTCCTAGGCTTGCTCCCTAGGGTGGACCTCCTACCCCACCTTATGGCCCTTTCGCCTGCCCTTTTTCTCGATCGCGACGGTAATTTGATTGTCGACGGCCACCATACCTCTCGCCCCGAGCAGGTGGAGGTCCTTCCTGGGGTTAGGCAGGCCTTAGTCGCTGCCCTTGCTGCTGGTTATCAGCTTTTCATTCTCACCAATCAAAGTGGTATCGGTCGCCAAATTTTTACCTGGGAGGATTACCAGGCTTGCCACCGCCGCATGCTGGAATTGCTCAATTTACCTCCTCCTGGCTTTAAGGAAGTCTGCGCTGCTCCTGAGCGCCCCGACGTTCCTTCGCTTTATCGTAAGCCTAGCCCCCGTTTTATTTTGGAGTGTATCGAGCGTTACGGACTCGACCCCTCGCGTTGTTGGATGGTGGGGGACCGTCGTACCGATTGGGAGGCAGGACTCAACGCGGGCATTCATAGTTGTGCGGTTCGTTCGGGGGCGCCTTTTAAGCCGGGCGACGTTGAATATGCTCAGCAGCATGCAGTACCTATCCGTGCCGACTTTGCCGAGTTTGCTCGGCTTGATCTCGGACTAAGTAGCTAAATTTCTAGGCACAAAAAAGGCGCTCAAGGAGCGCCTGTTTTTGGTGAGCTGAAGAAGCTTTAAGCAGCAGGAGCGTCTTCTTTAACGCCGTCCTTCTTTTTGCCGCCCTTGCAACCGCCGCAATCATCTTGGGTGGGGGTAGCAGGTGCTACTTTGTCGTCCTTCTTTTTGTGGGTATCGCAAGTGTCGCAGCCTGCGATGTCAGAGCACTCTTTCTTCTTGCCGTCCTTTTTCTTGCCGCAGCAGCAACCATCACAGTCGCCTTGGACGGCATCGGAGGGAGCAACCTTGTCGCCGTCCTTCTTTTTGCCGCCCTTGCAAGGACTGCAATCGTCTTGGGTGATGAAAGCTGAGGGTTCAGCCTTGTCGCCTTTCTTAGGGCAAGCAGGGCAGGAAGGGGCATCGTCGCTTGCGAATGCAGGGCAGGCCAGCACGGCAAACATTAACGCGGAGGTGAGGAGGTTTTTCATGATTGGGATATGACCTTCTATCATAGGGGTTTCCCACAGATGTCAACGGACCCCGGAATCTTTCGGTACTGCCCTTAAGAGGTCGGCTGCTTCGGGTAGGCCACTGGCAGGTAGCCAGATGCTACGGGCACGGGTTTTCCATACCGAACCCTTTAATGCAGCGTTAGTTAAGCGTAAGGCTGGGTCAGAGCGCCACTCCCCTAGTTTTGCATCGTCCAACCCTACGGTCTCGGAACCGTCCCGGGTTAGATAAAGAACCACGTCGGGTTGGCTACGGCCCACTTGCTCCCGATCCCATTCGGGCCAAGCGCCGTCAAGCGAGGCGAGGCGATACCCAGATGCGGTTGCTACCCAGGCTAAATAACTTTGCGGCCCCGCACAAACGCCGTCCCAAACTATGAGTAAGCGGGGAGCGTCGTGGGCGAGGGGCTTGGTTAATCGACGTGCATCGAGCAAGCGTTGCGCGGCAGCATCCTTACCGAGTCGTTGACCGAGAAGATGAATATCGGTGGCGGGTGAGTCGGGTGCTTCGGCGCTTAAAATGAGCACGGGAAATTTAAGCGAGCGTAAGCGTTCGGCCAGTAAGGGATTCGCTAAGCGAGAGAGGACAACTAAATCAGGTTTAAGTTTGATGAGACGCTCAAGGTCGGGCGTAAAGGCATCAGCCTCGCGGGCCGCAGAATGTTGACTAGGTAGTTCGCACCATTGCGTGGCTAGTATCAGTTGGTCGCCTGCTCCCAAGTCGAGCATGATGCGAGAAGCTGCAGGAGAAAGTGAAGCAATGCGTTGCGGTGGTTGAGTCGCTGACAAACTCACCCAACTTAAAACGACCGCTAGCATCCACCTCATGAACTCAGGTGGTAAGCAAGGCGTAGGGCCGACGCTAGGCTGCGTGGGTTGGCTTTGCCTGTGCCTGCTAAGGCATAAGCCGTGCCGTGATCGGGGCTGGTGCGGATGAAAGGAAGTCCGAGCGTGAGGTTGGCGGCTTCGGCAAAATCGATGGTCTTGAGCGGCGCTAAGCCTTGATCGTGATAAAGGGCGACGAGTCCGTCGAACTCGCCTGCAAGATGGCGAGCAAAGGCCGTGTCACCCGAAAGGGGGCCGTACGCATCGATGCCAGCTGCGCGCAAAGCAGCGATTGCGGGCGTGACCGAAGTGGCTTCTTCATCGCCGAGTTGACCGGTCTCACCTGCATGGGGGTTGAGTCCACAAATCCCAATTTTCGGACGTGGGTCACCCAGGCGTTGGCGCAGGGCAGCCAAGCGTTTCGCTGCTAAAATAATGGCTTGGGCATGAGCTTGGGCAGGAACGTCGCGTAAAGGAATATGCCAAGTCGCTAAGGCCACCGTCATCCGCCCGCCCGCAAAAGCCATGGTGGGTTCCCCTCCCCATTTTTTAGCAAAAAATTCGGTTTGGCCAGGATGGCTAAAGCCCATGCTCGCCAGACCCGCTTTGCTTACGGGTCCGGTAACGACGCCCGAAAATGAACCCTCGAGACAACCTTGAGCCGCAACTTCCATGGCTGCGAGAGCCACCCGCTGGCCGACCTCACAAGGCTTACCTGGTACTGCTAGGAAATCGCTGGGTCCGACGACAATCCCTTCGCGGCCCAAGGCTCGAAGCCAGTTTGCTGGACCAATCGGAATAATCGGTAGGTGCTTAAATTCAGCCTCTTGCAGCACCTGAAGGCTTAACTCAGGCCCAATCCCCGAAGGGTCTCCGCAGGTAAGAGCCAGTGCTGGTTTCATGATTCAGGCTGAATAAAGCGGTGACGGCGGCTCGCTAGGAAAAAGGTTAAGAAGGCTTGAGTTATCGGATGGGTAAATTCGCCGGAAGCAAGGAGTTGTTGAGCGGCGGTTTCACAGGCCGTGCCTGGTGTGTAAACTTGGCGTAGTGCTTGTTTAAGTTCAGCAATCGCTTCCGCAGCAACAGCACGTCGACGAAGTCCAATTAAATTCAACCCCGCGAGCGTGTCGCGGCCGTAGGCTAAGGCTTGAGGGGGCACATCTCCCGTTATCACGGCGTTACCCGAAGTCATCGAACCTGCGCCCACCCGACACCATTGGTGCACGGCTACACCCCCGCTAATGAAGGCGCCTTGGCCAACTTCGACATGCCCACCCAGCATGCAACCATTGGCTAAGATCACACCTTCCTCGAGTCGACAGTCATGAGCCACGTGGGCCCCGGCCATTAAAAGACAGTTAGCGCCTACTTGGGTTTGGCCCGAGGCGGCCGTTCCACGATGCACCGTAACATGTTCACGCAGAATCGTGCCTTCTCCAATCTGGGTGAGCGTGGCTTGTGCACGATCAAAGGTGAGATCCTGCGGGTCACCTCCCACGACGGCAAAACTGTCGACGCGTACCCGAGCTGCTAAGCGCGCAGAGCTGCGAACAATCGCATGCGCCGCTAATTCACAACCAGGTCCGATCACCGCCCCAGCTTCAATCACCGCAAACGGACCCACCTTAACATCATCGGCAAGCACGGCACCGGACTCAATTTGAGCAAGAGGTGAAATCATTTAGGATTACGGTCAGGGAAAAGTTCGAGCTGCGAACTTTTGACCATATCATAGACCCGTAAAAGTCGTAGAAGTTGGAGAGTTTCTGATTTGGCGTAACTCTGATTTGATTCTACGCGCTGTACCATGCTGTCCAATAAGGTGCGGAAGGTTAGTACATGATCCACCCCATGCTCACGCAGCAGGGCAATGCTTTCGCCGCGTTGCGGTTCAGCGGTGGGCAGGCCGGGGAGCACCAGAATTTTACTTAATGGAATTTCGGGTGAGCCTTCGATTTCGCTCACGGCAAGATCGGCAAAAGCATGGCGCGCGGCTTCGACCGCTTCCTTCCTGACAAATTCAATTAAGTCGCCTTTGCGAATCATAGCCGGCGTTACGGCCTTGGTGCTGTGCCAGCCTTTAATCGCCACGACCGCGCGGGAAATACCGGGAAGATCCGAGGTGAAGAGTTGGAAGCCCGGCGGCTGTCCCGGTCTTGGCGCCGGATTAATCACCAGTAAGTCCGATTCTTCATCGGCCCGCTTGCGCCGAGATTGAATGGCATACTTCCGGGTCTGACGGACAAAGAACCCGTTCAGCTCAAAGTAGTCGCGCACTAAATTGTCGTCGAAGCCTGCCATAACGGCGTCGGTACGGTTGCGGATTCAACCTGCGGGGTCAACGCCCCTTCCTTACTCCAGGGTGAAACCAACCGGCCCAATCGCCAGGGTAAATTCGCCTTTAAGGCTACCGCGTTGCAGTTCAGGCACTAAAACTCCGAGCGGTCGGGTGCGTACAGACTCGTGCAACTTAGTTAATTCTCGACCTACACAAACTACGCGATCGGGCCCAAGAATCTCTAACATTTCCGTGAGCAAAGCGTCGATGCGGTGGCAGGATTCTAAGAGCACTAGGGTTTCGTTAGCAGCGAGGGCTTGCTCGGTTAAGAACCGTCGCCGCGCTGCGGACTTTGGCGGCAGGAAACCCACGAATCGGAAAGCGTTCGTGGGAAGTCCAGAAACCGAAAGTAAGGCCATGGGGGCGGAGGGTCCGGGGATAGGCGAAAGGCGCAGGCCCCGACGGGCACACGCGCGCGCAATCCGAAAGCCAGGATCGCTCAATGTCGGCGTCCCAGCGTCAGTCACTAAGGCAACGATACTTCCAGCGGCAACACGATCGGCTAACGCTTCAGCCGCCGCCACTTCGTTGTGGTCGTGGTAGGCGACGAGGGTTTTTCCTTCGATGCCCAGCAAGCGTAGCAGATTGCCGGTGGTACGCGTGTCTTCGCAGGCAATCACATCGGCTTCCATCAAGGTGCGCCGCGCTCGCTCTGAGATATCGCCAAGATTTCCCAGCGGGGTGGCAACCACCCGCAACTCGCCGGCGCCCGAGGGTGCCGGCAGGCTCATTAGCGGGGAGGACCGGAAGGGGTCATACCCGGCAGTCCGCCTTCCCAGGTAGCAGGCTGGGCTTGTGGTAAGTCGCCTTGACCTCCGCCTTCTTCATCCGAGGCACAACCGACCAGTAGGCTAACCAAGGCAAGCAAGCTAAGCGATGCAATCAGCCGACTCACTTGGCAGCAACCTTGCCGGTTACAGGCTCGAGGGTGAGGACTTGGCCTCGGCTTAGGGCATCGAGGTCCGTATTGGCTAAAATTTGCGCGATGGAGAAGGAGGCACCTACTTCCGAGATTTTGACGCTACCGACTTCGCGCTCGCCGATACGGAGCTTGAACATGGTTTCCGCGCGCAGGCCAGGGAAGCGGTCAGAACCCACCGAGAAACTAATCAGGCCTTGGGAAGGGGAAAGACCCACGATGCGCGTGGTGACGAGTTCAGGACCGAACTCCACTTTGACGCCACCGTTGTCCACGAAATTAGGATCGCGAGGGTAGGGAGGTGTGGCACCCGAGCTATTTTGAATCCAGTTATAGAGTTGCACGTATTTATTCACCACGTCGTTGCGGTTATCTTCCATCTTGTTCTTAGCGGCAATCTCGGCGTCGAGTTGCTCGCGGGTGAACATCGTGCCGATGATTTCAGTCTTACGGGCGACTTCTTCGCGGGCGGTATTGAGTTGGCTGGTGAGACCATCGCGCTCGCTGGTTACCGTAGCGAGGCTGGCGGTGAGTTCGTCCCGGCGACGGGTAAGTTCGGCGCGATCGTTCTCTAGGGTACGTACATTACCATTGAGTTCTTCAATGCGGGTTTTCTTCTCCGCCACATCGGCGAGTAAATCTTTGATGGTACCCTCGTGCTCAGTGACTTTGGCCCGGCGCTCTTGGAGGGTAGCGAAGACTTCGGGGATTTTATTCACCCGGGATTCGAAGGTGTTACCCGCACCTTCCGCCACGAGGTCGGAGGTTTTGCTCATAACCAAATCCACTTTACCTTGGTAAAGGTAGGTGAAGACACCAGCGGCGATGGCGCCCGCGAGTCCAAGGATGCGAATGGCTAGGTTGGTCGACTTGGTCATGGGGAAGTGAGCGTCAGGGGTGAGAGCGATGCTGGAAACGGGTCAGGTCGGGATCCGCGTGCGGGTTGCAGGCGAGCCGTCCATTACGTGCAAGGCGCAGACAAGTTTTGAACACCGTTTCCCCAGCCCCCTCAAGCCCAATTTCCCGTGCCAGCTCGGGCGCCGTCATCCAAGCGGTGGGCTTTTGGGCTAATACCTTGAGGGTGGCAGTCAGGATATGAAGAACGTCACCCGCGGCTTTTTTACCTGCTTCGACCCCAGGCTGGTGGTAGGCATTGATGCCCAGTAAGTTGGCATAGAGCCCCACGGCACGCTCAAACAGGGCCAAGGTGCGACCTAAAGCACGGGCATCCACCGCTGCCAAGGTAAGGGTTAAGCTCGCCTTACCTTGAGCGGCAAGGGCGTCACGGGTGCCTAAAAGGAAGGCCTGAAGGTAATCTCCACTAGTGATGCCGGGCTCGACCTCGCGAGAGGGGCCTTCGCGATCGCGCAGCACTTCAATAAAGAAAGCAAAGAAGTCATCGGGGCCGTCGCGTAGTTGCTGAATGTAGGCGTGCTGATCGGTGGAGCCTTTGTTGCCGTAAACCGTCAGACCTTGGTGAACCTCGCGTCCGCGTAAGTCATGAGACTTACCGAGCGATTCCATGATGAGTTGTTGTAGGTAGCGAGAAAGGAGTACCAGACGATCCTTGTAAGGTAAAACCACCATGGCGCGTTTGGCTTTACCCTCGGTTAAGTGCCACCATGCCCGGGCAAGTTGTGCTGCGGGGTTGCGCGCAAGTTCAGATGCGCGGGTTAAGTCATCCATTTCGGCTGCCCCAGCAAGCAGCGCTTCGGTGTCGAGTCCTTGCAGGGCAGCGGGCAAGAGGCCAACTGGACCCATAATACTGGTGCGGCCTCCAATCCAATCCCACATCGGAAAACGCGCCAAAAAGTTTTTTGCCACCGCCTCACGGTCGAGGGCGCTGCCGTCACCTGTGACGGCCACCGCTTGGGGTCCGAGCTCGAGACCTGCGGCCTGCCAATGATATTCTGCTTCACGGAGCGCATTACGCGGCTCAGGCGTGCCACCTGATTTCGACATCACTAAGACTAAAGTTTTGCCGAGGCGCCCAGCGAGCGTAGCCCAGGTGCGATCAAACCCTTCGGGGTCGGTATTATCCAGAAAATGGAGACGAAGACGATCGCGGCTACTGCCTAACGCGTCGGAAAGGAGCTGTGGGCCCAGGGCCGAGCCTCCAATGCCGATACAAAGCACGTCTTCATAGGCTCCTCCTGGCCCGCGGAGTTCTCCGCGGTGCACGCGCTGCACAAACTCCTGAATTGCCCGTTGCGTGTTAAGAATCGCTTCGGTTTGCTCAGGTGAAGGCGCCAAGGCGGGTCGACGTAGCCAATAGTGACCCACTTGGCGTTGCTCATCGGGGTTGGCTAATGCACCGGCTTCTAGTTCCTTAGAGGCCTGTAGGGCTGCACGCAGACGCTGTTCAAGGGCCGCATCCATTTGCGGTAAGCGGGCCCGACTAAGATCGAGCCAAAATCCATAATCGAGCTCAGGCCATGCCATGAGGCCAGAGCGAAAGGCAGCGAACCCTTGAGTCATCTTGCCTACCTTCCCGTGGGTGAGGCTAACAGGCAAGCGTTCAGTAAGGTTTGGCGTGCTTTAGCGGTCGGTCGTGGCACCCAGCGAGGCGGAGGAAACCAACCGTGCATATTTTGCCAGAACCCCGCGAGTTTCCTTAGGAGGTGCGGGCTTCCAAGCGGCTCGCCGGCGCGCAAGTTCTTCGGGAGCGACGCTGAGATTGATTTCGTTGCGCTCGGCATCGATGACAATTTCGTCGCCATCTTGTACCCAGGCGAGAGGACCACCGCAGGCGGCCTCGGGTGTGATGTGGCCGACGACGAAGCCGTGACTTCCCCCGGAAAAACGACCATCGGTCACAAGGGCAACGGTTTTGCCAATACCTTTGCCCATCACCGCACTGGTGGGCCCCAGCATTTCGCGCATCCCCGGTCCACCTACCGGGCCTTCGTTGCGAATGACAATCACATGACCTTCAGAAACTTTGCCGGCGAGGATACCGTGCAGGCTAGCTTCTTCCGATTCAAAGACGATGGCTTTGCCCACAAAGCGCAGACCTTCTTTGCCGGTAATTTTTGCTACCGCTCCCTCAGGGGCGAGATTGCCGCGTAAGATGCGTAAGTGGCTATCGGCTTTGATGGGGTTCGACATCGGGCGTACCACATCTTGCTCGGGCCCGTAGTGTTTTACGCCCGCTAGGTTCTCTGCTACGGTTTTGCCCGTGACAGTTAAGCAATGACCGTGCAGCAGACCGGCATCGAGTAACTGACGCAGGAGCGGCTGCAGGCCGCCGATGCGGACAAAGTGCGCCATGTTGTATTTACCACTGGGCTTGAGGTCGCAGAGCACAGGGACTTTGCGACCGAGGCGTTCAAAGTCTTCTAAGCCCAAGGCAATGCCCGCCGCGTGGGCCATGGCGATTAAGTGCATCACCGCATTGGTGGAGCCGCCCAGAGCGATGACCACGGTGATCGCATTTTCAAAGGAGGCCTTGGAAAGAATGTCCGAGGGGCGAATGCCTTTACGGAGTAATTCCACTACCGCCGCACCCGCGCGGGCACAGTCGTCGAGTTTAGCTTTTGAATTAGCCAGTTGGGCTGAGCTATCGGGTAGGCTTAATCCTAGCGCTTCAATAGCGGATGCCATGGTGTTGGCTGTGTACATGCCGCCACAGGAGCCTTCGCCGGGAATGGAGCAGGATTCAATTTCGCGTAATTCCGTATCACCGATTTGTCCGCCCGCATGTTTACCAACCGCTTCAAAGACGGTGACGATGTCGGTGGCTTGTCCGCGATGCAGGCCGGGCACAATCGTCCCGCCGTATACAAAGATGGAGGGGCGATTGAGTCGGGCCATGGCGATGGCACAGCCTGGCATATTTTTGTCGCATCCGCCGATGGCTACAAAACCGTCAAACCCTTGGGCTCCTACCACCGCTTCAATGGAGTCGGCGATAATCTCGCGCGAGACCAAGGAATAGCGCATGCCAGGTGTTCCCATAGAAATACCATCTGAAATCGTGATGGTATTAAAAATCACCGCTTTGCCGCCCGCTTGATCGACCCCTTTGACCGACTCGGTTGCTAGGCGATCAATGTGCATGTTGCAGGGCGTGACCATGGACCAGGTTGAGGCCACCCCGACTACCGATTTAGTAAAATCAGCCTCTGTAAAGCCCACCGCGCGGAGCATGGCTCGGCTGGGTGCTCGGTCAGGGCCATCCACGACCATTGAGGAATAACGACGTTGGGCTTGAGGGTCAGACATGGAGAAAGGATTGGGTGGACAGCGAGGCAGGGTGCTCCCAGCCTTGTAGCAGACTCAACTTGTCCCCTCCCGTCGGAATCTCAACTCACTTTTTTCCCGTGGAATTCAATCTCAAACGCGTCCTCCGCGCCCTCCTCCTCTCCACCTCGGAGCCGATTTCCATTAAGGACATCCAAAAGGTGGTGCAGCGCTACCACGATGAGCGCCGTCCAGCTGAAACCGAAGCCGCCTTGTCGGCAGCCGTGCCACCTGAAGGGGAATCCAATCCTGAGGCACCGGTACAAGAGGTGATTCAAGACATTATCGACCAAGTACCTACTCTGGTCACGGCCACGCAAATTCGTGAGTCGATGGAGCAACTCGATGCCGAGTTTCGTGAAACGGGTGACGTCTGCCGGGTGCTGCAAGGCCCAGAAGGTTTTCGACTCGTGGTCGCCACCGACTATGCGCAGTGGGTACGCTTGTTAAGAGGTGAGGTTCGCCCGCAACGTTTGTCGCCGGCAGCGCTCGAAACCTTAGCGATTATTGCTTACCGCCAACCCGTCACCCGCGGTGAGATGGAATCGATTCGGGGCGTTTCCATTGAGAGCGCGCTGCAACGCTTACTTGAGCTCGAGCTCGCACAAGTGACGGGTCGGGCAGACTTACCTGGTCGTCCGTTACAGTATGGCACGACCGACAAGTTCCTTGATTTCACTGGTCTGCGTTCCCTTGGAGAACTGCCCGCCTCCGATGTGCTTTCACCTGCTCAAATTAATGAGTGGATCACGCGTGCGACTGCGGCGGTCGCTCCCACGGAAGGTGATTTGGGATTAGTTGAAGAAACGCCGCCTCCTTCCCCATGAGTCTGGAGCAACACCGCCGCGAGGTTGATCGCATCGACCGCGATATCCTACGTTTGCTGAGCGAACGATTGGCAGTAGCGCGTGCGATTGGCGAAGCCAAGGCCTCAGTTGGTGCACCCATTTATGCCCCGCAGCGCGAGGAGCAGGTCCTCACAAGTTTGGTAGCGGCGGCGCCCACCTTGCCCGCGGAGGGCGTGCGGGCGGTTTTCCGTGAAGTTATTTCGATGTCGATTGGGGCACAAATGGCTGCGCCCGTGGTGTACTTGGGGCCAGAAGGGTCTTTCACGCATCAAGCTGCCTTACGTGTTTTCGGCTCGAGTGTTCCGGCGCGCCCGCTGCGCGGGATTGCGGATGTCTTTGCCAGTGTTGAACGCGGCGAAGCCTCGTATGGCGTGGTCCCCGTAGAAAATTCGACCGAAGGTGTAGTAAGCCATTCCCTAGATTTATTGGCAGAGTCTCCCCTCAAGGTAGTCTCTCAAGTTACCTTAGAAGTTGAACATTGCTTAGTCGGTGCTGGTCCTCTGGCCGGCGTACGTCGTGTGCTCTCTAAGGATATTGCCTTAGCGCAGTGCCGCGGTTGGTTGGCACGTCATCTACCTAACGCCGAGTTAGTGGAGACAGCATCGACCGCTGCTGCGGTAGAAGCTCTCGCAGGCGATGTTACTTTGGCAGCCATTGCCGCCGCTTCCGCAGCTGAGTCGCGCGGGGTGCCCATTTTGGCCCGCGGCATCCAAGATCGTCGTGATAATGCCACGCGATTCTTTGTGATTGGAGCTAAGGCGAATCCACCTGGAGCTAAAGATGAGCTCACGAGTGTGGTGCTGGCGTTGCGTCATGAACCGGGCGCATTGCAGGCTGCCTTGAGTACCTTTTCTTCGCGCGGCATTAATTTATTGCGCATCGAATCCCGTCCTAGTCGACGACAGGCGTGGGAGTACCTCTTCTTTATTGATTTTCCCGGACATTGGGAATCGCCCAGCGTGCAGGCCGCTTTGGCCGAACTCAAACCCCGTTGCGAACGCATCACATGGCTGGGGAGCTACCCTCCGACCTCCGCCTAAAGCGATTGCGGCGTCGGGGTTGGTCGGTTCTCCTCGCCCTCGCTCTGCTGCTAGCCACGGTGGTGGCTTGGAATATTATCCAAGGGATTGTGCCACGGGCGCGCTTGGTGGCTCGGCCTGAACAATCGGTCCAAGGCTTATCGGTCGGCTCACCCGTGCGCTTGCGTGGAGTGGAGGTTGGGCAAGTCGTTGCGCTTCGCTTGTGGCAACCTTCCGCGGGCGGCCAGCTGCGGCCCGAGGCGGTGCTTTCGGTCGACTTACGTTTAGCTCCGCAACTTGCCGAGCTTGAAACCTGTGTGCAAGAAGGCTTGCGGGTAGAATTTTCACCGGCGAATCCTGCCTCAGGTTTTCTCGGAGTGGATTTAGTCTGGCTCCCAGGGACGCCAGCGCCGCGTCACGATGCATTTGAAATCCCCTGTGCACCGCGTGGCGGATTTTTAGCAGGTTTGCCCGGTATGGCTACGCGCCTGCGCTTATGGTCCGAGCGTGACTTAGTGGCCGAGGTTGCCGCCTTCACGCAGCAACTCGAGGGCCTGCAATCCCAGCTAGAGCAGCCTCAACTTTTGAGTGAAGCCTTAGAGGCAGCGGCAGCCTTAAACGCCAAGGCTCAGGCGCTTGAACGCTTACTCGGACCTGAGGCGGTGCCAATCTATGCCGGCCGCTTGGGTGAAATTCGTGAAACCTTAAGGCAGTTGAGTGAGCGCCTAGGTCGGGGAGAGACGGCGATTAACCACGTTGCCCCCGGATTAGCCGCCGATCTAGCGGCGCTCTCACAGCGACTGCGGCAATGGACGGAAGATGCTCGGGAGCGTACGCCGTCAGGCGACCGCTAGGCACTCGGGGCTTGCCGCAATGGGGTAGGGCAGGGAAAGGTAGTTCTGTCATGGCTCAAGCCCCTGCTCCGATGGATGCTCTCCTTAACCTCTGCAAGCGCCGGGGTTTCGTCTTCCCTTCCTCTGAAATTTACGGAGGCCTTAACGGATTTTTTGATTACGGCCCCCTCGGCGTTGAATTAAAGAATAATATCAAGCAGGCGTGGTGGCAGGATTTTGTCCACCGTCGCGAGGATATCGTTGGTCTCGACTCCTCGATTATTCACCACCCCACCACGTGGAAGGCTTCGGGTCATATTGAAAACTTTACCGATCCTTTAGTGGATTGTCGTGAGTCTAAGATGCGTTATCGCGCCGACCAACTTTTCTTCGCTCCGGTTAAGGTCGCGGGCGAGACCTTGGGTTACGTGGCGGTTTTAGAAGATGAGTCGATGCAAGCGCGGGCTGAAGAGATGGCGCATGAAATGAAACGTAAGCAGGCTAAACAAGGCACACTGGAGCCTCTCGTGCTCCGCGATTTGACCGAGGCCAAGCCCGAAGAGATTGCTTTGATTCCCTCTCCGGCGACGGGCAAGCCAGGTTCATTAACGCCCCCTCGCTCGTTTAATATGATGTTTCAGACCTCGGTAGGGGCGATGCAAGATGCCTCAGCTACGGCTTATTTACGGCCTGAAACTGCCCAAGGTATTTTCATTAACTTTAAAAACGTGGTCGATACGGGTCGGGTAAAACTTCCTTTTGGCATTGCGCAAATTGGCAAGGCCTTCCGTAACGAAATTAACCCACGTAACTTCATCTTTCGCTCTCGTGAGTTTGAGCAAATGGAGATCGAGTATTTTATTGCTCCGACGGCAGATTGGGAATCATCGCACCGGGGTTGGATAGAATCCTGTCTGGCATGGTTTGAGTCGATTGGTATCCCTCGGGCTAAGCTTTCACTTTACGCCCACCCCAAAGAAAAACTGGCTCACTACTCCAAAGGTACGGTCGATATCATGTTTGAGTTTCCCTTTGGTGTCCAAGAACTCCAAGGCGTAGCCGCCCGAGGTGATTACGATCTCACCCAGCATAGCGAGGTCTCGGGCACGCGCTTGGACTGGTTTGATGAGGCCGCAAAAACCCGTTTCATTCCCCATGTGATTGAGCCTTCAGTGGGGGTTGACCGGGTTTTCTTGGCCCTACTGACCACTGCCTACCATGAAGACGAAGTGGAGGGGGAAAAGCGGGTGGTGTTGCGCCTGCCCCCTCGGATTGCCCCGTTTAAAGCCGCGGTCTTCCCCTTACTCAAAAATAAGCCTGAGTTGGTGGAGCGGGCAAAAGCCCTCCATGCCCGCCTCCAGCGCCGATTTAACGTCTTTTACGATGAAGCTGGCGCGATTGGCCGCCGCTACCGTCGCCAGGACGAGATTGGCACCCCTTATGGGATTACCATCGACTTCGATACCCTTGAGAAAGGGGCAGGGGTCACAGTGCGGGACCGCGACACCCTGGAGCAGGTACGCATGAGCGAGGATGAGGTTATCGCCTTCCTCGACGCCAAGGTGAACGTTTAGTGACGCACGGTATCTGCTTTTGACATGGGTAGGTAATCTACCCTAGGTTGACCCTACCCTCATGAGCATCCCCTTCGTAGGTCGGCGTGTCGGCTTCCCTTTCATCCTCGCCACCTCCGCTGTCCTCATCGCCGGATGCTCGGCCTACTTCTCGGTTCTCGGCCTAGGTCTTCTCTTTGCTTCGTCCATCCCCGTCATGATTATGGCGGCTACTCTAGAAATTGGTAAGTTGGTCGCTGCTTCCTTCCTCTACCGTTACTGGCAAGCGATTCAGACTTCACTGAAGTTTTATTTAACCACCGCGTTGTTGGTTTTAATTGGGATCACCTCCTTAGGTAATTATGGTTACCTCGCTCGTGCCTACGAAAAGACTAACGACGAAATTTTCCTGACCGAAAATCAAATAACCCAGCTCGAAGTTGAGGCCGCTGATTTACAGGCACGAATTGATGTGGCGCGTACTCAGAGCACCCAGACGCAAGGTGCGAGCCGTGAAGATGCGGTACGTCTGCAACAACGGGTGGCGCAGGAAAAGGAAGCCCTAGTCCAAGCCTTAGCTCGAATTGAGTCTGCCCGAACCGCTGCTAATGCCCGCCGCACTAATGATGCCAAGGCTGCTTCGGATCGAGCTTCCGAGCAAGGTACGGCTTTAGCAAAATCGGTAGCAGGTGATGAGGCTACCATTGCTGGTCTTATTAAGCGCTTAGAGGTGCTCGACCGAGCCGTCGATGCCTATACCGCCCAAGGTACAACCGGACTCATCTTTAAGACCGATGGCATTAAACTTGGACAAGAACTACGGGCGGAGCAGGCCGAAGAGCGTGCCGCGATTGCCGCTGATTTGGAACGTGCGCGGGCGCGCTTCGAGCGCGTGCGCGAGGAGCAATTAAAACTCGCCACCACGTCGTCGACGGAAATCCGTAGCATTGATGAGCGCCTCCGGGATGAGCTTCGTCAGCTCGACAACGAAGCTGCCGAGGCTCGTAAGACCAGCGCGGTTGCGGTGCTCACGCTCGAGCAACAGCTCGGTGCCTTACAGGAGCAGCTCGATTCCCGCTCGGCCAGTGGTGAAAGCCGTGTTGAAGTTTTGGCCTCACAATTACGTGAACGTACCCTGCAAATCCAAGCCCTGAAAGATCGCATTCAAGGCTCTGATATTGGTACCTACCGTTTTATTGCCCGGGCCTTTGATACCTCGGCCGATGTGGTGGTGAAGTGGCTGATCTTTGCCATCGTTATGGTCTTTGACCCCTTGGCGGTGACCTTGGTTATTGCCTTCAACGTCGCTCTCCTGCGTGAAGCAAACAAAGATACCACCTTTGTTTCAGGCTCAGGCTCGGCTTCCGCTGCAGCACCCTCGGCTCGTGCGAGTTCAGGAACGGTTCTGCGGGGTTGGGTTGGCATACTACTGGCTATACTTTCGACCTTGCTTGTTGGTTTATCCGTTTGGGCTTTTTGGCCGACGGGTAAGCCCTTGGTTGGTCTTGGTGGTCGTGAGCATTTGCGGTTAGTTCCTGGCGATAGCTTTGCAGTCGCGGCGTTCCGTCCTGCTCGCCCCGAAGTTGACCTTCGTGCAAATACAGAAGACGCGCCTCAGCCCGCTCCTTTGGTACGTACCACGCCTGATCCGGTTTTAAAGGCAGCCCTAGGTGAAGTCGGCGGTCAAATTGCTACCCGCGCCTTACAAGATTTAGCCGCGGGGCCGCTTGACCCTGAAGCCGCGGTGATTGTTTTTGCTAAGCATCCCACGCGCCAGCCAGGTGAAGATGGTGAAACCCCCGTGATGCTGTGTGGTATTGTGGTACGGATTACCGATCGTGCTGCCGCCGAAGCTTCCTTAGCACGTTTAGCTGAGCAGATGCGCACGGTGTTACGTCCGGATGGTACGAACCCCGTGGCCCTGACGCGTAATCGCGCCATGGTTCGTCATGCCGGCGGACGGTTCCTCGACCCCGAGGGAGGCTTCTTTAGTTTTGGAGTTACCGACACCTCTGCTATTCTCATGATTGAATTGGGAGGCGATCCCCTCGCGCCCACCATCGGTGCAGAAATGCGTCGCTGCTTGTCGCTCGCTGCCGGACAAGACCAATCCCAAGAATCGCTGCCTCCGGGAGCCTTTGGTTCTGAAGTAGGCGTTAGCTTGTGGCTCGATGTTGAACGTTTCTTCCGTCGTCTCCCCATGGGTGATGCGACTCAAGCGCGCTATGACGAACTGCGTGCGGCGGTGAACTACGAACTCCGTTTATCGGTGCGTCTAACCGGGCCAGACCAAGTCGGGATTCTTGCTCGCTACGATTACCGTCAAGGTCGCCAGCCGCGACTAAACTTAAAGCCCGGTGAATCTATCCTCGGTACGGTTCCTGAAGATGATGCAGCGCGTCTCTTGCGTGGCGCCACCGAGTTACTGGATTTGGATGTACTCGCCGAGCGTTTCCGCGAGGTTCTGGGTACGGAAGGCACCAAGGTTGGCGTGCGCCAAGTCTTAGTAGAAAAATCTGACACGTCGAATCGCTCCTCGCAGTTTTTGCTGACGGCACGACTGGAAGATCAATCTGAGCAACCGCTCGCTGGCGTCCTCCTGACCCTCTTTCGTTAATCCCTAATGCAATCCGTCCCAGCTTGGATGCGCTGGGCAACCCTAACGGCCGCGGTTGCAGGTTGTTCGTCGATGCAAGCGCCGTCGGCCTCGGACTTACCTGATAAGAAGTCAAAGGTCACCCAAGTGCCGGCCGCTCAAGATGTTTCGTCGGTAGTAAAACCTGATTTAAAGCCGCTAGCCCAACCTGCGGTTACGCCGCCTTCTAAGGTGACGGTGGGCGAGGGTCGGGCCCGCCCCATCCCGCTGCCTTTGCCCCGGGCCAACCCGCCTGCTCCTGCGGCTCCTGCTGCGAGCATTCCCCTCCAGTTGGGCGCTGTCCCTGAGACCCGCTCGACGCCAACCTCCCCTTCGCCCATTAAGCTCGATGCAGGTTTGAGTCTTCCGCGCGAAACTTCTGCGGCGCCTGCGCCTGCAAGCCCCCCGCAATCGATCGCTTTAAACTTAGACTCATCGGTGTCTGCCCCTACCTCTGTTGGCGAGGTTGGTGCTCGACGCTTGGAGAACAGCGAAGTCGTTACGCCGAATACTCCTACTGAAGGTGAATCGGTGCCTGAGGGTTCGACTACGAGGCGACTATTTAATCCGAGTATGACGCCGCCACCGCCCCCAACGGTTCAGGCTCAGACGCTTTCACCGCCTTCAGGTACCGTTACTGCGGTCGCTCCTTCCGTGGTCGTACCTCCGCCCACCATTCCTGCTACCCCGGGTCCACGTGCGACCGCACCTGCACTTCCCACTGCAGGTTTAGCGCGGGCAGCTGCACAGACCAATGCTCAAGTCGCTGTTTCTCAACTCACCGCGCAGCAAGTCGTGATTGCTGAACGACGGGCCGAGTCGCAAGTGCTCGGACGATTTATGCGCCGTATGTTAGGGCTTGAGACTAACGACGCACCGCCGGTCGACGAGCCGGCCCGCTGAGTCGTTGTTCCCGTAGGTCGCGCACGAGGTCTGCGATTCGTCGTCGCCCACAAACGCGGGCGGCATTTTCGAGTAGGCTCAGGCCAGCAGGTAAGTGGGCGAGGAAATCCGCCCGTCCTTGTCGTTGTCCTAAATTAGCGTAGGCACCGCAGGCTTGGAGTAAGCGCTGGGTTGCAGCGACATGTAAAAGATGCGTCCAAGCATCTCGTGAGCCTTTCCAATCAGAAAGTTCGCGTGCCTCATCTTCAATTTCAATGCGCCACAGCTGCATATCCGGGCGTGTTACATAAGGATCAAAAGCCAGTGACGCGAAATCGTAAGCCGCACAACCTTCGCGCATGCCCTGGAAATCAAGCAGCCAGGCCGCGTTGTCACGCACCATGATATTGTGGGATTGGAAATCGCGGTGCACGGCAACGCGGGGTTGGGCTAGGAGTTCGCGGGCGAGCGAGCTCATCTCCTCGTGAATGCCACGATCGAGTCGTCGGCCGTTGAGGTTATGTTCTAAAAAGTAGTCGCACTCCCAGCGGTAGAGTTGGGCGTCGAAGGCAGGTTGGAGGGTTAAGCCGGCACGACGCGCTGCTTCGAGTCCCCCCCGGTGCAGTTGATTCACTTGTTGAAGGGCCGAGGCATAAACGTCCCACGGAAAATCTTTTTCGGTGGTTCGTTGCTGTAAGTCGACGGTACCTAAATCTTCCAGCACTAGGGCGCCTGCGGTGTCGGGGTGGTAGACTGCCGGCACATTTAACGATAATTCAGCGCGCAAGACTTGGGCCAAGGCACCATAGCCCGCATTCTCTTGGCGTACCCCATCGCGTAGACAAAGAATACCGGTTCGACCGTCGGTATGGCGGGCGCGAAGGAAGCGTCGGCCTGAGCCGCCTTTTGCTAAGGCTGCTTCTTGGGAAGGGATCCACCCAGCGGCGGCGGCTTGAGCTTGGGCTGCTTGTAAATGCGCGGCGGCATAGGCCTCGGGGGTGCCAATATCGTCCCAATGGCCCTCCGCCTCAACCCATCCTCTTATGGCCTCGGGATTTTCGCGGATGCGTTGGAGAAGGTAATCGATCCAAGAGGTTTTGGTTGGGGGCGTTGCCTTGGCAAAGGCGGCGGTGACGACGGCAATACCGGTGAATTGGTAGGCGGGGTCTTGGCTGCCTAACTGATCGCGACAATCGGTGATGCGGCCGTCGGGTGATAAACGCACATTGGCGAGTGGCCCCGTGGGTCGAAGCAGCAAGGTAGCTTCGGCTTGAGAGGTGCGGTGAGCTTTGACCAGGGCTGCTAAGTCGGGCTCGCCAAGACAGTCCCCGTTCCAAAGCAGGAGCTCGCGGTCTTCAGGTGTTAAGTAGTGGGCAATTGCCGATAAACCTCCACCTGTATCGAGTAATTCGGGTTCGTGAATAAATTCTAACTGAGCCCCTGGGACGGCGCCTTGGGGAAATGCCTGCGGCCAAGCCTCGGGCAGGTGGTGCGTATTGATGAGTAGGCGCGTGACGCCCGCTTTAGCTAGATGCGTTAAGGCGCGCTTGACGAGAGGTTCGCCGCCTAAAGGTAGCAGGGGCTTGGGGAGTCGGTCGGTTAGTGGACGGAGCCGTGTGCCCAGTCCAGCTCCGAGAACAAACGCCGTGCGCGGTACCTCACTCATGGCGGCAGTTGGGGCAGGTCCCGGTAACTTCAAGCACATGACTCAAGGCCGTGTAGCCGCGAGCTCGGGCCGCGGCTTCAATCGCTTCGGCATCACAGGTAGGTAGACGCTCAATCGCCCCACACGCTTTACAAATTAAGTGATGGTGGTGATGACCTTCCGCCCCAAGCGCGTAAAGGGTTCGGCCTTTTTCTAAAGGGTGGCGGCGGACTATTCCCACCGCCTCAAACGCTTCCAAGCTCCGGTAAAGTGTGACCCGATCGGCCCGTCCAGCTCCCACGCGGCGGTGGAGTTCTTCAACGGCTAAGGGGACTTTTGACTGAGCTAAAGCGCGGAGCAGGGCACGGCGCGCTTCCGTAATCCGCAGACCCGCGGCTTTGAGTCGGCCCACGGCAAGTTCTACCCTATCGGCACTTCCCCCTCCGCAGCAATCCTCCCCATGGCGATGTCCCATTCCCCAAGAACATGCGGTCGCCGTCCCGGGGCAATACCAAGTTCGCAGTTTTAGGACACGGCGTGGGCTTGCCTCATGCCCTTACCCCTTATTGGCTCTTTTACGCGTGACCGACGACCCTCCCCATTTTTCTTCTGATACCCAAAGTGTCGGTTTGGTTGCGCCCGTCGACGTACGCCTACCTGGACCCTTTGCGCTCGAGTTAGGCGGTAGCCTTGCCGAACTCGTTCTACGTTATGAAACCTACGGTCAGCTTTCACCCGTAGGCGATAATGCGATTCTGATTACCCACGCCTTAAGTGGCGATCATCACGTGGCCGGGCGCCATGCTCCCTCCGATGTTAAACCCGGTTGGTGGGAGGCCTTTGTTGGCCCCGGTAAGATGGTCGATACCAACCGTTACTTTGTTATCGCGGCCAATTGTCTCGGCGGTTGTCGCGGTTCTACGGGCCCTCTCTCGCGTGATGTGGCCACGGGCGAAATCTATGGCGGTAGCTTTCCTGAAATTACTTTGGGCGACATGGTACATGCTCAGTATCAGTTGGTGAAGCATCTTGGGATTAAGCGTCTGCATGCCGTGGTCGGGGGTTCTAAGGGTGGGATGCAGGCCCTGCTTTGGTCGCTGTATTATCCCGAGGCTGTAGATCGCTTGGTTCCTATGGCCTGTGGTTTACGTCAGCCCCCGCACGCCTTAGCCTTAAATGCCGTAGCACGTGCCGCGATTTTAGCCGACCCCCGTTATCGCGGAGGTCATTATGCTCTCGGTGAAGGCCCTGAAGACGGTTTAGCCATTGCGCGCATGCTCGGTCACACCTCCTACCTCTCACCCGCAGCCTTTGAGCGTAAGTTTGCTCGCGCTACGGTTGCTGGAGCCCGCCCTGAAGATGCGGTACAATGGCAGGTCGAGCGTTACCTTCAGCATCAAGCGACTTCCTTTGTGCAGCGCTTCGACGCCAATAGCCTCATGCGCATCACGCGCGCGGTGGATCGTTTTGATATCACGGCTCAGGCTTCCGTGTTGGCCGATAAGCATCGACCCAACCTCCTAGCCGTAGGCTTTTCTTCGGATGGGCTCTATGCTCCTGCCGAGGTTCAGGCTCTTGCCCAAGCAGCAGGAAGTCGTGGGACGTATTACGAAGTCGTATCTGATGCGGGTCATGATGCCTTTTTATTACCCGAGCCCAAATTATTCGAGCGGGTGCGGGCCTTTCTTGCTGCCTAATTAAAGCAGCGGGGCAATCCATCCTGCGAGACGTTCTAAGAGGCGCCCGTGCCAGCGATGGGCACGGCGTAGCGAGGCCGCAGACGGGAGCTTAGATTCGCTGACTAAAGTTGTGACGAGCTGATTAATCGAAAGAAGGGCGGCCTCGCCTTTGAGCACCACGCCAATTTCATAGTTCAAGAAAAACGAGCGCATATCAAAGTTGGCTGAACCTATGACTGCAGTCGTGGTATCAACCACGATAAGTTTAGCGTGTAAGATACCTCGGTAGTGATACCGTACTTCAGCCCCCAGGTCGTGTAATTGACGGAGACTAGCTCGGCGGGCAAAATCGGTGATGGGGTGATCAGAAAAACGCGGTACGAGGATACGCACACGTATACCCGCAGCGAGCCGTTCCCGTAAGACTGCCATTAATCCAGGATCGGGCACAAAGTAGGGCGTGATAATGTCGATCTGCTGTTGGGCGCTTCCGAGTAACGTGCGTAAGCGCTGCCAGAGTGGGTCGTCGGGGGCATCCGGTCCGGAGTCGACCACCTCGGCACTAACGTTGCCAGCTGCGACGGGGCAGGCTTGCAGGGCGTCCGTGAGTTCGTGGGGCGCGGTGCCCGTGGCTTGGCACCAATCGGTCAGAAAAACATTTTCTAAAGCGGCAGCAGCAGGTCCTTTTAGGACAAACGAAGCATCGCGAAAACGTCGGCGACGGGGTCGATCACCCACATACCAGAGGCCAAGATTTTGTCCGCCCACGATAGCTGTGCTGCCATCAAAGACGGCAATCTTTCTGTGATTCCGCCAGTTGGCACTCCCCCGACCTCGTAAGGAGAGCAGGGGGTTGAAGCGCGTGAGTTGTCCGCCGGCAGCTTTAAATCGTCGTAACGCTAGCCAAGGAGGTCGGCGGCTACCGATGGCGTCAATCAGCAGGCGTACCTCGATGCCTTCACGTGCGCGTTGCGTCAATAAGGCCGTGAGTTCGCGACCTACGGCATCGTTAGCTAAGATGTAAGTTCCAATCGAGATGCGCTGACGGGCGTTGAGGATTCCTGAGCGTAGAGCGGCAAGGGTGTCCCGGCCTTCAGCATCGCCCAAAACCGTAAGTTGATTGCCCTCGGCAGGGCAGCGACCAGCGATGGCGTAGGCGACCTGTCGTAGGGCTTGCCGCCCGCGGGCAAAATCTCGGTGCTTGCGTCGTCCGAATTGTGACCAAGCCCAAAGTAATAAAACCAAGAGCAGGATTTCTCCGATGAGCTCGGGGAGCGGGGGTAAGAAATCCAACCCGTTCATATCCTAACTCTGGCTACTCTTTAGCCGGGCTCAATCTCTCCTGTAAAAAAAGACCCCGGCGGTTGCCGGGGTCGAGGAAAGGCTGGAAGGCCTTTTAGTTGCCTGCTTTGTCGAGCAAGTCGCCCAGGCTGTTGAAGTCGCCTCCTGAGGAGAACGAACCACCGGTGGTCGATGAGCCTGCGGAAGGTGCCGGACCTGTCGAAGGCTGCTTGATGCGATCGTAGCTGCTGATTTCAGCAGCCAGGCGCTCGGCATCATAACTTGCTGCCTTGATGGAGAGGCCGATACGACGCTCATCCTTGTCGATTTTGATGACGCGGGCTTCAACTTCTTGGCCGACTTTGAGCACGTCTTTGACGTTTTCCACGCGCTCTTCTCCGATTTGCGAGATGTGCACCAAGCCATCAATGTCGTCGGACAATTCAACAAAGGCGCCAAAGTTGGCGATCTTGGAGATTTTGCCCTTAACCACATCACCCACCTTGTAAGAGCGATCAATCACCGACCAAGGATCTTCCATGGTCTGCTTGATGCCGAGGGAGATGCGCTGTTGGTCGACATCGACATCAAGCACGATGGCATCGACGTCGTCGCCTTTCTTGAGGTGGTCGCCAGGATTGGTAATGCGGCGGGTCCAGCTCATGTCGGAGACGTGCACCATGCCATCAATCCCATCGGTCAATTCCACGAAGGCACCGTAGTTGGTAAGGTTGCGCACCTTGCCCTTAACGCGTGCACCCACAGGGTAGTTTTGACGGACCATTTCCCAAGGGTTGGTCTCGAGTTGGCGGAGGCCGAGGGAGAGTTTTTGCTCCTGCGTATTCACGCTGAGCACAATCGCTTCCACGTCTTGCCCGACCTTAAGAATGTCGGAAGGCTTCTGGACCCGCTTGGTCCAAGAGAGTTCGGAAACGTGCACCAAGCCTTCGACGCCCGGCTCGAGCTCGATAAAGGCACCATAGGCCACGAGGTTGACCACCTTGCCGCGCACCTTGCCGCCGGTAGGGAAGCGACGTTCGATACCCTCCCAAGGGTTCGACTGGGTCTGCTTGAGACCGAGCGAAACGCGTTCGCGCTCACGGTCCACTTCAATCACCATGACGGAGAGTTCTTCGCCTACTTTAACGACTTCGCTCGGGTGACCAATTCGGCCCCAGCTCATGTCGGTAACGTGTAAGAGACCATCGAGACCATCGAGATCCACGAAGGCACCGTAGTCGGTGATGTTCTTGACCACCCCGCGACGAATTGTGCCGGGCTTAACGTCTTCTAGTAGCGTACGACGCTTTTCGGAGCGTTGTTCTTCGATAAGTTCGCGGCGTGAAACCACGATATTCTTCTTCTCCTTGTTGATCTTGATGATCTTGAAGTCGAAGGTTTGACCAACCAAGGCATCGAGATTCTTGGGTTGGATGACGTCGATTTGCGACGACGGCATAAAGGCGTCGACACCCACGGAAACAATCAGACCGCCCTTAACCTTGGCTTTAACGCGACCTGGGACAATTGAGCCCTCGGTGCAATTAGCCTCGATGCTTTCCCAGCGACGAATCTGCTGAGCGCGATCGAAGGAAACGAGTGGGGTACCTTCTTTGGTTTCCAGACGCTCGAGGTAGACCTCGATGTCTTGGCCGACTTGGATTTCCCCAATATCAGGGAATTCAGAGTGGGAGATGAAGCCCTCCGACTTACCGCCAATATCGACAACCACGGAATCCTTACGGATTTCCATGATTTTTCCTTTGACGACGGAGTGGGCTTTGAGCGCGCCGAAACCGGATTCGGCGAGCAGTTTTTCCATGAGGCTCATGTGGGTAGTTTTGCTTGGGTGTCCCGGGCGTCGCAAAGGACGTTTCCGGGGTTTGGTTTGTGGTGGTGGTTTTCCTGCGGAGGTTCCCAAGACAAGGGTCTAGGGGCCGAAGGAAGATTGAGAAAGCCCGACGGCTTGGGCGGTGGCAAGGGAAAAACTCGCTAACGGGTCTTAGGTAGAGCGGTTCGGGCTTTGACGGCCTCGGCAGGCATACCCGTGCTTTCAAGAAACTCGGCGGCCTCGCGTAAAAGCCCCGCATCCGCAGCGGCCCAAACTTCAGGCGGCAAATCGGGCCATTCGGCCGCAAAGGGCTGCCCCGTGGCCTGCCTATTCTGTGCCCAAGCTAGGGCATTCGCTAGGTTGGGTTCAGCTTGTAGGGCAAAAAAGAGCAGGGCTTCGCGTTGGGCGGGCCGGGGCTCCAGTAGGGCCGCTCGCTGGCAGGCCCAACCTAAACCTGGCTGACTAGGTGTACTGATTTGATGGAGTAGCGAGGTGGCAAACGGCCGGTAAAAGGGGTCGCCTAAAATGATGCCCATCCAACTTAAGCAAGGGGTTGCGGCCCACGCAGCTTCGCCTGCCGGTCGACCGCGGGCCAAGTTCGCCATTAGGACATCGGGTCGGAGACTTAAATGCAGGTAGGGTTCGGCCACATTGCCCACGGTTAAACCTGCACCTGCTTCAACCCAGCGGGCGACCCAACAACCCCGAGGGTCGCGCAAATTTTGCGCCGAAAAACTATGGAGGTGAAACGCAACCGCTCCAGGTTCGAGGCGTAACTGTGGATCTGCAAGCCGTCCGGTCGGACGTGCTTCATACCAACCAAAAATCCAAGCTGGTGCATCAAAGCGAACCGTATTTCTAAAAGTTAACTTTTCTTCGTCCCAAGTAGTAGGGAAACCTAGACGTTGGCAGATTTCGCCAGCGTTACGGATCCAGTCTTCTCCCATGGCGTAGGGGCCTCCTAGGTCGATGTAGGCGCGCCCGCGCAATCCGCGCTTTTCGGCTTCCCAACTGCCGCGCAAGGCTTGCAGGGCGCTTTCAGGCGTCGGTCCATCGAGCCGAGCGGTACGGATGATGCGCTGCGCGGCGGGCGGGTCTACGAGTTGATTAAAAAAGGGATTAGGCTGCGACCCAGCTAAAGCTGCCTCGGGCATAGCTAAACTCGCCAATTCGCTGTCGACGCTCGCCGCCTCGCTGGAGGGTGAGGCGGGTAAGGGTTTTCCATCGGGTCCAGGTTCGGCACGGATAAGCCACGGCATGCCATAGCACAGGACCAACCAACGGACGCGTGGCGGCTCCTGGGGGTTATTGCTGAGCAAGCCACGTTGCGTTAACTGAAGGCGTAGAGGTTGGAGAATGCGTTGTTCGTAAGTCCTGCGATTGATGGAGCCGCTCGTCGATGGAGCAAGGTCGAGTAAGATAAGGTGGTTGGCTGGAATGCCTCGATGCTGCATCAGGGCTCGAGCTAATGTCTCTGAGCCCTCGACGTTACGTACGGCAACCACGGCCACACTCGCAGGGTCGATGCTCGCCGCAGGGAGAGAGGCGAGTCCCAGCATCATTAAAAGCCAGATGCGAAAAGTCGGCACGGTTCTACTTTGTCGAACTCGGTTTCAAAAGGGAAGTGCCTAAAGCCACTTGCGCGCGGACGATTAGAGAGGCAATCTTGCGTCATGACTTGGCTGCTTGTTGCACTGGGTGGGGCGCTCGGAAGTTCTGCCCGCTACGGCTTAGGGCTCCTTCTCCTAGGTGTTGCCCCCATAGGGACCTTGGCCGTTAACACCCTAGGTTGTGGCCTTATGGGTTACCTGCAGGCCCGCCTAGGACCCGAGCCTCTACGGGTATTTTTTATGACGGGCTTTTGCGGAGGGTTTACCACTTGGTCGGCCTTTAGTTTAGAGACGCTAACCTTAGCCCAAGAGGAGCGTCTGGGTGCCGCTGCGCTCTATGCTGGAGCCACCTTCATTCTAGCCTTCGCGGCCCTCGGTCTCGGTTGGTACTTAGGTCGCTAATTTAGCGAGGTAAGCTGCTCGCATAAACTGCAATTCCAGCGGCAATCGACTCCGCTATTTTTTGCCGATAACTCTCTTGGGATAAGCGCAGCATCTCGCCCCGATTGCTCATAAAGCCCCCTTCGATTAAAATTCCTGGGCAGGTGAGATCTTTTAAGACGCTAAACCGTGCGCGCCTAACGGAGCGGTCGCGGGCTTGGAGTTGCGTGACTAAAGCTTTCTGAACCTGATAAGCTAAGCGCACATTCAGAGCATCAAAGCGATTGCCCGGTTGCGCGCCCGTGGTGCCGCGATTATTAGGGTCATTAGTAGAAAATTGGCCCGCAGGCGTCAGGCAGTAAGTCTCGATACCCGAAGCTGAAGTCGCCGTGGCGGCATTGTAGTGAATGCTCACAAAGAGATCTGCTTTCCAAGTGGCTGCCATCTTGGCGCGGTCTTCGTTCTCTACCCAAACATCTTTGGTGCGGGTAAATTCAACCTCAAAGCCCGCCTTTCTTAAGAGGATGGCGAGACGTTGTGCGGTGTCTAGGTTGAGAAATTTTTCATCAATTTTTAATTCTTTGCTTTGCTTACCGGGGTCACGGCCGCCGTGCCCGGGATCAATTAGGATGCGCTTGGGACGTCGCGCCTCGGGCGGAGCGGTCCACAACAGAGGGGCGAGGGTCTTATCGTAATCCCCGCGGCTCACGGCTAGGCGTAACACCGCGGGCCCCGTGCGCATCTTAAAGGAGCGGGCACTCATGGGGGCATTGAGGCTGACGCGTATCCCATCGATGGTGACTACTTCACTATCGCGCTCAGCCTCGACCAGCGAAGGCGCTTGGTTAGGGCGTTCTAGGCGCTCAATTCCGGGTTGGGCGGGTTTAGGATTAGCAAAGCCTAAGCGCGCTAAGGAATCTCCGAGCCAGACATCTTGCGCGCCGAGGCGGGCGAGGGTCAGAACCAGAAGCGCAGCCGCTAAGCGCATGACTTAGGTCGTACTTTCGCCGTCGTCCGCCTCGTCAGGTAGAGCTGAATCGTCTTCTTGGTCGTCTTCGCCCGCTTCCGAGTTGTGGACTAATTTGCGGCGGTTTTGTTGTAGAGGTGTCAGGCCCACCACAATGCTACGACCGACGCGTTTGGGGGCATTGTCGGCCGTGCAAACGTTGGTTAGGGCGGCAATCACGCGCTTAATCATCTCAACGCCGAGTTCGGCGTGTTCGAGTTCGCGGAAGCGATACTGTAAGACCAACTTCACTTTGTGACCGTGAAAAAGGAATTTTTCACAGCGGCGCACTTTGATAAACAAATCGTGCTCATCGATACGCGGACGGAGCTTGAGCTCCTTCATGCGTGCGGTGTGCTTCTGGTGCTTACTTTTCTTGGCCTCCTCGTAGAGGTACTTGCCCACTTCAATTAATTTGCAGACGGGAGGTTGGGCAGTTGCGGCAATTTCAATCAAATCCACGCCCTCTTCGCGCGCGAGTGCGAGAGCTTTTTCTGTTGGCATGATGCCGAGCATCTCGCCCTTGGCGGTGACCACGCGAACTTCAGCCACTCGAATGCGTTCGTTGCGACGTGGACCTAAGTCTTGTGGCTTTCCTCTCGGACCTCCCCTGGATTGAGAATTATTTTTAGGCCGGGAGTTGGACGGACGAAAGGGCGGGGGCATCAGGTGTCTAGGGGTTCAGGAATTATCGGACGATGACCCTTGCCTCTCTGACTTCAAGCCCGAACCCAAGTCATTTCAAGGACTTCAGGGCTGCCTGCAATTGCTCGCCGTGGGTCGCAGCCTCTACCTTGGGGAGGACGGCGAGTAGGGTTCCATGAGCGTCGAGCACATAGGCGGCGCGTGCCGGCCCGGTATACTTCCGTCCATACATCGACTTCTCCACCATGGCGTCGAGCGCTTGCGAAAAATCATCTTTGGGGTCGGCGACCAAGGTAAACCCAAGGTCATGTCGGTCAGCATACTTAAGGTGCGAGCCACAGCTATCCCGTGAAACCCCAACCAGGTGTACCCCCTTTTTTTTCAGGGCAGGGGCGACCTTGCCCAGTTGGAGGGCCTGAAGATCGCAGGTTGAGGTGTTATTTCGCATCCATACCGAAACCACCGTCAGGCCTTTAAGTAGGTCCGCAAAGGGCAGGCGGGTCGTCTTACCCGCTACAACCGCATCGACCTCGAAACTCAGGAGGGGTTTTTGGCCAGGTAGAAGCATGGTTTTCAGGAAAGAGGTTCTTCTAAGGAGGCAAGGCAGGGCAGGGCTCCCGCCCGCCCGAGGCGTCCGCTGGGGCTTCTTTACTCAATGGGGCTTCTTTTACCTTTACAAGGCAGGGGTCACCCCCTTTGTTCCGACCCTTTACGTCATGCAAAAGACCCGTAAGTCCATTAGCAAGCGCTTCAAGGTGACCGGTTCGGGGAAGGTCATGCGCCGTTCCCCTAACACCCGCCACCTTCTTTCCTCGAAGTCGCGCAAGCAACGTCGTCGGGCCAATAAGTCCAAGCGCGTCGACTCGGGCTTTGAGAAGAAGATGAAAATTTCGATGCCTTTCGCTTAAGCGATACGCATTTCCCTTTTGTGGCTAGGCGGGTGACTTACCAGGCGACCCGCCAGCCCTTAAACCCAAACTAAACCCTAACATGCCTCGCGTAACCAACGCACCCTACACCAAGGCCCGCCGTAAGCGGACCCTCAAACGCGCCAAAGGCTACTTTGGCAGCAAGTCACGCCTCTACCTCCATGCTATGGAGGCGGTTCAGCGGGCTGAAAAGTTCGCTTATCGCGACCGCCGCAAGCGCAAGACGGAATTCCGTCAGCTGTGGATCGTCCGACTCAACGCGGCCTGCCGCCCTCTGGGCATTTCTTATAGCCGCCTCATCGCGGGCTTAAAGAAGGCCAACATCGTCCTCGACCGTAAGAACTTGAGCGAGCTCGCCATTCATGATGCGCCTGCTTTTGAAGTCTTAGTGTCGAAGGCGAAGGCTGCCCTCGTCTAAGGCGACCTTAGCCGGCAACGCACGACCCCGGACCTCCGGGGTCGTCTGCTGAAGGCTTGCGCTTGCCGCCCGCCTCCGCTCCCGCATTGATAAGCCCATGCAAGCCACGTTAGATCGCGCCCTTGCCGAGGCTGAACAGGCTGCTGCCGGCGTGCACACCCGTGCGGAACTCGAAGCCCTCAAGGCTCGTTTAGTCGGCCCCAATGGTTCGTTGACCGCGGTGATGAAAGCCATGGGCTCGCTGAGCAAAGAGGAGCGCCCAGCTGCGGGTAAATTACTCAATGCGGCTAAGGTTCGCGCCGAAGAACTTTTAGCGGGTCTTCTCGCACGGGTTGAAGAAAAAGAATTAGCCGCGGCCCTTGGGCCTGCCCTCGATCCGACGTTGAGTAGCCCCGATACTCCTGCGGGCGTCTTGCACCCGCTGACGCGCACACGTGAGCGCGTCTTAGCTACCTTTCGTAAACTCGGCTTTGTGGTCGCGGAAGGTCCTGAGATTGAAACCGAGTGGTATTGTTTTGATGCCCTTAATACCCCAGCCGATCACCCCGCACGGGATATGCAGGATACTTTTTATCTCCCGTCCGCTTTTCGTTCCGCCGATGCCCAACGTCGTGGCGACGAAGCTCTGCTTTTACGTACCCATACCTCGAGTGTGCAGATTCGCACGCTGCTTGGACGTAAACCCCCGCTGCGCATCGTGGCTCCAGGTCGCTGCTTCCGTCGCGATGCTGTCGACGCTACCCACTCTGCCAATTTCCACCAAGTGGAAGGCCTTTGGATTGATCGCTCGGTGACCTTGGCTGATCTACGTGGCGTGCTCGATTTCTTCGTCAAAGAAACCTTTGGTCCAGGGGTTGAGACGCGCCTACGCCCCTCGTTCTTCCCTTTCACTGAGCCGAGTTTTGAAATGGATATCCGCTCGCCTCATCTGGGAAGACTCTCCGATCGCTGGCTGGAAATTCTTGGCTGTGGTTTAGTTGACCCCAAGGTCTTGACTGCGTGCGACCTGAATCCCGAGGAATGGTCAGGCTTAGCTTTTGGGCTCGGACTTGAGCGCATCGCCATGTTGGTTCATGGCATCGACGACATTCGTCATTTCTACAGCAACGACCTCCGCTTCCTGCGGCAACTCGCCTAACCCCATGCGCGTTTCTTTCCAGTCGCTGCAACGCCACCTTGATTTAAGTGGAACCACGCCTGAGCAGCTCGCGGAGATTCTTCCCATGCTGGGTTTGGAAGTTGAATCGATCACCCGCTTTGGTCTCAGCCCGCTACCGCATGTCGTAGTCGGAGAAATCAAGAGTTTCGAAAAACATCCCAAGGCGGATCGACTGAGCGTTTGCCAAGTTGATGTTGGCGAGGGCTCGCTCCGCCAAATTGTTTGCGGAGCTAAAAATTTCCAAGTCGGTGACCGCGTCCCCGTGGCCTTACCTGGTGCGATTTTACCCGGTAATGTTGAAATTAAAGTCGGGCGCCTTCGCGAGGTTGACTCGCATGGGATGCTCTGCGCTGCCGATGAACTGGGTTTACCTCCGGGCGAGTACGGCCTGCTGATTCTCACCGAGCGCCAGCCTGCCTTGGGCGTGGCGGTACATACTCTTTTCCCTCCTCCCGATACCGTCTTGGAAATTGCCGTGACTGCGAATCGTGGCGATTGCCTTGGGCTGCGAGGCGTCGCCCGCGAACTCGCTGCCGCTTTAGGCCGCCCGCTCAAGCCGTTGGAGTTGCGTGCCTCGGTTGGTCTTGCCCCTGCGCCTACCGCGGCCGATGGCGTTGGTTTTGTGCGCGTTACCTCGGCTACCTGCCCTTGGTATACCTTGCGTACCTTCCGGGGTGTTAAGGTCGGTCCTTCGCCCGAAAGTTTGCGCCGCGATCTCGAAGCCGCCGGTTTCCGTTCCATTAACAATGTCGTCGATATTACCAACTGGGTGATGTTGCAGACCGGTCAGCCCTTGCATGCTTTTGATGCGGCAAAAGTTTCTGGTGGTATCGAGGTGCGTGCAGCACGCGCAGGCGAAACCTTAACCTTACTCGAAGGTCGTACGGTTAAGCTCGATCCTAGTATTTGTGTCATTGCTGATGCTCAGCGCCCGCTGGTGATTGCGGGTGTGATGGGTGGGGTTGATAGTGGCGTTACCGCTGCGACCACCGACATTTTATTAGAGTCCGCCTGCTTTGTCCCCAGCGCGGTTCGCGGGGCAGCCCGACGATTGGGTTTAGCTACCGACTCGTCCCATCGCTTTGCGCGTGATCCGGATCCCGCAGGCGTGGAGTTGGCGGCGCGTCTAGCTGCCGATCTTTTAGCCGAATTTGCCAGTGCCCGTCCCGCTGGTCCTGCCATTGGTGTGGGTAAATTGCCTCGCGGCGACCGTGCTATTCGTCTGCCCGCAGGTTTCGTTGCAGCTAAGTTGGGCGCTCCAGCCCCTGATGATTTAGTTGCAGGTGTCTTACGGCGTATTGGTTTTTCTGTAACCGTGGTCGCAGCCGGTCTGGATGTGGTGGTGCCGAGTTTCCGTTCCGATGTGGAGCGCCCGATTGATTTAGTCGAAGAGTATATTCGCATTCAAGGTACAGCCCACGTGCCCGTAGGTCGGCCGGTGGCGACGTTACCTGATGAGCCTGAGGCGCCCGCAGCTACACTGGTGCACGAAGCAGGTCTTCGTTTCGCCGGTGCGGGTTATAGCGAATGCTATCATTACAGTTTATGCGCCGCTCCAGAAGTCACCCGTGTATTGGGGGCTACGGCAACGACGTCTTTGGCGTTGGAGAATCCTCTGACCACGGATCAAACGCATTTACGTCCCTCCCTTCTGCCCGGTTTAGTTGCTGCCTTGCGTCTCAATGTTTCGGTGCATGCTGAACCGGCTCGCCTGTTTGAAATCGGCACGGTGTTCCGTCCTGCCGCCGACGGCCAAGTCACTGAGTATCTAGCGATAGCTTGGGTAGCTCTGACCGAGCCGGCGCGTCGTTCATGGCTTAATCGCCCCGCCCCCGATCTTTTCTCTGCCAAGCGTCTCTTGGCCGATGCGGCAGCCTTAGCGGGTATCACCGCCAGCCGCCTCACTTGGTCGAGCGCTGAAGGTGGGCTCTGGCAGAACGGACATGCTGCCCGCTTGAGTGATCGCGGTCGTGCTGCTGAGGGCGTTTGCGGCTTACTCGATTTGCGTTGGACACGGAGTCAGGATTTAAGTGGCTCGGTGGTAGCGGGAGAACTTTTACTCCCGCGCGCTTCCCTGGTTCCCCGCAAAGTTGCCCGCTTCGAAGCTTTCTCAAGTTTCCCGCCCGTCACGCGCGACCTCGCTTTACTCGTGCCTACCGCAACCCCTGCAGGTGAAGTTGCCGAGCGTCTCCGTCAAGCCGCTGCCAAAGCCGTGGGCAAAGATATCGCGGTAGAAGCGGTGACTTGTTTCGATGTCTTTAGTGGGGCCGGCTTGCCGGAAGGTCAGCGCTCGCTCGCCTTTGAAATCACCCTGCGCCATCATCAGCGTACTTTAGTCGATACCGAAGTCTCTGCCGCGATGGAGCAACTTGCTTCAGCTGCAGGTAAGGCGGGGTGGACGGTTCGCCGCTAATTCTATGGAGCCCGGCTTTGATATTCGTCACGTCGCCCGTCTGGCTCGTCTGCAACTTTCGGCGGAAGAAGAAGCACGTACCGCTACCCAGCTCACTCAAATCCTAACCCACTTTGCCGCGCTCGCTGCATTGCCCAGTGGCACTCCAGCTGAAGCCCATGAAGTAGCTGATGCTGCCTTGCGTGGGGATCAACCTGGGCCAACCCTGCCGCCCGAAGCTTTGTTGCGTAACGCTCCGGCGCAACGTGAGGGACAAGTTCTTGTACCGCGCGTAGTCGATGACGCCTCTTAAGTCGCCGTGGCTGATGTTCTACATACGCTGGGCGCTGCCGCACTTGCCCGTCAGCTTGCCGAAGGCTCGTTAACTGCGCGACGATTAGCCGAAGCGCTTTTGGCGCGTGCGGAGGCACAGCGTGAACTCGGTGCCTTCAATTCGCTCGCTGCGGATGAGACCCTGCGTCAAGCCGACGCCTCCGATGCCCGCCGTCGTGCCGGTCAATCCTTAGGCCCGCTCGATGGCTTACCCGTGGGTATCAAAGACAACCTTGCGGTCAAAGATCAGCCCCTGACCTGTTCAAGTCGGATGCTCGCTGGTTTTATTGCGCCTTATGATAGCACGGTCGCGGAACGCTTACGTGCAGCAGGGGCGGTTTTACATGGGCGCTTAAACATGGATGAGTTTGCCATGGGTTCGTCGACCGAGACCTCGGCTACAGGTCTGGCGCGTAATCCCTGGGACCGTGAACGTACACCTGGGGGCTCCTCAGGCGGTAGTGCCGCGTGTCTAGCGGCTGGCCTAGCACCGCTCGCCCTAGGTTCCGATACGGGTGGCTCCATCCGTCAACCCGCTTCGCACTGTGGTTTGGTCGGACTCAAACCCACCTACGGTTTAGTCTCACGTTTTGGCTTAGTCGCCTTTGCTTCTTCGCTCGACCAAGTCGGGCCTATGGCACGCTCGGTTGAAGACTGTCGCCTCTTACTGAACGCCCTCGCCGGACCCGATGCGCGCGACATGACTTGTCTGCCTGCAGCGGCGCGTGCACCTCAATCGCTACCCGCCCAACGCCGGCCGCGTCTAGGTGTCCCTCGGAGTTTAATTGCCGGCGTCGCTCCTGGCGTACGAGCGGCGTTTGATGCCGCCCTAGCATTTTATAAATCCGAAGGTTATGAGCTGATGGACATCGAGCTGCCGCACAGCGAATTGGCCGTGCCTGCTTACTATGTCTTAGCCACCGCGGAAGCCTCTTCCAATCTCGCACGCTACGACGGCGTGCGCTACGGTCATCGTGCATCGGGAGCGACTCAACTGGAGGATTTAATGGCGCGTTCACGCGCGGAGGGCTTTGGTGCTGAAGTGAAACGCCGTATTTTACTCGGCACCTTTGTACTCAGTGCGGGCTTTGCCGATGCCTACTACGCGAAGGCGCTACGGGCCCGTGCCCTGATTCGCGAAGCCCACTTGGCGGCGCTGGCTCAAGTCGACGCTTTGGTTACGCCTACCGTGCCTACTGCCGCTTTCCGCTTAGGTGAAAAAACTTCCGATCCTCTGCAAATGTATCTCGAGGATTTGTTTACTATCCCCGCTAACTTGGCAGGTCTGCCCGCGCTTTCGTTCCCCATTGGACGTGACCAAGGTCTTCCCGTAGGGCTCCACTTAGTCGGTGCGCCCCAGGCCGAAGAAACTTTATTCCAAATTGCGGCTCACTTTGAAGCCGCCCATGACTTGGCCCACCAAGTTGCTCAACCATGAGCGATCTTCTCTACGAAGGTTGGGAAGTGGTAATTGGACTCGAAGTGCACGTGCAACTTCGCACCGAATCCAAAGTTTTTAGTGCGGCCCCTTGGAGTTTTGGCGCCGAGCCTAATACCCAAATCGATGCGGTTTCGCTCGGTTTACCCGGTTCCCTTCCCGTGGTTAACTTAGCGGCGGTCGAGCAAGCTATTCGCCTCGGTCTGGCCGTGGATGCTACGATTCCCTCGGTGTGTGCGTGGGACCGAAAGAATTATTTCTACCCAGATAATCCCAAGAATTATCAACTCACCCAACAGGCCCGACCCGTAGTGGTGGGCGGTAAAGTTGAAATCGAGTTACCTGGTCCTTCGCGTAATGTGATGGGTCCGCATCGTACCGTCCGTCTTCACCACGCCCACCTCGAAGAAGATGTCGGTAAACTAACCCACCAAGCAGGCGGTTCCTTGGTCGATTACAATCGGGCCGGGGTTCCCTTGCTCGAAATTGTTACTGAGCCTGACATACGTTCTGCGCTCGAGGCCGAAGCTTTTCTTCGGTCGTTACTCGCCCTCATCACGCAGGCTGGTATTTCTGATGCCGACATGGAGAAGGGTCAGTTGCGTTGTGATGCGAACGTTTCGCTGCGACGCCCAGGTGCCCCTTTAGGGACTCGTACCGAAACTAAAAATCTCAACTCTATCTCGGGCGTACGGGCTGCGATTGAGGCTGAAATTATTCGTCAAGCTCGTGAGCTTTCGGCTGGACGCAGTATTGTCCAAGAAACCCGGGGCTTTAATGCTCAAACCGGCCGTGGTTATGTCTTACGAGATAAAGAAGACGCCCAAGATTATCGCTATTTCCCTGACCCCGATATCCCTGCGGTCCATATTGATGCGTCCCGCGTTGAGCGTCTAAGGGCAACCTTGCCTGAGCGACCCTTTGACCGTCAGCGTCGTTACTTAGAATTGGGTCTACCTTATACCGCGGCGAGTGTCTTAGTCGCCGACCTTGCTACCTCAGTTTGGTTTGAGCGGGCCTTGACTGCTCATCCGCAAAACCCTGTAGGCGTGGCGAATCTCTTAGTTAATGATTTAGCGGGCCTCTTACTCGCAGCTACCCCAGCGGGTGAAGCGACGCTGCGTGCGGTAGACTCTAAGGTTCAGCCCGAGGCGCTGGCTGCCTTGGTTAAGTTGACCGATGCGGGCACCCTTTCCAAGCAACAGGCTCGTGAAGTTTTAGCCGACATCGTACGTGACGGCGGTGACCCAGCGACCATCGTCGCCGCTAAGGGCTTAGGCCAGACTAACGATGTGGCAGAAATTGAAGCGGTGGTGGCGGAAGTTTTAGCCGATCCGAGCTTCGCGACCTCGCTGGCCGAGTATCGTGCTGGGAATGAAAAGGCTATCAATGCGGTTAAGGGCCCGATCATGAAGCGTATGAAGGGAAAAGCGAACCCTGCGGTAGTCGACCAAGTCTTGAGGCGTTTACTCTCATGACGCCGGAAAATTCTCCGTGGGTTGCAGGCCGTCGTGCCGCGGTGGAAGTCGCTGCCCCCGCGTCGATTGTCTTACTCGCTGCCCTCGCACTCGTGGTTTCGTATTATCATGTGCCGGTCGTGACGGGTCTGCTTAATCAAGTTGGAGAATTTCGTATCGCTGGGGGTTATTTTTTTGCGGCGTGGCTGACCGCGCTTACCTCGGGCTTCTTGCCTTGGTTGCTGCGGATGTTCCTCCCGAGCTTACGTCCCGCCCACCCTATTCGTGATTTAATCCACAGCATGGTCTGGTGGGGTTTCATGGGCGTGGTGGTGAGTGCGTTTTATGAAGGCCTAGCCTTGATTTTTGGTTCGGTACCCACGCCGGGGGTGGTTTTTGCTAAAATGGCCTGCGATATGTTTGGCTTCACCATCTTAATTGGTGCTCCGGGTAATGCGATTTCTCACCTTTGGAAAGATTTAGGTTGGGATTTCAAGGCCTTCCGTACCGCGCTTCGCCCCGGTTGGTACCGTCGGATTGTGGTGCCCAATCTCTTGCCTAATTGGGTAGTGTGGGGGCCTGGCACCGCCATTTTTTATAGTCTACCGGTTGAACTTCAGCTTCCCGTGGCCAACGCGATTGGCACTTGCTGGGCCTTAATGTGCGTACGAATTGCCGCTCATTCGCGTGAGTAGACTTGAGGGGCTTGTATCTTTAGCCTGATTGACTGAATCTTAACTGTGCCTGATTTATTTGGAGAGGTGCCGGAGGGTGCGGCGGAAGTGGTTCCTCTCGATGGAGGTTCACGCGCTTATACTTACAGTGTTCCTAAAGCGCTGCAGGGCGTGCTCAAGGTCGGCCATTTAGTGCATGTCCCTTTGGGAGCACGGGTGCGTTTGGGTGTGGTATGGCGTTGCCCAGCTGATGCTCCTGAAGGCGCTAAGCTTCGTCCGATTGCCGCTTTAGCTCACGAACAACCTGTGATGACGCCCGAGGTCTGTCGTCTGGCGGAGTGGATGGCAGACTATTATGGGGCGACGTTTAATCGCGTCTTAGAAACGGTCTTGCCTACAGCGGTTCGTACGGGAGTACGACCTGTACTACGTCGGATGTTAACTTTAGTACGTCCGCCTACGGCAGAGGAGTGGACGGTTCTGCGCCGTCGCGCACCTAAGCAAGCTCTCGTACTCGATTTTCTTGCTGGGCAAACCGCCGCAGTTGAGCGCACCAAAGCCACCGATGGTATTGGGGCAGGACAATCCGCCATCGATGCTTTAATCGCTAAGGGTTTTGTGGCCGAAGAAGCCAAAGTTATTCTGCGTACCGCCTACGACGATCCTTTTGCGGAGGCAGAGTCGGTACCCTCGGCTGGCCCCACGCTTAACCCTGAGCAGTCAGCTGCAATTGCGTCGATGGGTGCCACTTTAACCAGCCGTCAATTTCGCACCCATTTATTGCATGGCGTCACGGGTTCAGGAAAAACCGAAGTCTACATCGCGCTTATTCGCCAGGCTCTTCTCGCAGGGGGTTCAGCCCTTTACTTAGTTCCAGAAGTTGCGTTGACACCGCAAACCGTCGGCCGCTTACGTTCACGCCTTGCTGATTTAGGTATCCCAGTTGTGGTTTGGCATAGTCATCTTTCTGCGGGCGAACGTTTTGATGCTTGGATGGCCATGGCACTCGGTCAGGCCCGCGTGGTGGTGGGGGCACGTTCCGCGGTCTTTGCCCCCCTCCCGGATCTCCGGATTGTGGTGGTTGATGAAGAGCACGAGCCTTCTTTTAAGCAGTCCGAGAGTCCGCTTTATCACGGGCGCGACGTCGCCGTCATGCGGGCTAAGCTCGCTCAAGCCTTATGCGTCTTAGGTTCAGCCACGCCCTCGCTTGAAACTTGGTCGAATGCGCAAACCGAACGTTACGTATTGGAGCGTTTAACTAAGCGGGTGGATGACCGGCCCATGCCCGCCTTCCGCATTGTCGATATGCGCCGTGAGGTGCTACATGCTAAGGGCGTTCCCGTGCTTTCGCGAGAATTAGTCGATGGTCTTCGCGATCGCTTAGCACGCCGTGAGCAAGCCATTCTTTTTCTCAATCGTCGCGGCCACTCCCGGGCCTGTGTCTGCCCCGCCTGTGGAGTGGCAGCTCCGTGTCCGCACTGCAGCGTGCCCCTCACGCTCCATCGTACCGACACCACTGTACGGTGCCACCTCTGCGATTTCCGTGCCCCTGCGCCCACGGTTTGCTCTTCCTGTCAGTCGCCCGATATTCGTTGGAAAGGGTTTGGTACGCAGCGCGCCGAAGAAGTGATTGCCCAACTTTTCCCGCGTGCCCGTATGGCGCGGATTGACGCCGACACCATGTCGAAGCGCCACCAGTTCCGAGAAATCCTTTCCGACTTTCGAGCCGGCAAACTCGATTTACTTTTGGGTACGCAAATGATTGCGAAGGGATTAGATTTCCCGCGCGTCACCTTGGTCGGTATTTTAGACGCAGATTTATCGCTGCAGTTACCTGACTTCCGGGCGGCTGAGCGCACCTTTCAGTTGCTCACCCAAGTGGCGGGTCGGGCAGGGCGGGGCGGACTCGAAGGCGCTGTGGTAGTGCAAACCTTTCAGCCCGCATCCGATCCGGTGCAATTCGCGAAACGCGGCGACTTTGAAGGGTTTTCTGCGGCCGAGCTTTTACGCCGCAAAGAATTTGGCTATCCGCCTACCCGCCATTTGATTCGCCACGTTTTTCGTGGTCGTGATGCCGAGAAAGTTGCCTTTATTGCCGAGGGCTGGGTTAAGGAACTTGAGCGAGCCTTGCCCGGCGTGGCCGAGATACGCGGCCCGACCGAGTGCCCCATCGCCCGTATTCAAGAAATGCACCGTTTCCATGTTTGGTATTTGGTACCTGCGGTCGCGCCGTTCATGCGTGAGATGATACCTTTGCGCGAGCGTCTCTTGCGTGATGCCTCGGTCATCGACGTAGTCGACGTCGATGCGATGGATTGCGCTTAAGTTCTACTTTTCTGCGGGATAACGTGGCTTACAACCAGCGTCGGCGCCTGAACCACAGGAGCATGCCGATGGTAAAGAGCCCCATGGCGCCGAGTACGATAAAGTAACCCCAAGGCGAACTGAGTTCAGGCATGTGCTGAAAATTCATCCCGTAGACACCTACCACGAAGGTTAATGGAATGAAGATGGACGACATCACCGTGAGCACACGGATGATTTCGCTGGTCTTACGCTCCTGCAGGGTGTGGTGGTATTCTTGTAAGTCCTGTAAAATTGTGCGGGCATGTTCAATGCGGTCACCAGCCCGGATGGCATGGTCGTAGAGATCGCGGAAAAACATGTCCATCGTCGCTGGCAACAACCCATGTTCATAATGCTCTAAGATACTAACCATATCTTTGAGCGGCAAGGCCATGCGGCTCAAGCGCACCACGATACGCTTGAGGCGATAGACTTCTTGAAGGTCGAGTCGGCCTTCGTTGGCTAAGACGTTGTCTTCGAGCTCAGTCAGGGCGTCTTCAATTTCTTCGGTCTGGGCAAGGAGTCGGTCTACTAGAGTATCAAGTAAGGAATAGAGTAAGTATCCAGGACCCCAGCGACGAATGCCGCCTTTACCTTCAGCAATTCGGCCTTCGACCGCGGCAAAAATTGGATCATCAGTTTCATGGAAGGAAATGACAAAGCCAGGTCCAGCCATGATGGAAATTTGTTGTCCGCGAGGAGAATCTTCATTTACCCCGACGCGCACCGCTCGCGTAATGGCGAGTAGCTGGTCCCCGTATTGTTCAAATTTAGGGCGAGAGGCTGCGGTGAGCACGTCTTCCTGCGCCAACATCGGGATGTCGAAGAAAGCGCCGACGATATGAACAATCTGCGGATCGGTAATCCCGAGTACCTGTAACCAAACCACCCCGGGTTGACCGACGAGTTTGCCCACCGCATCGAGATCCGAAAACTCCGTGGTACGCACCGTTCCCTCGTCATAGCAAAGTGCCCTAAATTTAGTTGGCCCTTGGCTATCGAAAGGTGAGGCCAAGGGGAGTTGCCCAGGGGCACGACCAATCTCGGCATCTTCAAAGGCTGCCTCGCCGGGTAAGGGGATGGCGGAACCTTTTAAGCCTAAGCGGGCCCGAAGTTGAGCCAGGCGCTCTTCCATCGCTCGACGGGAGCGATGCGCAGCCTCTTCACGTGGTGAAGCTCGTTCTTCCATGGTGCACCCTACCCCTCGGGTGCAAGCGGTGTCAACCGCCCCGAGCAGCTGGGGGTTGTGGGGGCTTCTCCTTAGGCTGTGAAGGGTCTAAGCTCGGCTGAGTAATTAAGAGCGCGCGTGCGGGGTCGAGACCCTGGCCGTTGGTGGGTGGGGTTACTTGCACTTGCCCCCCAGGCAAGGTGCGGATGCGCGTGCCATCCGAGCCTGACCAAGAGCCATCGGGGAGTCTCCTTAGGGTAACCCCCTCAGACGTTCTCAAACTGCCATCGGGAAGGGTGCGCGTGCTCGAGCCATCGCCATGCCGCCAACTTCCATTGGGGAGGCGTCGGCTCGAACCGCCATCGGGTTCGCGTACGGCACCTCCGGGAAGGGTCCGGACGGTTGAGCCATCATTGCCGCGAAACGCTCCATCGGGCGTGGTCCGAAACGTGACGGGTTTGGCTGGGGCAGGTTTCTCTTTCGATTGCGAATCGGAGCGCGAGGTATCTTTCGGCGCTGCACCCAGTGCCGTGATTTGAAAAATCAAAATGAGTAGGAAAGATTTCATGCCCCAGATTTACCCTTACCATTTCTTCGGCCGTCTTTACCAATCCCAAAAACATCAATCTTACCCTGACGAACTTTTTGCAGGAGATTATTAGAATTCGTGACGCCCAAGCAGTAAAGTGCCGCTGCCACATCCTCAACCCGGGCCGATTCAATTAAGCCCGCATTGGCTAACCAGCGGGCGACACTGGTGTGAAAGCTACTAGGATTAATCTCCAGTCGATCGCCCCCGTAGCGTAGCCAAAAATCGGTACGTCGGTCTAGCCGGCAGTTGCAACGCCGGCGATGGATTAGGCGAATTTCCTCAAGAAAAGGACAGTCTAAGGCTTTCTTTTTAGCAGGCGTGGCCATGGGTTAAAGTAAGTGGCCTGCGAGATTGGAACATTATTTAACTTTTTAAGAGAATAAAGTGTTATATAATAATATAATAAAGTTACAGGTCTGTAGCAACGCTAAAAGCTTACCCTAGGGGCAGGGGTTTAACCTTACGTGGTGGTCGCGACAGGACTCGAACCTGTGACTTCTACAATGTGAATGTAGCGCTCTAACCAACTGAGCTACGCGACCCTAACCACGGAAAGTGAGGCAACCTCGTTGCGACCGAGGGGGCAAGTAAAAGCTAGGATTCGAGGGCGGGTAAGACATCGCCCTCGGCTGCTTGGCCTTCCTCATAGCGGGCAATCCAAGCCCGCGACCAGGGGGTAAAATCACCTTGCTCCAAATGGTGCCGGGCTTGGCTCATGAGGTCGGCAAAGAAGTGGAGGTTATGCAGACTAAGTAAGGTCCCTCCCAGCATTTCTCCGGCTTGAACCAAATGTCGCAAGTAGGCTCGGGTGAATTGTCGGCAAGTAAGGTTATCCATGCCCTCAACCAAGGGAGTGTGATCGTCCTTAAAGCGTTCGTTCTTTAAGTTGAGGGTACCGGTAGGGGTAAAGGCACAGCCATGTCGGGCCAAGCGTGTGGGCATAACACAGTCAAACATATCGGCCCCTTGGGCGATCATCTTCAGCAACTGAGTAGGGGTGCCTACGCCCATGACATAGCGTGGCTTGTTGGCGGGTAAGCGCGGGGCGGCGATGCCGACTTGGCGCAGCATTTCTTCTTCGGGTTCACCCACTGAAACTCCGCCAATGGCATGACCTGGGAAGCCCAGGGCACCGAGTTCTTCGGCGCAGCGAATTCTTAAGTCTTCAAAGACGGAGCCTTGGTTAATGGCAAAGAGATGTCGGCCTGAGGCTAAGAAGCCAGTGTCTTGGGCTAGGGTCAGCATCTCCCGAGCCCAGCGAAGGGTGCGTGTCACGGCTTGCTCGCAGGCGACGCGTTCGCAGGGCCAGGGCGGACATTCATCAAGCACCATGGCAATGTCGGACCCTATGGCATCTTGGATGTCCAGACAGTCGCGCACATCCAGCAGTAGCGGTTTGCCATCGAGGTGAGACTGAAAGCGAATGCCCTCGTCACTAATGGTACGAAGTTTAGCGAGGGAGAAAACTTGGAACCCGCCGCTATCGGTTAGGATGGGGCCATCCCAGCCCATGAAGCGATGTAGCCCACCTGCTCGACGCAGAATCTCCCGTCCGGGCCGAAGATTTAGGTGGTAGGTATTCCCTAGAATGATTTGTGCGCCGGTATCTTTTACCTGCCCAGGGGTTAGCCCCTTAACCGTGCCTTGTGTGCCCACTGGCATAAAGACTGGCGTTTGAATCGTGCCATGGTTGGTGCGCAGTTCGCCCCGCCGCGCCGCCGAAGCTGGGTCAGTATGCAGGAGCCGAAAGTCACTCATCGACGGTTCGGCAGGAATTCAAGCGCCCGCCCACGTGGTGCATCTTCACGAAGCTTACCGTTTTCGTAGACGATGTTACCATTTACCACGGTAAGCTGAATCGAGCTGCTAAAGGTGTGACCTTCGAAGGGCGACCAGCCGCATTTGAAAAGTAAACTTTCACGCGTCACGAGGGTAGGTTGATTAGGATCTACTAAAACTAAATCAGCCCACATGCCGGGGCGGATACGACCGCGGTCAACGATACCAAATAAATCGGCGGGGGCATGAGATCCACGCGTGACTAAGGTTTCGAGCGTGAGCACGCCTTGCTTCCAAAGGTCGAGTAAGATGAGTAGGCTGTGCTGAATGAGGGGCAGGCCTGCGGGCGCTTTAAAATAGGTCTGAGCTTTTTCCTCTGCAGTGTGGGGAGCGTGATCGGTGGCAATGATATCGATGCGACCTTCGGCAACCGCTCGGCGAATCGCAGCCCGGTCGGCAGGCTCTTTGATCGAGGGGTTACATTTAATGCGGTGACCTAAGGCAGCATAACTCCGGTCATCAAACCACAGGTGATGCACGCAGGCTTCAGCAGTGACGCGCTTGCCTTTGACGGGGCCAGGGGAGAATAGCGAAGCCTCGTCGGCCGTGGTGATATGCAGAACGTGGAGCCGGGCGTTGGTGCGGCGCGCGAGGCTAATAGCCATAAGGGTCGACTTATAGCAGGCCTCCCGTCCACGAATCTGGGCGTGTTCGAGGGCTGGGACATCTTCACCCCACTTGGCTCGGGCCGCAGCTTCAGCGCCTTTAATCATCGGGTTGTCTTCGCAGTGGGTCGCAATCGGTACCGGTGCGTGGGCAAAAATTCGCTCTAAGGCGGCAGGTTGATCGACTAATAAATCCCCCGTTGATGAGCCCATGAAAATTTTTACCCCGCAAACTTTTCGCACATCGAGGGCCTTGATTTCATCAACATTATTGGGTGTAGCTCCTAAGAAGAAGGAAAAGTTTGCCGGCGAGACCGCCGCGGCGCGCTCAAACTTAGCATCTAGGAGCGCGTTCGTGGTCGCATTGGGGATGGTGTTCGGCATCTCCATGTAGGAAGTGACGCCTCCCGCCACCGCCGCCCGCGACTCGGTGGCCAATTCACCTTTGTGCATCAGGCCGGGTTCACGGAAATGGACTTGGTCATCAATTAATCCTGGGAGCAGTAACTTCCCGCGCGCATCGATTTCGCGGTCAGCGCTACCGCTAACCGAACCGACTTCAACGATACGACCGTCGCGGACCAAGACATCGGCCACGAGGCGTTTGCCCTCATTAACAACCTCGGCTTGGCGAAAGAGAAGGGAACTCATGACGCCATTCCAACTGCCCGACCAGCAGAGGCAAGCGAACCCGCTTAGATCGAAGAACCTTCGGGGCGCTGAGCCGCCGAAGGGTCAAGCACGGCACCATTGACCCGGAAGCGGAAGGAGTCGTCTTCAAAGGCGCACTCATATTGCATAATAACCCGCTTTTCCTCGGGGAAGAGGGTTTTCTTAAGCTCGACCATCTCGCGGATTAGGGTGCGGATCTCATCAGGCGGAGGCGCTACCGAGTTACCCGTCTTGGGGTCTTTGAGGGCTGAAATAGCGGCAAAGGCGTCATCCTCACCTTTTTGACCTAAGATAGACGCATTCCACATCAGTCGGGAAATATTTGCTGCTCCCATGATGATTTTGCGGCGCTCAGCTTCGGCTTCTTCGCCCACCTTAACTTTCATGCTATCGGCGGGGAGCAGGCGGGTGGCAACGGTGTAGGCCGACCATTTTTGTCCCAGGTCATTGTCGTGCGCGATGTTGAACTTGCGGCGAGCAGGACCTTTGGTGGCGGCTTTGGGTACGAAGCCAATTTGTTTTGGCTTAGGGTTGCCGAAGGCGCCGGAGGTGCGGAAGCGTGAGCGTGAAGTGGACATTGGGGCAGGTGGTTGAGGAAAGCTGTCCAGCCTCCGGGGGCAAGGCGGATTGGTGAGATAGGGCCGGATAGCTGATTTTTGGCTTTTGACCCCTCGGTTTTATGCCCAATGTCGCCTGCAACCGTGGCTGACTACAGTAAAATCCTCGCGGCTCACCGGCGTAAGCAACTGGCCGAGCCCCTCCAACTTCCTCGCGGCACCCATCGCTTTTTTGCTACCGAGCTCCTGCCTCTCCCGGTCGAGAAGGTCTTCCCCTTTTTCTCCGATGCTGCTAATTTAGAGGCGATTACCCCACGTGAATTAGAATTTAAAATTCTGACCCGCCAACCCATTGAGATGCGTGAAGGTGCCCTGATTGATTATCGTCTCAAGTTGCATGGTTTAGCATTTCGCTGGCGCACGCGTATTGCGCATTGGGATCCGCCCCACGGGTTTGTTGATGAACAACTTAAAGGTCCGTATGCCTTCTGGCATCACACCCATTTGTTTTATGATGAAGGGGGTAAGACGCGGATGGACGATGAAGTTCTCTACCGCTTGCCGCTTTGGCCTTTAGGTGAAGTCGCTTATCCTTGGGTTTCGCGCCAAGTTGAAAAAATCTTTGCCCACCGTCGACGGAAGATTCGCCAGTTGCTAGGATTGGTTTAATCAGGCGCCGAGTAAGGCAGGTAAATCGGCGAGCCGCATGATAAAGGCATCGGCGCCTGCCTTGACCTTAGCTCGCACCGCGTAGCGACCAAAGCCAATCACTCGGTCGGCGTCGCCTTTAACTTCCAAATCACTGGCCCCGTCACCCACCATCACGACTTCAGTAGCTTTGAATTCCGCGCGAAGTTTTTGGGCCACAAGATTTTTTCCGCGTGAACGAGCCGTCGGTGCTTGAGTATCAAAGCCGGCGTACGCGCCTGTAGCATCGAAGTGTAACCCCACAGCTTCGACCCGTTTTATACCGAGTGCATTTGCTAAAGGTAAAATCGCTTCAGTGAAGCCGCCACTCACAATCGCAATCTGCCAGCCAGCAGCACGAATGCGGTTGAGTGCGTTGGTAGCATCGGGTTCAGCGGTCTCGAGATACTTTTGGGCAAGGCCCGCGACTTCTGCTCGTGTCGGTCGAATGAGTTCGAGTCGTCGCGCAAAAATGGTCTCAAGCGAAGTGCCGCCCTCCATCGCCTCAGCTGTCATGCGCTCCACTTCCGCAAAGATTGCTGGCCCGCGTAGCCGACCTAGCTCATCAATGCCTTCCACCGCTGAAAGGGTGGAGTCGCAGTCGAGCAGGAGCAGGCGTGTCATCCCAACTTATGAAGTCGAAGTAGGTCTCGGACTAAAGACCAAAGATGCCAACGCAGCTTGAGACCTTAGCCGTCGGTGCCAAGCTCGGCTGCACTAGCTTGCCAGAGGCGATAGCGCACTTCGCAGTCGTCGGGCACATAGACTACGACGGGGAGTTTGCTGTTATAGCGAAAAGGTCCGAAAGGGGACATCGAGACTAAAGCCTTAACCGAAGGTTGCCCTGGGGGTGGAGCCATCCGAGTTGAGAATACACCCTTGGGTTCTGCGATGAGATAGGTGTAGCCCCAACCTTGAACGGTTTCTTCTTTGATCGCCCCACCGATACCATAGCGATTCACGCCATCGGTCTCGATGATTTTGCCTACGATGATTTCGACCTTCCAGTCGTCTTCATTCGCCTTGGCCTCGAGGTGAATCACCACGCGACGCATCCCTTTTTGTGCAGGCGGGTAAGCCTTTTCCCAACTGCTCCCTTCGGAAGCGCGCTTCGCGGGTGAAGCGCTAGTTTCGGCAGTCGGGGCATCGGCTCCGATGAGGGCGAGAGCGGCCACGGGCAGGGCGAGCAGGGCGGGGTATCGCATGATCGTTAGCGTAGCCGGCCCGGGGGATTTGTCCACGGCCAAGGGTCAGCCGAAGAGGTCCGAATGCGTCCCGGTGCGTTCCAGTCGCAGCACGCCCTCGGGCTTTTCCCATCGATAGATGAGAAGCCAATCCGGGTCTATATGGCATTCCCGGCAACCGGCGAACTCCCCCTTTAGCGGATGGTCGCGCATCTTGGGAGGCAGGGGCCTACCCTCGGCCAGGCAATCCAGCACGGCCTGAAGCCGGGTAAGGTCCTTTCCCCGGCGATGCATCAGACGGAGGTCCTTTCGGAAGCCCCCGCTGTGAAAGACCGTCCTCATCGAATGCCGCAGTCCTTGAGCAAGTCCTTGAAGCTTGTGTAACGCCGCAGCCCGATCCCCTGCTTGCTGTCCCGCAGCGCCTTGCGGGTCGCGGCGTTGGGCTTGCGCTCGATGGCGATCTCGAAGGGCAGGGCCTTGGCCAGCTTCACCTGGTGGTAGAGCAGGCGGATGGCGTCGGACGGCGTCAGGCCGAGCTTGGCGAGCACGGCCTCGGCCTCCGCCTTCAGCTTGGGCTCGATGCGGGCGCGAATGGTGGTGGTCTTAGTCATATCAAAAATGTAGCCACAATCGTGCCACATGTCAACAGGCCGGGTACTCGAAGACGGGGGTTTCATGTTCATCATTATTTGCCGCCCTTGTTGTAGGGCGAGTCTGCCCAACTAGGGTTGATTACCTAGGTGCGATCATGGATTTACACTGGCTAAGGCGGTTTCTCTGAAACCGCCGCGGCAATGGGTAGGGAGGTTGCTACGCAACCTCCGGGCATGCGGATCGAGATGAGTTAGCGGTATTAGCGGTGTTAGCGGGTTAGCGGGCGAGAACTCGCTCGCGCTCGTTTGCCTCAGGTAGGGTCGACTGCGGCCCGCCCAGAGGGCTGGCCCTACCTGAGGCTTTATAAGGGTTTACTTTGTCTATTATATACTTATCACGATGTTATGTTCCGCCACCTCCTCCCCGCTGCCCTTGCTCTCGGATTTGCGTCCGCTTCTGCGCAAACCACTGCAACCTTTAATCTCGTCATTACTTCCGCAAATGGCGGCACTGACTCGCTTTTCACTTGGAGTCAGTCGGGTACCCCTACTTTCACCTATAATGGTCTTAATCCTAATCATTCTATTGGTGGTTTCGGATGGTCTACTAATACCGATTTTTCCAATTCCACGGTTTTTCTTTCCGTAACACCTATTGGAACTCTGACCAATACCACCACCCTTCAGACTTCCAACGTAGATGTTATTGGTTTCACCAACAACCTTGCCTTCCTCGGCACCTACTCTGAAGTTTCGATAGCGCCGGGCCAGTCAGTTACCTTCTCGGGTTCTCCTACGTTTGCTGTATTGTCTGGAATTCCTTTTTCTAATTTCAACCTAGGTCAGTGGACCGATAATTTACCTGATAGCGCTTATAATTACGATTCTGTCTTAACTGTGAGCGGCGCACCCATCCCCGAACCCTCCACCTACGGTTTAATCCTCGGTGGTCTGGCACTGGCGGGTGCGGCTATGCGCCGTCGCAAAAAAGCCTAAGGATATCCCAGCGCCTCAATCAGCCCCGCACCGGCGGGGCTTTTTGTTGGGTGCCTTGGTAGGGTGACCCACTGGGTTGACCGCTGTCTTGGGTAGGGAGGTTGCTACGCAACCTCTGGTCGAGCGGATCGAGGTGGAGTTAGCGGTATTAGCTGTGTTAGCGGGCGAGAACTCGCTCGCGCTCGTTTGCTCTCCCCTGGTTTTATTTTAGGCTTTCAAGTGCTCAATTTCACTTATGCTTAATCTTATGTCCCGCCATCTCCTCATTGCCGCCTTTGCCCTCGCATCCGCGACCACTTCGGCTGCCAATGACGCCTCTTTTAATCTCATTATTTCGCCAGCTAACGGTGGGGCTGATTCCCTCTTCTCTTGGAGCTATACGGGCACGCCGACTTATTCCAGTGTCGATGGCTTGCCAATGTATGGTATGGTATGGGCTGCGGGCGTCTTTTCAAACGCTAACATGTCGATTAGTGGCTCTGCTTATGCCGGTGTTAATTCAGATCTTCCTACCAAAACGGGGATCAACACGGGTTTATTCATCACCAATACGATCACGAATGTTTCTAAGGCTTTAACCGAATTCAATTTCACTTACTTCAGTCCATTTAGTGTTTTTGGATTTTCGACTACAGGGGGTGAATCAAACCAAATTACGGTAACATCTAGTCAGACGGTCATTCTTTCGGGCCCGACTTCAGGTTCATTCTTGTCTGGGTACGCATTCAGCAATTTCAGCCCTGGGCAGTGGACTTATGATTCCTATCTTTACCAAAATTTTGACCCCATAGTTACCATCACTGGCTCCCCCATCCCCGAACCCTCCACCTACGGCTTGATTCTTGGTGGCTTGGCGCTGGCGGGTGCGGCTATGTGCCGTCGCAAGAAGGCCTAAAGCGTCGCTTGCTTTTAATAAGCCCCGCGCCAGCGGGGCTTTTTGTTGGATGCATCAGATTAAGCCTTTTTCTCCTTTCCTTTGAATTCTGTCCTTTGGAATCTATCTTACCCCATGCGCATCCTCGCCCTTTTCCTTGCCTGCTTTGTAGCCCTGTCCGCCGCCGAGCCCATCAAGGTAGCCTGTGTCGGTGACAGCATTACCGCCGGTCTCAAGGTCGAGCCTGGTAAATCCTACCCCTCGCAGCTTCAGGCTCTGTTGGGCGAAGGCTACAAGGTTGGTAACTTCGGCGTCAGTGGGCGCACCCTGCTAAGCAAGGGAGATAAACCCTACATCAAGGAGAAGGCTTATCAAGAGGCCCTCGCGATGGAGCCCGACATCGTGATCATTATGTTAGGCACTAATGATACCAAGCCCCAGAACTGGAAATTTGAAAAGGAATTTGAGGCCGATTACCGCGCCTTGGTTGAGTCGTTTAAGAAACTAAAGTCTAAGCCAAGGATTTTTCTTTGTCGTCCGTCGCCTGGTCCCGATAAGCCCGGTAATATTTACGAGGGCACCTTGCGTAAGCTCCGTCCGCGCATCGACAAGCTCGCCTCGTCTCTCGGTTGTAAGGTTATCGATATGAATGCTGCCTTAGCGAATAAGCCCGGAATGCTGGCAGACACGGTGCACCCTAATGCTGCTGGTGCCGCTGAACTCGCCAAGGCCGCCGCGAAGGCGATTCAGGCGAAGTGAGGGGTCATACTATTTTAGCCAGATAGCGTTAGGCGGTTTCGGAGAAACCTCCCTACCCAAGTCAGCCAAAATAAATTCCTTAAGACCCTAGCAGTTTTTTTAACCCTGTCTCGTCGATGACCGTGACGCCGAGTTCTTGGGCTTTATCTAACTTCGATCCTGCCTCCTCGCCGGCGACGACGTAGTCCGTCTTCTTGCTTACGCTACCCGAGACCTTACCGCCGGCTTTTTCAATCATGTCACGGGCCTCGTCGCGTGAGAGCACGGGTAGCGTGCCCGTTAGGACAAAAGTTTTGCCCGCGACGCCAGCGACCGAGGCAGCAGCTGCAGCACTGTCCTCGAGATTGAGCCCAGCCTTACGCATGGCCGCGAGCCAGTCGCGATGATTGGGGTCACTAAAGAAGGCGAGGATGGATTCAGAAACTTTGGCACCGATACCCGTGACTACAGACTCTTGAGTTATACCGCCTTTGGTGCCGACGGTGGTGATGAGTAAGTCGTCCTGCTTCGCGTGTGCCAGGGCGTCGAGCGACTTGAAGTGGCGGGCAAGATCTTTGGCAGTTTGCATACCCACATTGGGAATACCGAGAGCATGAATCGCGCGCCAAAGTTCGCGTGACTTCGCGGCTTCGAGCGCGCTCATCATGTTATCGACCGACTTCTCCTTGAACTTATCGAGTAGTCCCCAGTGTGCTGCATTAAGTGAAAGGGCATCGGTTGGAGCGTCGACCAATCCTAAATCAATCAGTTGCTCGGCGACGGCATCGCCTAAGCCATCGATATCGAGGCAGTGCTTGGAGGCGAAGTGAACCAGGCGCCGGACTTTCATGTCGCGGCTCGGCGCGCGCAACTTGTAGGCGGCTTCATCAGCGTCGCGGGCGGCATCGAGGCCGAGCTCGCGCAGGCGGTCCTCGAAGTTAAAGGGCTTAGCGTCTTTAGGGCGTTTCTCGAGTACCACGCCGAGTACCTGGGGGATAATTTCGCCAGCTTTTTGAATACGGACGGTGTCGCCTTCGCGGATGTCTTTGCGGAGAATTTCGTCGGCGTTGTGCAAGGTTGCGCGCGCAACCGTCGAACCGGCAAGAAGCACGGGCTCAAGTTCAGCTACGGGCGTGATGACACCTGTGCGTCCTACCTGCATACTGATGGCGCGCAGGAGGGTTTCGGCCTGGTCGGGCGGGAACTTGAAGGCTACGGCCCAGTGCGGGAACTTACTCGTCGCGCCGGCGCGTGCTTGTAGGTCGAGACGATCGAGTTTCGCTACTGCGCCATCGGTCGGGTAGGGCAGACCGCGACGGGCAGTATCGAGATGCTCGATGGCTTTGAGTGCGGCCTTTTTCCCGTTGACGACCGTGAAGAGGTCCGAGGTCGGGAAACCCCAAGCCTTAAGGCGCGCATTAAAATCACCCAAGGTCTTAAAGGCTGCGGGCTGACAGGCACCCAGGCCATAGCAGACGATGCTGAGACGACGGCGCGCAGCTTCTTCGCGGTCGAGGAGTTTAACGGTGCCCGCGGCCAGGTTGCGGGGATTGGCATAAAGTGGTTCGCCGGCAGCTTCGCGCTCAGCATTTAGCCGGGCGAATTCTGCAGTTTCCATATAGACTTCGCCGCGCACCTCAAGAAGCGCAGGGGCGCCTTTGAGTTTGCGGGGGAGGTCAGCAATCAGAGCAATGTTAGCGGTAACATCATCGCCTTTGAAGCCATTGCCCCGAGTCACCGCTCGGGTAAAGACGCCGTTCTCATAGGTTAACGAAATAGCCACGCCGTCGACCTTGGGTTCAACGACTAAGGCGAGATCTTCTCCGGCGAGTCGGGCGGCGAGACGATCAACGAAGGCGGCGAACTGCTCAGCGTCATAGGTATTATCGAGCGACAGCATCGGCTCAGCATGCTCCCGCTGAGCGAAGCCTTCACTACGGTCGTCGCCGATACCTAAGTCGGGTCCTGCGAATTCAGGGTGGGCAACTTCGAGTTCCTGAAGGCGATCCACGATACGGTCGAATTCAAAGTCTGAAATCTCGGGCGCGTGTTTCTTGCGGTAAAGCTCCTCGTGACGGAGCACCGCGGCACGTAGCCGTAGGATTTCGTCGCGAGGGGATTCGGGCATGGGGTGGGGCGGAAGTAGAAGGTAGAAAGTAAAAAGTAGAAAGGAGAACGAAAGGGGGTGGGAAAATTAAAAATTAAGAATTAAAAAATAAAAGAGGGGAGAGGTTAAAAGGAGGCGAAAAACGAAAAACGAAAGGGGGTAGGGCGGGGAATTTAAAATTAAGAATTTATCCTTAAAAGGGAAGGGAAAGGGTTCATTTTTGGGTTATGGTAAATGTAACCCTTTCTACTTTTTACTTTCTACCTTCTACCCCACTTATCTCCTCACCCGACCTCCATCCCCCACGCTTCACGAGCCAGCGTAGGCAAATCAGGGTGGCCCGAGTCAGGGCTGTATTCGGCGAGTTCTGTCAGCGAGTGCGTGCCAGTGGCCACCACGCGTGCTGCGGCCAGACCTCCCTGGCGTGCGGTGGCAATGTCGAAGGGCGAGTCGCCAATCATTTCCGTCCCCGCCGCACTACGGTTACCAAGTTTACCTAAAACATAATGAGTAAAAGCGGGATCCGGTTTGCGCCAAGGCACGGCGTTGGTGCCAAAGATGCCGTCGAGTTCGCTATCCATCTTGAGGTGGGCCAAAAGTTTGAGCGAGTTGGTATGATCTTTATTGGTTAAGACGGCGACCGTAGTGCCTTGTGCTCGTAGCGCTTTTATGAGTTCGCGAGCTCCGGCATACACCCGCACCCCTTCGAGCATAACCGAAGGGAAGTGTTCTAAGTAAAGCCGAGTGGCGGTGGCTGCGTTTCCTTCGCCAACTAAACGGGCCATGGTGCCTAGGGCACCTCCCCCAACCGAATTGCAGATGGTCGCCTTAGATTGCTGGGGCAGCCCCATAATCTCGAAAACTTGGTTAGCCGCCAATGCGATGGCGTCAAAGTTGTCGACCAAGGTGCCATCGAGGTCAAAGAGCACCGTCTGAGGGGGTCGACCTAGTTGCATAGTGCTATCACGCAGGCTATAAGGGGGTTTCCAAGTTTGGATTTGCAGGAGGGGGTGCTGCTCCTAGGTTTTGGGGTAGCCCATGACCACCTTCTCCCTCGATACCCGTTCGCCCCTCGGCCGTTTTGGCCTCATCTTACAAATGGTTTTCTTAGCCGTTGTTGGTCTGGGGCTCGCTTCGGTTAGTCATTACGTGATGGCAACTAAGCTACCTGCTGGCCATGCCCAGAAAGAGGGTGAGAAGGCTGCGCTCGCGGTGATTGCTGCTGAGGGTTCAAAGGCTACGACGGAAGCGGCTAAGGCGGAGGTCCAAGCCAAGGCCAAAGCTGCGGGAGAAAAAGCTTACGCAGACTCGGTGGCCTTTGGTCGTCAGACTTGGCTCCCTTTTGAAGCCTTCCTTGCCATTACCTGGAGCCTTATGCTTGCCGGCTACTTTTCTATAGCGGTTCAGCGCCGTCTCATTGATGCCGGGCAACGTGGGCTCCTGTGGTTAACCGCAGCCCATCTAGGTGCATGGTCTTTGATGGCCTTCGTCTCCTTTAGTTTCCTGTTACATAGCTCCGGGCGCTTAGCCTCAGGCTCGAGTTGGTGGCTGGTGGCGATTGCCGGTGGTGTCTTGCTGCTCCCTGCCTTCTTAGGTGGTAGTGGCCATGCCGACGACGAGCACGCCCACTAAGGCTTAGCTACTGCGCCCTCGGTGGGTAATTTAAAACCTCTTGGGCTATCCCGTTTGACGGCTTCACTCATTAGGTCATCTTGAGGTTCGTGCGTTATACGCCCTTACTCTTGCTTCCTCTCTTGGTTGCCTGTGATCGCAGCCCCAAGACCCCTTCTCCTATGTCTGCTCATCATCCTGAAGCCACTCACGTAACCGTCTGCCTAAGCGATGGTAAGGGAGGTGTTATGGCTCCTCAAAAAATCGCCAAGGTAGTTAAGACGGATGCCGAATGGGCCGCACAACTCACACCTGAGCAGTTTCGCATTCTTCGCTCGAAGGGTACGGAACGCCCTTTCTGTGGCACCCTTTTAGATAATAAGAAAACCGGCATCTATCACTGTGCCTGTTGCGACCTTCCGCTTTTTTCGTCGGATGCTAAATTTAACTCGGGTACCGGTTGGCCGAGTTTCTTTCAGCCGGTAGCTCCTGAGAATGTCGCTACCTTGGTCGACCGTAGTCACGGTATGACTCGGGTGGAAATCCTCTGCGCACTTTGTGATGGCCATCTCGGGCATGTCTTCGAAGACGGCCCCCCTCCAACGGGACAGCGCCACTGCCTGAATTCAGAGTCCTTGGTCTTTAAGGAGAAGAAGTAGGTTTTTCGGAAATGAAATGTAAGAGTAGATAGGAAAAACGAAGAACGAAA
>CAZEDB010000002.1:106785-128104 GCA_964510855.1 uncultured Enterobacteriaceae bacterium | reverse complement strand
AAAATTGATTTGTATAGTGGCAGGGCGGGGCGTGTGATTTCTTTATGCGCAACCAACTGCTCATGTCGGCCGCCTTGCTCACTGCAGCCCAGGCGGTTGCTACCTCGCTGACCTATCAGGTCTCCGGAACCGCAGGCGGTTATACGCTCTCTGGCACGGTGGTCTTCGCTGGCCCCCTCGGTACCGACGGTGCATATGACTTCCTGCAAGGCGGCAGCCCGCTGACCTCGGCTTCGCTTAACATCTCTGGCGCAGGCATCACCAATGGAGGCGGCAACACCGGCGGCAACGGCACTTACTACTTTGACGGTACCGGCCTCGCACTGTCGAACCCCTCGTTCACCGTGGGCGGTGTCACGTTCACCAACTTGCCGAATCAGAATGACGCCTACGAGCTCACCTCGGGTGCGTTGACCGGCCTTAAGTACGATCTGAGTTCAGGCATTTCTTTTCTCCGGCTCTCACTAAGCAATAATAGTTACAGTTTCGGCGAAATGATGAGCACGACTGAAGCTGGCAGTTACCTGATCTCCAGTCTCGGCAACAATCTCTACAGCCTCACTGGCACGCAGTCCGGCTCGACGCTCTCGGGCACCTTCCAGCTGCCACTCACAGTGCCGCCGTCGGAGCCCCAAGATCCTATTGGCGTGGATTTCATCACGTTGCCAAACCAGAATGACGACTACTTGGTCAGTGGTGGGAATGTCACGGCGATGAAGTATGACCTTAACAACGGCCAGTATTCGCTGATGCTGGGGATGAATGGCACATTCATGTTCAGCCTCGACATGATGACTAATGAGTCCGGGACCTATAGTATGACAGCGATCCCCGAACCCTCCACCTACGGCTTAATCCTCGGCGGTCTAGCGCTCGTCGGTGCAGCGATTCGCCGCCGTCGGAGCAAGTAAAGCCGTATCGTTCGACCACCGGGCCACGCTTTAGTGGAGACTTTGCTTTGGCCGGGTCCGCACCTCGGACTTGACGCTGGTTAAGGACTGATTAACACAAAGTTATGCCCAGTATTCTCTCGCTTGCGCTCCTTGTTGCGGCTAGCGCATCGGCCCAGACGGTCGCCATCGAGTGGGTCACCGTCGGCAACCCCGGAAACGCCGCTCAGTCAGCGAGCAATCGCAACCATGGGGCAACAGGTGGCGATGGCTACGGTGCGGTGGCCTACGAATATCAGATCGGCAAATACGAGGTCACCAACGCCCAGTACGCCGCGTTCCTCAATGCCGTGGCCCTCACCGATAGCTATGGGCTCTATAACTCAAGCATGTCGAGCACGGGAATCGTGCGCAGCGGCAGCTCCGGCAGCTTCATTTACAGCGCGACCTTGGAATTGGCCAATCGCCCTGTGGTCCATGTTTCCTGGTTTGATGCCGCGCGGATGGCCAACTGGATGATGAATGGCCAAGGCAGCGGCAGCACCGAGACGGGAGCCTACACCCTCAATGGCGCGACCAGCGGAATCTTTTTCGTGAACGCTGGGGCCCAAGTGTACATTCCCACCGAAGATGAGTGGTACAAGGCAGCGTACTACAATGGCACGACTTCGACCTACTCGCTTTACGCGAACGGGCAGGACAGTATCACCACGTCAGATGCAAATTATACCTCCGGCGTTCCCACTGACGTCGGCAACTACAGCCTAATTCCAGGCGCATACGGGACCTTCGATCAAGCAGGTAACGTGTGGGAGTGGAGCGACGAGGTTATAGACGGCGCGTCACGTGTGATTCGTGGGGGTGCTTTTGGTGGTATCTTCGGCCTGGACTCTGCGCTCGTCTACGGTATCGACCCGTCGGTAGACGATCACTCCGTTGGATTTCGTCTCGCCAGCGTCAGCACTCCCGTCCCCGAACCCTCCACCTACGGCTTAATCCTCGGCGGTCTAGCGCTCGTCGGTGCAGCGATTCGCCGAAGGAAGACCTCAAAGTAACAGGTTTTTATAGGTCTGCTTGAAGGGGCTGCAGAAGTTGCGCATGGAAGCAGAGCAGGGCTCGGAAAGAGCTTAGAGAGAAACTAACGCTCAGTATCTTCGACTTACACTCACAACTCCACCTGCATGCCTAGCTCAACCACACGGCCAGGTGGCAGTTTGAAGTAGGCGGTTGCCGAGAGGGCATTGCGATTCAGCACCTCAAAGATTTTTTCCTCAATCTTAGGCAGGCGAAGCTGATTCGATTCTGACTCACTGCGCACAATCGTCTCACGACTTAGGAAGAAGGTCACTTGCATCGGGTCATAGGTAATACCGAGGTCATCAAAAGCCGCCTTAAGTACGGGCTCAACTTGGCCGAGTTCGCGGAAGCCGTAATGTCCGATGACCCGTAGGACTTTCGGGAAAGGTTCTTGGGCGCGGCCATTAGCAGGTGCAGGATTCGGCACGCGGTAGGTGAGTTGGATTCGCTCAGGGGCCGGTACTGACGGGCGGTATTCGTCGACCTTAAGCGTCATCACTAAGATGTGCTCATGCACGACTTTGTTGTGTTTAAGATTATGGGCGAACGCCATCGGTACCGACTCCACATTGCCTACCATGTAGACGGCAACTCCGGGCACGCGGCGAATTTTACCGGCATGGAAGCGATCCTCCACACTATCAATAAAGATATCGAAGACCTCCTTTTGCTCCTCGAGCGCAAACTTACGTTTCATCATCAAGCGCCCGCGGTTCCAAATATACATGACATTGAAGGCAAAGAAGCCGACCGTAAGCGGAAGCCAGCCGCCATGAAGAATCTTGGGAAGATTACCCGTAACAAAGAGCAGCTCGAGGATGAGGAAGGGTGCCATAAAAATGTAGGCAGCAACTCCGAGTTTCTTCCGACGACGTAAGAATTCAGCAAAGAGAATCGTGGTGCAGAGCATGGTTAAGCTCACCGAGATTCCGTAAGCTCCCGCTAAGTTTTCAGAGGTCTTAAATTGCAGTACCGCGTAAGTGCAGCCGGCAAATAGCATCCAATTAACTACCGGCAAATAGACCTGCCCAGATTCTTCGCCCGAAGTATGCTCAATGCGCATGCGGGGAAGGTAATTAAGCTGGATGGCCTGGGTGGTCATCGAAAACGCGCCTGAGATGAGGGCCTGTGAGGCGATGATGGCGGCGAGGGCTGCAAGGACAACCAGCGGTATCTGGGCCCAATTGGGTGCCATGTTGAAGAAGGGATTAAACAGCGCATCTTTAACCGCATCTCCAGGCTGAGCCATAACCCAGGCACCTTGTCCGAGATAGTTTAAGATGAGCGCAGGTAGAACCACCAAGTGCCAGGTGAAGCGGATGGGGCGGCCACCAAAGTGCCCCATATCGGCATAAAGCGCTTCAGCGCCGGTGACCGCGAGAAACACCGCCCCGATGATAGCAAAGGCAAGACCAGGTTCGGTGAGAAAGAGCCCAAAGCCTTCCAGGGGGTTAAAGGCCCAGAGCAGGGCAGGCAGGGAGCTGGCATTCTGCACCAGTGAGAGCACGCCAAGGGCTCCAAGAGTAATAAACCAAATTAAGGTGATGGGGCCAAAGTAGGCGCCGACTTTAGAAGTACCTTTTTTCTGAATGGCAAAGAGGGGAATAAGTACAGCGATGGCGAGCCAAGGAATATAGGTGGCGAGCGTTTGTGCTGAGAAGGGACCATTGAGTCGATCGTTGGCCTCTTTGATACCTTCCATGGCCGAGAGAACTGAGATGGCGGGCGTGATGACGCCATCGCCATAAAGCAGGCCGGCACCAATCAGCCCGACAAGAATCGTCCAGCGTCGGGCATTTTCTTGATTCTGGTTGGTGAGGGAAACCAATGTCATGACGCCACCTTCGCCTTCTTCGTGTGCCTCCATTACGAGGATCACATACTTAACACTCACGACCACGATGAGGCACCAGATAATCAGAGAAAGGATCGGGACCACGGGGACGCTGCCTCCGAAATTAAAGGCCGCCTTAAAACTTTCGCGTAGAGCGTAGAGGGGGCTGGTTCCAATATCGCCAAAAACCACGCCCAAGGTCGCAATCGCTGCCCCGAGGGTAACGGGTTTAACCAGCGAAGGGGCAGGGGGCAGCTCAGTACTACCCTTGGAATGAGGTTCCATGAAAAGCAGGAGACTGACCTGTCACGGCCTAAGGGTCAATCCGCCTTGCATTTTACCTGACTGGGCTTGCCTTTTTGTCACAGCTACCGCCATGCTTAAGCCTCCTTTCCAAGCAAAATAACATGAAACCCACCCTCCAAACCCTGTTCCTTAACACACCTCCCGCTGGCCCCAGTGGCGCGGATTCCCTCATGGGTCTCCTGCCGCTTGTGCTCATGTTTGTGGCCTTTTACTTTTTCTTAATCGCCCCGCAGCGTAAGCAGCAAAAAGCCTTAGCCAAATTCCAAGCGGAATTGAGCGTCGGTGATGCGGTGATGACCTCGGGTGGAATCTTCGGCAAAGTGGTTTCAATCGCCGATACTAAGGTCACGGTGCAAGTTGCCGAAGGGGTGCGTCTCGTCTTCCTCCGTACCGCCATTCTGCAGGGCGAAACTTCTAACTGAGCTCGGACTCGCTCCGACCATGACGCTCCGCCCTTGGTGGAAGATCGTCGTCTCCCTGCTTGCGCTGGGAGCGGCCATCTACGAAGTATCACCCATTCAAACTGTCCCGCTCGATGCCTATGCACCGGGCGCGGTCATTCAAAACGCCGAGACCTTTACTGGGCTCGACCAAGAAGCCCGTGCACGGGTTGCCGCCCATGTTAGCCAAGACGCAAGTGTACCAGCAGAACGTAAGGCACCTACTTACTATCAAGCCTTACGTGATTTAGCGGCGGGTAAAGGTACGGGTGAGGTTATCGACTTACTCCCGTTTTTCTTCGACCCCACGACCTTTGTTCGTGAGCCAGAGCTGGCTAAGCGTAATACCTTAGTACTTAAGGAACTGGTGCGCCGTTCACAGGGCCGACTCAAACTCGGTCTTGATTTACAAGGTGGCGTGGCCTTCACCCTCGAAGTCGATACGCAAAGCGCCATTCGAGATGCCGAGCGTCAAGTTGAAGAAGCTAAAGCAGCGATCGCGACGGCCGAAGCTGGCACCGATTCAAGTCTCACTGCTAAGGCCCAGGAACGCTTGTTGATTGCAGAACGCACTCTTACCGAGCGAACCGAGCGCGGCGGAGCGAGTATGATCGACGAAGCGGTACGGGTAATGGATCGTCGAATTAATGCCTACGGCGTGGCCGAACCTATTATCCGTCCGGTGGGGGAGCGTGTACTCGAAATTCAAATGCCGGGCGCCGATGCCGCCAATAATCCTGACATTATTGATGCGCTTAAGAAGCCCGCAAAGTTAGAGTTTCGTCAAGTTTACCGTTTTGCACGCCCTAGTGAAGCTGAGCCTGAGAATAGCACGCGAACTTTGGTTGAAAACCCGCGTGTGCCTGATTCTCCTGTGGCCCGCTATGAGGTCTTGACCGAGCGTGATATCAATCGCGCAACCGGGCAGATAACTCTCAACCGTTATTATGTTCGGACGCGACCCGATGCTACGGGTGATATCATCGCGCGCTCGGAGGCTCGGACAAATGATGGCTTTAGTTGGTATGTCGATATGACCTTCACCACCGATGGTACGGTGAAGTTCGGTGATATGACGGGTCGGATTGCTGCACTTAATGCTGCCACCAACACCGTTGGTCAAATGGGTATCGTCTTAGACGGCGTCTTGCAGTCGGCTCCTACCGTACGTGAAGCCTTACGCGGAGGTGGTGCAATTATTACCGGGAGTTTTGGACGTGAGGATGCGGGCGAGCTCGCCAATGTGCTCAATAACCCCTTGGCGTTCCCGCTTAAAACCCTCGATATTGTATCAGTCGGTCCTTCGTTGGCTAAAGAAGCACAAGAGCGCTCGATCGTAGCCTCGAGTATTTCAGTTGCGCTCGTTATTATCTTCTTAGTCGCCTTTTACCTCTGGGGGGGCGTCTTCGCCTTCCTGAGTATTTTACTCAATCTCGCGATGGTATTGGGGGCCATGGCTTACTTCCAGGCGACTATTACCCTGCCTGGCGTAGCCGCCCTCGTGCTCACACTGGGTATGGCGGTGGATGCGAACATCTTAATCTTCGAGCGTATTCGCGAAGAGAAGGCTTTAGGTAAAGATCCCGTGACTTGTCTCTCCCTTGGCTATGAACGTGCCTTCTGGAGTATCGTCGACGCCAATCTCACGACTCTACTCACCGCCATTATTTTGATGAGTATGGGTACGGGTCCTATTCGTGGTTTCGGTGTGACCCTCGCTATCGGTATCGCTACGACACTCTTCACTGCCTTAGTTACTTGTCGTGGTATGCAGGAATTATCCCTGCGCACCGGCTGGCTTACGCGAACTTTCGGTATCCCCGGCCCGCGTAATAATCGGAAAATCCCCTTCCTTGATTACGCCCGAAAATCCTTTGTAGTTTCATGGATTCTTATTGTGGTGGGCCTTGGTTTCTTGGGTTACCGCGGTAAGGAAGCCTTTGGTAAGGATTTCCGCGGGGGCGAGTCTGTTGAAGTAGCTTTGGCGCCAAATGTTAAAGTGGATACCGGTTGGATTCAGGAAATTGCGACTTCAATTGGGCTTCCTGATACCTCAGCTATGCGCGTTGCCCCCTTGGGCGGCGGTGCCCCCACGCTTCGAATTGAGACCGAACTCACGCGTGATGAGGGCAAACTTGAGTTCACCAACGTGAACGCAATTGTTGACGCACTACGGGAAAAAACTCCGGAACTTTTTGGCTCCCTGCCCGTGGATCAGCAAATCCTCTCGCGGCAGGCGATTGGTGCTACCATTAGCGGGCATATTGTGGAGAACGCCCTGTGGTCGTTCGTCTTAGCCTTACTAGGTATCGCCGTTTATGTTGGCCTACGCTTTGAGGCTGGCTTCGGTGCTGGCGCACTGGTTTCCACACTCCATGACGTCTTGATGGTGGTTGGTCTCTTTGTGCTCTTCGGCGGCCAATTCAATGCGTCGATGGTGGCGGCGATTCTCATGGTCATGGGGTATTCGATTAACGATACCATCGTGGTCTTTGACCGCATCCGAGAGAATCTTGCGGCGCAGCCTACACGCAGCTTGAGGGACATTATTCATCTCTCACTCAATCAAACTCTGTCGCGCACCTTGCTCACTTCCATTACGGTGATTTCCAGCGCTGGGGCTTTGTGGGCATTCGGAGCAGGAGATGTCCGTCTCTACGGCGAAATCTTCGTTTACGGGGTAATTGTCGGCACCTTCTCCTCCCTCTTTATTGCCGCCCCAGTTTACTATTGGTGGCACCGTGGCGAGCGTGAGCGGGCTGAAGATGCTGATCGCGAACGTAAGCACAGCTGGGAAGCCGGAGCAGAGGAAGTCTAAGCTCTTATGCGTACTTGGAATCACCGTGCTGCGGATGCAGCGCGCGTTAGCTATCTCGCAGGGAGTTTGGGCGTAAGCCCCGCCTTGGCTGCTCTACTTGCAAGCTTAACACCTGACGATACCGAGGCTGAGCGCCATCTGCGGCCGCAGTTGTCGCAAGTCGGTGACCCTTTTGCAGTCGGCGGCATGCGGGCTGCGGCCGAACGTTTGATTCAAGCCATTGATGCCCAGGAGTGCATCGTGATTTTGGGTGACTATGATGTCGATGGCGTCACGAGTTCGGCGTCTTTAGTCCATGCCTTAAGAGCACTCGGCGCCCAACCCACACCGTATGTACCCCGCCGGATGGAAGATGGTTATGGACTCTCCCTTTCCGCTATTGATCGCATTCTCCTCGACGGTAAACCCAACTTATTCATTGCCCTCGACTGTGGTACGAATTCTCACACAGAAGTCGCCCGCCTTCGTGCCGATGGCATCGATGTCTTAATTGTCGATCACCACGTGGCTAAAGATGGCCCAGCGCGTGACTGTCTGATGGTGAATCCACGCGTCTTTGATGCCGCCGATGCACCCTGGCAGAGCTTATGCACCGCAGGATTAGTTTTTAAACTCATCCATGGTATGTTAAAGGTACTACGTCTCCGGGGTGACGAACGTGGTACCGCCGTGGCGGTAAAAGATTACTTAGATTTAGCCGCGCTCGGCACCATTGCCGACTTAGTACCCTTGCGGCAGGAAAACCGGATTTTAACGGCCCATGGCTTACGCCTTTTATCGGAAGCACGTCGTCCGGGTATGCGTGCGTTAATTGAAGTCAGCGGTCTTATTCCCGGGCAATTACTCTCCGCCACCGACGTATCGTATCGCCTCGGTCCTCGTATCAATGCCAGCGGTCGTCTCGCCGATGCCGCGCTGCCCTTGCAGTTGCTTTTAGCTTCGACGGTTGAAGCTTCGCAGGCGGCTGCCACTGAGTTGGATAATCTCAATCGCGAGCGTCAAGAGATTGACCGGCATGTTACGGAAGAGGCTACGGCGCAGTTAGGGACGTTGACCGACGCTGCTGCACTCGTAGCCCAAGGCGATTGGCATCCCGGAGTCGTGGGCATTGCCGCGGGTAAGCTCTGCCGTACCTTTAATCGCCCCGTCATTGTTTTGGGTAAAGAAGGAGATCTTGCCAAAGGTTCAGGTCGCGGCGTGCCAGGCACAGACCTCGTAGCGGCCCTCCAGACCTGTCATGATTTGCTCGGTAATTACGGCGGTCACCCCATGGCGGTAGGTGTCAGCATGCCTCTGGTTAATTTAGCTGAATTTCGTACCCGTTTCGCCGCCGCGATAGCCGCGCAACTCGCAACCGCCACTAAGGTCGAAGGGAATAGAATAGAAATTGCGCATTGGATTAAATCTGAAGAAGTTGATGACCGTTTGCTCGATGAGCTCGAGATGTTGCAACCCTATGGCGAGGGTAATCCTGAGCCTATCTTCGGAATTTCTGCGGTGACGCTCGATCGTGATGTACAACGCTTTGGCGAGGGAGGTCTCAACTTCCGTCATACGCTATTTTTACCTGGAGGGCGCCGCCTTGGTTTAGTGGCTTGGCGCATGGCAGAACGTACACCTCCAGCGGGGAAGCCTATCGATTTAGCAGTCCGTCTAGCATGGAATCGCTGGCAAGGTCGTCGCACGGCGCAGGCAGAGGTCATTGACTGGCGCCTTGCCTAATGAGTTACCTTTGGATCGGTCCGGCTGCTTCAGGTTTCGAGCCCGGGATGTCTATTGCAGGAGTTTCCTTCGTCTTCCTTTCCTCGACCCCTTTAAGGCTAACCCCATGGGAGTCGGTGGGGCCTGGAAGCACGAAGTAGATGGTCCGCACATCCTCTTGGGAGAAAATTCTCAAGTTATAGCCCACACCCCATTCGCCATTCTTCTGCGTCATCAGTTGCATTGAGGCATAGCCGCGGGCATCAGGTGAGGGGCGGATGACAGTCTCAGCGCCGGCATCGATGACGATTGAACGGCCGTCGACTCTAAGTCCTAACCGATTGCCGGTCAGGTTGAAGAAGCGCACCGTGCCATGAGGGAAAGAACCCGGCGCGTCGTCCACTTGTACGATACGTTGCCCGCCGTTGCCGTCGGGCGTGAGTAGAAGGATGAGTCTTGCGCCGTCGGTAAGCCGTGTGCTCGCGATTGGCTGAGTCGACCCGGTGGCTGTCTTTCGTAGGATGGTTAGGTCCGCCGGGCCGCGATAAGATTGTTCCGCAGTCAGGAAGTCCGAGGTAATAAGCAAAGGGCACCAATTTTTCTTCAGCGTGTATCCGCCGTCGATTGGCTCCGAAAACGCCAACAGGCGGAAGCGTGCAGAAATCAATGGCGGCTCCACGGCTTGTTGGGCTACGACTGCGAGTGGCAATAAAATTAGGGTAGCAAGCAAACGCATACGATTAGATTTCATCGGGGCGTAGCCAGCGTGCTGAGACGATACGAAAACGTCGGCCGAGTTGCTTGTTGATGGGCAGTATCAAATCGGGATCCGCGTGGGCAGCGTCGGTGGTGATACAGTAGTCAGGCGTGCGCTGGACTACGGCTTCAATCCAGGCGCGACCGCGTGTCTCGCCGCCTTCGCTGCGGATGTCACCGTAGGCGCGGATGACGAAGGTGTCGGACCGCGCGCTGATATGTGAACCGATGGCGGCCAAGATGTCCTGTTGTAGAAGTGAGCCCGGAGCAAAAAGGGCAGCATGGGCTTGGTTCGAGGCTTCTTTGACATCGGCCGTCCTAAGGCGAGTGCCGGCATCGACGCTCTCCAGGGCTGCTGGATTAACCGACCATGACTGTTGTCCTGGCCCTTTATCGAGGGCAGTGAAGTTGCCTGGGTCAATCGTCGGGGCCGCCGTGGTACGGTTGCTGAGTTGTCCGCCGTCTGCTTCGGCTCTGGAGATTGCCGCTTGTAGACATCCTGCCTTGGCTTGGGCGAGCTTGGTGTTTTTGGTGCTGCCAGGAGCGGTGGTAGAGATGTCGAGGAAGCGGTTGACGAATTGAGAAAGCCCGAGGAATGGGGTTGGGACATTTACTTTCGTGCCGGTAGTTGCGCCACGGAAGCGGCGCTCATCGGCGAGATTTACAGACTTGTTAAGTTGTCGGTCGATGGGGGTTCGAACTACGAATTGAGTGCGGAAGCGGATTTCGTCGACGATACACCGAGCGAGCAGTCGAATTTGGTCGTCATTTAAATCTGAAAACCCGCTCCAACTCGTCGCCGAGGCGAAGGGCGATCGCGGCGCGGCGGTGGCAGAGGCTCCAGCTCGCTCGGTTCTAGGGAAGCGGGTGTCGGCCGAGCTGTCGCCACCGTTTGGTACGCCCTTGGTAGCGGCTAGCACCGCTGTCCATGCCTCGACCGAGGTTGAGTTAATGTTAAATGCGCCTTCGACGACTAAATGCCCAGCTACTTTATTCCAGTCGAGCGCTTCAGTGCGTACGGTGGTTGAAGGGGAGAAGCGTCCGCGCCATAATTGTATACGGGGGTTAGCCAGTGGTGTCTTTCCGTCGAGGAAGTCAGTAAGCACTTGTTGGTGGGAGCGTGCAGTCGTAGAACCTCCCGCCGCGACTTCGGGTGCAATCGATGAGAGGAAATACCGATCCCAGATGGCGAGATTGGCCAGATAAGTTCTATCTGCATCAGTCCAGTTTTCCGTCGGTCGATAGTGAACAACTTTGTCTAAGGGTATATTGGGTGAGGCAAAACTGCTTCCTATAGTGTAGAGAGGGTCTTGGTCGCGCATCGTCAGATTAGCGTGTGCGTATTCAGCCAATGACTGCGGGGCCCGTAATGGAACCGCGGTCAGTACGGCGGAAGTTTGGCCGCCTTGACCGGTGGTGTTGGAAAGGCCGCCCAAGCCTAACTGTCCTCCGCTGTCACCTGCCTCGAATGCCTCGCCCCAGGTGTTAGGCGAGCGAAGATTGAGACGGTAACTGGGCGAGCTGGTTGCGTAGGTAGTACCGAAGGAAGGGTTGTAGGGGGGGAAGCCGTTGGCGTCGCCTCGTGTCATCATGGCGAGCGGATTTGAGTGCGTCATGATGGGGTAGGGCAGTGGGTCACGTGGCCAGCGTACGGAGTAATCGATGACAGCGAAGATCTGAGGTGGTGAGCCTGGTGCGGGGAAAGTGAAACCGGCTGGGAAGGTTCGGACGCCTGCGGTGCCGTTGCGGGCAGCATTCATCTCGCTGTCGAATAGCTCGGTGTGTTCGCTACTACGGTTGTAAATCCCATCCCAACCCGTGGCAGGCTCCATGATTGAGTCCCCAGGCCAGCTCGTCATGAGGTGTCGAATGTAGAAGGCTCCTTGCGGACGGAGGCCAACTGTCATGGCCTCACCGGAGAGATTCAGAGGGAAGCCATCAGGGCCTGGGATGTTGAGCCAGAAGCCGCCGTTAAAGTCGTAAGTGTTAGCAGTCGTGGCAACGCGTGTAAACGGAATGGGCTGGCTTGCAGGTGGCGTAAAAATTCTAAACTCTCCGGGGGCGAGTACGGTATCATGGGGAATATAGGTGCGGAGACTTTCTACTGTACTGGAGGAGGAGTCAGAACTCTGTGCCAGCTGCAGCAGATTACGGTTCCAGGAGCGTAAAGGATCGGTTACGGGGCGTTCGGGCAGGCCAAAGTCAAAAATCCATGAGTTCCAGAAACGGAAGGATAGTCGAGCCGCGGCGCTGTCGGTGGTATTCATCCGACGAAGCGCCATCGATACGTTGAAAGGGTTGTGCAGAATTACCACGGGCGTACACACCAGCCGCATGGCCGTTCCCTGTCGCTGCACGCCGAAGACCACGGCAACTCGCGAGATGTAAGGAGTGGCTGCAATGCGTACGGGCTTAATGCTGGGGCAGCCTGAACCGAGTGAGCCATTGCTGGCGGCGCGCGTTGAGAGAGTATAGGAACTAGCCTGGAAGGCGGCGCCGTTAACATCATTGACAAAGGGGTCGCTCCTTTCGGTCCCGTTGTTGGGAATATCCATCCGGTTGAAGATGTGGCTGTAATGGAAGGTTCCCCCCACGCCGGGCTGCATGCGCTCATTCTGCACCACGTTGGGCCAGAAGGTGCGCGCTGGTAGTGTCGGCGTATTCGCCGTCGGCCACTCCACTGACTTATAGAGACGATGGTAGTCGCGCAGAAGAAGCCAGGTAGGCCCGCGAAGGGCGACGTAGCCCCGGGTTGAGTCGTCGGGGTCGTGCCAGTTGTGGGTGTAAAGTGCGGCGACGTCGTAGCGGAAGGGTCGTGCATTCGAGGCATCCGAGAGATTTTCGGGCACCCAAATCGGCATCCAGATTTTTTGCGCGCGTTGAAATGCCATATATGGAGGTTGGGTTCGTGTTGTCCGATTCATTTCATAGAACAGCAGGGTAGCACCTCCTGGTCCCTCCCCAAACTCACTGGCTAAGAATTCGGTATCGCTCGTCTCGAAGGCTTGTGAGAGGTCGACCTTCAGTCCTCCCCAAAAGGAATCGACGGGCAGTCCTTGGGACCAAAACGACAGGTCGTGCCGATGGCGACGGTGACGCAGTGCAGAAGAAGCTAGCCCGGTAGGTGGAGCATCGGAGTAACCCTTGGCAATAACCTCCGGGAGGCCGAGTTCAGCGTGACCGGTTAAGTTGGCTATGAGTGACAAATCAGGAGTCAGCGATTCGAAGCCTGGCACTGCGTTGATACCTGCGCGTCCACTCCCTCTTAGCATACCTCGAGCGACGTCTGCCGAAGTGCCCGGTGCGTGACGTGCATCATACAGGTTTGCACGAGCTTTAATACCTTCATCGCCAATCCAATAGGCGTAGCCGAGTCCTCCAGCATCAGGTGCGGCAATTCTGGGGAGCGTGATGCGACCGTCGGGTCGTCCTGGGTCGGTGGCGGTCGCGGCCTCACTTGGTGTGGCTGAGTTATTGCCGACAAGAGGGATGGGTAGCGCATCGGCGGCGGTCGACGAGTACTCCTCGGTTGCCTGCCAAGGGAGCCATTGGTTGGCACCATAGTCAGACGCTCCGCTGAGCGAGACGGACTGCGATCCGGCTGCTCGGTCATGCCTGCCGCTGATGAGCCAAGAGGGGGGCTGCTGCGGTATGTCGGTGCGCCAAACTCCCGTCCAAAGTGGGTTACGAATCGTCGACCAATCCCATCCCGGTTGGGTAGCATCTGCTGTGAGGTCGGCCCTTGCCGTCACACGTCGGTCGGCTCCGGCTTCCTGTTGCAGGTGAGCTATCGCGAGTCTCAGACTAGCTAGGGCAGCCAATCGGCCTTGGGCGGCGGCTAAGCGGGCTGTCGCAGCTCGAGATTCTAAGCTTAAAAAACCCGCGAGACTAAGTACGACAAGGACGAGCAAAGCCATGACCGCGAGGGACAAGACCAAGCTAAAACCCGTGCGTTGTCTGGGGGCTGACAAGGTCTAACAAAGTTACCACCAACTGAAGGGACTTCAATAGGATTTCCCCTCTACGATCGCATTTTTTTGATGTATTTTAGAGTTAATCGGAACTCCCGACGCTCGGAGTTGTCCTCGGGTAATGTCCATTTTCAGGCTTCTTTGCTTCATTTTTCCCGTTGCTGCTATGGGTTCCACACTCGGAGTCGATCAAGCAACACCCGTTCGCTTTGGCGCTGAGTTCGCAGTCGGACCTGAAGGTCGCATCGCGCGTTTTGAAGATGAAAGAGGCATTCTGCTACCCGTTGAATCTGTCGGGGGCGAAGTTGAGATCATCGTACGCTGTAAACTACCCAAGGGTCGTAAGTCTCGAGTTGAGGTGCGTGGCCACGGCTTGAATCTCACTGCTGAGATTGTTGGTAGTGGCGCATTCACTGAACACGTTGTGGGTAAGGGTAAACTTTCAGCTGGCCTTGGACGTCTTACTATCAATGCCCCAGGCGCGCGCGGGTTTGAGCTCTCGGGGCTACGCATGGTTGGTGTTGCGGCAACTTCGCCAGCCATCCTTCCTCTAGCCACCGCCTATGTCGACGATGGTAAGGGTGCGTCGCGTAATTGGCATCGACTTACGCTCCGCGCCGGGGGAGAGGCTCGTGTCCCGGTTTCCTCTGACGCTGAAGGCGAGGTCACCTTGATCTTTTCACTCGGAAAGTCTGCGGGCTCGTTGATGGTCGACACGGGTTCGTCAAACCTGACGCTCCCCTCTTATCTCGAGGGTGGCTCGGCTCGTGCTGCCGTTCGGGTTACGAAGGGCACCCAGCTGATTCGCTTACGCGCTAAAGGGGGTGATATTGCCCTCGAGCGTGTCGTGCTTGAGGGGCGTGCGGTCTCAACTCTTTGGACCCTTCCGAACGGCAACGCTCAATCGGTTCACTTCGGCTATCCTATACCTCAAGGGGTAGATGCACGCTGGGCTTACGCTGAGGCTACGGCTGAGCCGGGTCCTGAAGCTACCTATCATTGTGTCTTAGGTTTTGGACAGGGTTATTTTGGCTACCAAGTACGATACCAGAGAGGCCGACCTGATGACCGTTGGTTTATTTATTCTTTATGGGATAATGGCTACGTTCGTAACCAAGATAAATCCGAGACGAAGGAAGAGTTGCGCGAAAAAGTTGTCACGCTCACGGCCAAGGGCGAAGCGGTCGATGCTTATGCTTTTGATCATGAAGGCTCTGGCGGTCACTCACATCTTGATTTCCGTTGGGAGGATAAAAAGACCTATGGCTTCTTGCTCGGCGTTGTACCCGATGGTACGGCTGCGATTTTTTCTTCATGGATCTCAGGTCCAGGGATTGAGGGCTGGCGTTTCCTGGCTTCGTTCCGACGCCCTCAGACAGTGGCACGTCTCGATGGCCTCTATTCATTTGTAGAGGATTGGTCAGGGCATCAAGGAGACCAAGAGCGTGCCTGCCGCTACCGTAATCTTTGGGTAGCTGACCAAGCTGGAAAGTGGCATCGTCTAACCACCGCGCACACCAGCGCCACTGCCGAACTGGGTCGCAATGATTTTAGTCATCGTATCGTTGGTGACAGTATTGAGCTTCGTACGGGTGGTTTCCAACATGCTGAAGGTAAACCCGGACAATCCTTGTCAATACCTGCCAAGGGAGACTCCCCTCGTATTGATTTTTCTAAGTTACCGCGTGGCGTCAACTAAGCCAGCTATCGCGTGTTATTCGACCCGAAGGACACCGCGCATAATTTCTCCGTGTCCTGGAATCGTGCATAAGTAGGTATAGTCGCCGGGCTTTGCCGGGGCTTGAAACCAAATGGTGGAGGTTTCACCAGGAAGTAGGACGCGGGTGTGGGCGAGCACGCTCGGCAGGTCAGGCGTATAGTGACGGGCCAATGCATCAGGCATCTCGGCAAGCTTACCAGCTGCTCGGTTAAGGTTATCAGCTTCTCCGCTAGCTGCCAAAACCCAGTTATGTGGCATAGAGTCCGGATTGCTAAAGATGAGTTTGAGCCGCTCGCCTGCTTTTGCGGTCATGATCACGGGGCTAAACTGTAATCCACTAGCGGCTTGAATTTTAATTTCACGTGAAGGGAGTCCGCAGAACTCTTCTTCCCACTTTACAGGTTCACTTTTGAAGGCAGACGGATTTTGGGCATCTGGAGCCATCGGCATCCCGGCGTGCACATGAGCTTGGTAATTGGGAATTGCGGTAAAATCTTCGGCCTGCGCATGAATGGTTAAGAATACATCGGCATTCCGTTCATCCCACCAAGGTAGATTTAGATGAACTTGATGAGCAGGTCTCAAGTCGCTGATTTCTATGAACACGGCGCACCCCTCCTCAAGTAGAGTTACGGATTTTATCGTAAGCCGGTCATGGCCTGGTTGGCGGGGGTTACGAACGGAGAATTCGGGTGAGCCGTAGCCAGGCGAGGGCGGGGCGTAGTTCCAACATTGGGCAAAGTGCGCTTGAGCTTGAGCTGCGCGCGAGACAAGGGGTCGATTGGCTCGTAACAAGATGCCGTTACCACGCACCTCGTGTCCGATTAGAATTGGGACGCTGTCTGAAGGGCGAAGGCGTTGCAGGCAGCCATCATCCGGGGTGTAAGACTGCCAGCCATTGAGACCTGTTACCCATAGATGGCCGTCGGTGGGATTGAATCGGCCGTGTTGCAGTCCAGATCGTAGACTGCCGGTGAGGCGCATAGCAGCCCCTTGCCAAAGGGTGCCTACCTCTTGTCGTGTTACCATCCATACCGAGCCCATACCATAGGAGAGGTAGATGAGGTTGTGATTTCCGGCTAGCTTGGGCCAGGCCTTAGGACCTAAGAAAACTTGCCCACCACTTGAGCTATCCTCTCCCCGGGGTAATTGGAGTAAGGGCGGAGCGACGCGTCCTCGCAGAGGACCATTATTACCAAAGTGAGGTCGCGTTGGATTAGAAAGATCAACCTGCGCAATTCCGGATGCAGGTGTCCAGGTGCCCTCTTGCAGGCTAGTGGTTACAAAACGATCATCGTGTGAGAGTGAAATGCCATTAGGATTTCGTGCACCCGTGGCCAAGATTTCCACGCTTTTTTCTCCCGGAGTAATTCTAATAACGCCCTGATTGCCTGAAGCGGTAATAAATCTCCCTGAACGATCCGCTTCCAGGCCAATAACATAGTCATGGCCATTGGCAGAACTTTCGTGGGCGTGGCTAACACAGGCATAAAAATCTGCCTCCATGTCGCCGTTGATATCATCTAGCCGAGTGAGTTGATCACGTCCAATGACATAGATTTTATCTTCTAGCACTTTAACGCCAAGAGGGTGGTGAAGCCCGGTTGCAAAGCGTTTCCAGCGTACATCAGTTAAATTACCCGAAAGTCCATCAACCAGCCATACCTCACCCGTCATAGTGCTGATAACCGCCCTGCCGTTACTCAAAAAGTCGATACCGGTAATAAAAAATAAGGTTCCGTAGGGATTCTCAAAAGGAATCGAAACCGTATCGATCAAGTGACCAGGTCCTTTACCGAGTTTACCTTGAGTCTTTATCCATCCAGGCCAGCGCCCGGGTCCGCCTTGGGTATACTGTTTGAGTTCTGCATGAGGTCGGGCGCCATCCTCCAGACTCTCGAGCCAATCTTTACTGCTATGATGATAGCTGAAGATGACTTTTTCACCGTAACGGTAAAAGCCACGATAGGTTCCCTTGTGGCCAGAATAGCTAGGTAAGTCGACGACTTCGCTACCGGCTTTGGGGCTCAAAAGGAAACCTCGGCGTTTATCTGTAAGTTCAACGAGCTGACCTTTCCACTTAGCGGCAAATCGTAGAGTCATGGGGTCAAAGACAGCACACTGATCGCCAGACTTAACCCAGATAGCTTTTGTTAAGACTAAATTAGGAAGCGTAAAAACGCCCGAGAAGAGGTTGCCGTGATGACTCTTGGCCCAGCGACTATCTCTCCATGTCACTTGGTCATTTTGGTTACCTTGATGACCATAAATGCCCCCGTCGAGGCCCGGGAAGGGAGGCAGCAAGGCGTCCTTTAACTGAGCTTGCTTGGCATAAAAATCATACAGTCTGTCACGGTTAACAAAATGAGCTACGTCAGGTTGCTCATCGGCATATAAAGGGGCTGCACGGGTGTCGCCATGTAGCACGCAAGACGCCAAGCAGGTTAAGAGGATGAGATGCCATTTTAAGCACACAAAAGCCATGGGCTTATTACCTTTTATCCTGTGCTTTGTTCCATTTTTAGGCTGGTTCTCCCTCAGATGGTATTTAGTGGTTATGCACCCCAAACCTATGCGTATCCTACTTGTCCTGCTCGGGCTTACCTTGGCTGCCTCTCAGCCTGCCTCCGCTGATGTATCGGTCCCCAATGAGACTCCGGAGCAATTTGACCGGCGTGCTCAATGGTTCCGTGATGCTAAGATCGGCGTATTTATTCACTGGAATCCTTCGGTTATTATCGAACGAGAAATTTCGTGGTGCCGTAATGAGTATGGTCGGGAAAAATACGACCAGCTCTATAAGCGTTTTAATCCCCCTAACTTCAATGCGGACGAATGGATTCGTATATTTCACGACGCGGGTATCCGTTACGCAGTCTTTGTGCCCAAGCATCACGACGGTTTTGCGATGTTCCGTACTAAGACCTATGACTATAATGTTTTAAATACCCCGTGGGGTCGCGACTTTACTAAAGAAGTTGCAGAAGCTTGTCGTAAGGGTGGCGTTCGCTTTTGCCTCTATTACTCGGTACTTGATTGGTGGAATAAAGACTACAGTCCGAAGGCAGGTGCTGACCTCACCAACTATGTTGAGAAAACCTTCAAACCTCACATGCAGGAACTCTTGACTCAGTATGGGCCTGTCGGAGCCATCTGGTTTGACGGTAACTGGGAGGCTTCATGGACCCGGGAACATGCACTGGATGTCGCCAAGTTAATCCGCAAATTACAGCCTGAGCTGTTGATTGGTAATCGTCTTGAGCCAAAAGCACGTCGCCCTGGACCTGAGGTAAGCAACACCGGCGAGCCTGGTGTGGCGATTAACGGTGACTTACCCTTTGTGAGTAGCTTCTACGATGCCCCTGATGCGATTGGCGACTATCAGGCGCGCGAGATGATGTTTGGTCATTACTACGATAAGAAGGCTTGGGACAGCTGCTATAACTTCGCTCCTACGCCTGCTGCGCCTAACGGTGCTTGGTCTTGGTTGGCTGGTGCTAAACCCCGCCCCCTTAGTGAGATTGTGAACTGGATTGTCCAGTGCATCGGTCGCGACGGTAACGCCTTGTTGGGCATTGGTCCTAAGCCCGACGGAACGATTGATGCTGCCTCAGTGGTTCGCCTTAAGGAACTAGGTGCCTGGGTGCGTGCGCATGAGCCCGCCATTTACGGTACCCGGGGCGGACCTTGGTTGCCCAGTGACTACGGTGTGTCGACTCGTAAAGGCAACAAGGTCTACCTTTTTGTCCAACAAGACTGGAAGGCTGAAACCGTCCGTCTGCCGGTTCTGCCCGCTACGGTCAAATCTGCTAAGCTTCTCGGCGGGGGATCTTTAAACGTCTCTCAGGCTAACGGCAAAGTTTCGCTTAAACTCCCAGCTTCCCAGCGTAAGCCGATGTTTACCATCGTTGAACTTACTATGGATGCGGACGTCATGCGTACGCCCGTGGTAGCTGTGCCTGGCCTGCGAGAACTTTCTGTGGGCAAGCCTGTCACGGTTTCGAGCTTCTGGGCAGGACGCCCTGAACTCGATGCCCGCCATCTTACAGATGGTAATCGTAATTCAATGTGGGCCTCAGCCGAGAAGGAGCGCTCCGGCACCATCACGGTTGATCTAGGTTCTGTGCTCTCAGTCTCTTCGGTTCGTTTGAGCGATGCTCCTTATGGTCGCATTCGTAAATACGATATTGAGGTTGAGACTTCATCGGGCTGGAAGCGCGTAGCCTCGGGTAATTCTATTGGAGCTGATGCGCGTGTCTCCTTCGACGCGGTTAGCGCCAAGAAAGTGCGTCTTAACATTCGCGAGGCGGTAGATACCCCTACCATCGCCGAATTCACCGTGCTGGGCGAATAATTGCCTACTTTTTAACTCCCCGTTAGAAAGTCATGACCGCCCCTGCCGGCTCTTGGGTACCTTTCCTGGTTGCTGCTCTAGTTTCTGCGGGCTCCACCGCACCCTCTAGTGATGCGGTTTGGAATGCAGCTGTCGCTGAACCAGCGGGTCAACGTCTCGCAAGGCCAACGCAGGCTCAGTTTGACTGGCAGGAGACCGAGATGGGAATGTTTCTGCATCTTGGTCCGGCGACGATTCAAGGTCGTGAGTACGATGATGGCAGCACGCCGCTCAAGGATATCCGTTTTGAAAAACTCGATGTCAATCAGTGGTGCGAAGCCGCAAAGTCCTTTGGGGCAGGGCACGTTTTAATCGGCGCGGCTCACAGTGGGGGCTTTTGTCTATGGCCGAGCAAGACCACTAACTATCATATCGGAAATACATCTTACCGCGGCGGTGGAGGTGATATCATTAAGGAATTGGCGGAAGCGTGTCGCCGACATGGCCTCAAGGTCGGTTTTCATATTTGGCTACCGCGTCCGACGACCGCAGGTGAGGACCGTAATACCATTGATTATGCTAAGATTGATGTCGCACGCACTTGGGAAGATTCCAATCGCCTCTTGGCTGCTCGATTTGATGAGCTTATGGATCGTCTGGGTGCGGACTTAGTTAGAGAGATTTGGATCGATCAGCCCATTAAGTCAGCCATCGGTGCCCGTATCGCCGAGCGGGCGCCCCATGCTGTGATTGCGGCGGTCGGTAGCCGCGACCCCTTACCAACCGTCCGCTGGCCCGGTAATGAGCGCGGGACGGTGCGTTATCCCTGCTGGTCTACCTTGAATCGTGCGCAAATCGACCAAGAGGCACCCGATCAGTATGAGGCCGACCGTCGGCAGGCTCAAGGGGTGGAGAACCCTGACGGCGATTATTGGGCACCTCAGGAAGCAGACGTCCCGCTCCACGACCACTTTTGGCATATGCGTCCCGGTGCTCTCGAGCGTCGGCGGAGTGTGGAAGTATTGATGGATTGTTACGAGTCATCGGTAGGTAGGAATAGTTACCTCTTACTCAATTGCTGCCCTCAGGCTGACGGCAGCGTGCATCCCGATGACATGAAGCGCTATGCCGAGTTTGGTGCGGAGATTAAACGACGTTTCGGTAATCCCCATGCAACCCTAGAGCGTGTCGCAGCCAAAGAAGCTGTGCTCGATTTGGGTGGCCCTCGTAAGGTCGGCTATGTCGACCTCTGGGAAGACTATCGCTACGGCCACCGTATCCGTGCCTTTGTCATTGAGGGCTTCGATGGTGCGAAGTGGACCCAGCTTTTTGAAGGCACGGCAGTGGGTCGGCGCCTCATCGTACGCCTTCCCCCAACAGAGTTAACCCAAGTACGTGTGCGTGTTACTCAATCGGTCGGTACGCCACTTATTCGTCGTTTACGCACCCACGATCCCAAGTAGTTGAGGTAGA
>CAZEDB010000002.1:66517-106685 GCA_964510855.1 uncultured Enterobacteriaceae bacterium | reverse complement strand
TCCAACTGGCGGAGAGGGAGGGATTCGAACCCTCGGTACCTTGCGGTACACGGCATTTCCAATGCCGCGCGATCGACCACTCTGCCACCTCTCCGTTCAGTCGGACTGAAGTAGTCAGCAAAGGGGGGTTGGGGCTTAAGTCAATGCCAAGCCTAGCTAAGGAGTCAGGTGCTAGGCTTTGGCCACAGTTTTAGCCCAACTGTCTTTAAGCGTTACGGTCCGATTGAAGACAGGCTTACCTGTAGCGCTGTCTTTACTGTCGGTACAGAAGTAGCCGATGCGCTCAAATTGTACACCGGTTCCAGGTTTCAGCGTAAGAAGTGAGGGCTCAACCTTGGCGCGTGTAATTTTAAGTGATTCGGGGTTGAGGTGGGTGCGCCAGTCTTCGCCATCGGGCAGGGCGTTAAGGTCTTCGAGGGTAAAGAGGCGATCGTAGAGTCGAACTTCGACATCACCGGCGTGTGCTTCGGAAACCCAATGAATCGTACCCTTAACCTTACGACCGTCGGAGGTTTCGCCACCACGACTTGCAGGATCGTAAGTGCAACGCACCTCGGTAATGTGGCCTGAGGCATCTTTGATTACACTTGTGCAGGTAACATAGTAAGCCCAGCGGAGTCGGACTTCTTGTCCTGGCGCGAGACGGAAGTACTTCTTAGGAGCCACTTCCATAAAGTCATCCCGTTCGATCAGTAAGGTGCGCGAGAAGGGGACTTTACGTGAACCTTCGGTGGGATCTTCTGGATTATTAACCGCATCGAGCTGCTCAACTTGACCTTTAGGATAGTTCTCAATCACCAGCCTTAGAGGATTCATAACCGCCATAGCTCTTGGAGCTGTGCGATTAAGTTCATCGCGAATGGCATGCTCGAGTAGGGCGACGTCGGTGAGGGAATTGTGCTTAGTTACCCCAATCACTTCACAAAAACGGCGGATCGCGGCCGCGGGCACGCCGCGACGTCGCAGACCCGATAACGTGGGCATACGAGGATCGTCCCAGCCCTGAACGCGCTTCTCCTGTACTAATTCAAGTAAGCGTCGTTTCGACATCACTGTGTAGGTGAGGTTGAGTCGGGCAAATTCAATTTGTTGCGGCTTGGCGGGGGTATCTAGCGTGGCTAGGAGCCAATCATAGAAGGGGCGGTGGATTTCAAATTCCAAAGTGCAGATGGAATGCGTGATACCTTCGTAGGCGTCTTCCAGCGGATGAGCGTAGTCGTACATCGGGTAGACGCACCAGGTGTCGCCGGTATTATGATGGGTGGCCTTACGAATGCGGTAAATGACCGGGTCACGCATCAAGATATTGGGCGATGCCATATCGATCTTAGCTCTTAAGACTGCGGAGCCTTCTTCTAGCTCGCCTCGTGTCATCTTGCCGAAAAGTTCCAAATTCTCCGCCACGCTGCGATTGCGACTCGGGCTCGGCTTCCCGGGTGTAACTAAATCGCCTCGATACTCACGCATTTGATCAAGGGTAAGGTGGCAGACATAGGCTTTACCCATTTCAATCAGGCGAATGGCATCTGCATGCATCTTGCCGAAATAATCTGAGGCTTGATAGTAATGGGTTCCCCAATCGAAGCCTAGCCAACGCACATCGGCTTGAATGGATTCAACGTACTCCACTTCCTCTTTTGTAGGGTTGGTGTCATCCATTCTCAGGTGACAACGCCCCTGATACTCGAGCGCTAGACCAAAATTAAGACAGATCGACTTGGCGTGACCGATATGAAGATAGCCATTCGGCTCGGGCGGAAAGCGCGTAACAATTGACTGATGCTTATGGTTGCTAAGGTCAGTATCGATAATCTGACGGATAAAATGCCGCGGTACTTCGGCAGGAGTGGATTCAGGTTGGGACACAGCGGGTAAATCTTAAGGGAGCGTTGCGAGCGAAAAGGGGTTGGCGAGTCGATTTCTTTATCGGTTACCTGCTGCCTCGGCTAACTCGGGTCGAGTCTGGCGTAGCCAAGCTTGTAACATTGCCCGGGCTACTGGACCTGCAGTTGCGCCACCCCAACTGGTCATGTCTTCACCCTCGATGCAGACGGAAAACGCAACCTCAGGACGTTCCGCTGGGGCAAATCCAATTGCCCAAGCTAGGTGGGCCTTCTTGCCATCTTTATAGTATTCGGAGGTACCAGTTTTTGCGGCAATGCTTAAGCCCGCGATGCGCATGGGTCCACCCGTGCCCTCCTCAACGCAACGAACTAGGCCATCGAGTAAGGCCCTCCGCTGACTCGGGGTTAGGCCCAAGGGTTCCGAATCGCGATGACCGCCCTCGTGATTGGGGGTTTTAATCAGGGTAAGATCGGTACGGGTCTCGTTGCGAGCAATCGAAGCCATGACCGCAGCCATATGCAGAGGGGTAACAAGTAGGTAGCCTTGGCCAATCGAGGTGTTAGCGGTATCTCCCGAGGTCCATGCCCCCATACCCCGCTCCCGTTTATACTTAGCATCGGGTACAAGTCCTCGCACCGTTTCGTTATACTCGGCTCGACCGTCCCCAGGGCTAATCAATAAGCGGGTGCTGAGACCGAGTCGGCGTGACTCGGCCGCGAGTGCTTCAATGCCTGTGCGCAGACCTACGATATAATTCCAAACATTACACGAAACGATGAGCATTTTTTCTAAATCGGTTGGACCGTATCCACCTTCAATGTGTTCGGGAAATTCTCGGCCTCCTACCATAAGATAAGGCCCGCAGTTGATGACTTCATTATGTCGTACTTCTCCAGTCCTTAGACCTGCGATAGCGGTAATAACTTTGAAGGTTGAACCAGGAGGGTAGAGTCCTTGGGTGGCACGAGAGAACCAGCCACCTTCACTGCCGATTTCATCGTAGGTCGTTTGACTGATACGACCTGTCATTAAGTTGGGATCGAATCCTGGGGTGCTTACGAGTGCAAGAACCTCTCCGGTTCGTACGTCGACCATCGCTGCCGAGCCAGGTAAAACGGGGATGTTAGGATCAGTTGAAGCTGAGAGAGCCCTTTCCGCTGCACGTTGAATGATGAGGTCGATAGATAAGTTAACGTTAGCCCCTTTACGGGGTTCTTGGGCTTTAACCAGCTTACGCTGCTCACCTGAAATCGAGCGTTCGATAACGCGCCAACCATAGCCACCTGCGAGCACATCATTAAACGAGGCCTCAATCCCCATGATACCGCGGGATGACGGCCAAACTGAGAAACTCGAGGTGCCTAAATTAAACTCCGCGACTAAATCGCGTCGTAGAGCCACGAGTTCATCGGGATTATGGGTGTCGGCAGGACGCACATGGCCGAGCAAATGACAGGCTAACGTTCCGTGCGGGTAGGTTCGCACGACTTCACTGCGCGCAGCTAGGATATCATCGGGGGGTAATTGTTCAAAGAAACGCGCGATGCGCTCGCCTGACCGTGGCTCGCCGAGTTCAAGATCCTCAATGGCGGCAAAGGGTGTTGAACGACGATCTCTTAGGTGTCGTTCCAGGTGTACGGCGTTGACCCGAAAGTCGGCGCGGCGCGTGGGTGTGGTTAAGGCGCGATTAACCCGATCGAGTTGAGCTTGGATAACATTGATTCGTGCCTGAGTCCGAATGGTTTCTAAATCAGGTCGGTAGGCTGTGGGCTGCTTCCATGTCGCACGCTCAAGTGCGATGAGTCGACGTTGTTCACGTATCAACTGGGGGCGTAGTTTGCCAAGATCGACCGTCACGCTCCACTTGACACGGTTGTCCACTAACTCAAAACCATTACGATCGTAGATGCGCCCGCGACTGCCAGGCAGAATAATGGCGTAACGAATCTGACGTTCGTGTTGATTGGTCAATTCAGCAGATTGGATCGACTGTCTCCAGACTAGTCCGCCGCAGACATAGATGAGACCCACCACAATGACGCCTGCTAGTTGGAGAATGCGTCGGCGGTTACTCCGACCGGACGGAACGAGATCAACCCCTAGACTGCTCATATTTCATGTATCTCCGCGAAGCCTGCACGATCTAAGAAGTAGGTCTGCAGTGCCACGGCGAGGGGGTGAATCAACCAACCTAGGGCAAAGGCGAGCAAAACTTGAAAGGGTAGGGCGATGAGCCAGTTGGACCATGCGCCTTCAGTTACACTACCGGTAACGATTAAGAGTGAGGCTAAACCCAAAGCGTTAGCGAAAGCTGAAACTAGCGGGCGGGGTCGGCGACGCAACGGCTCGCGCCATGCTGCAATGAGAACGACCAAAACCATGAGAGGAAAAGCTGCTGCGCCTGAGGGAACGGGGCGGAACGATTCCACTAAAAGACCGAGGCAGGCTGCAAAAAGTAGGGCCTGCGGAAGTTTGAGACGCAACGTGGGCGTAATCAGAAGTGCACCTGCCGTAAATGGCAGTAAGTGCCAACTTGCCAAGGTGTCCGACAAGAGGTCGGTGGCTAAAATCCAAGGGTAACTCACCACCAAAGCTAGGAGCCAGCCGAGGGAAGGCATTAGCGTAAACCCTCGTAGGGTTGAGGTTGGGTGGGGACGAGGACTGAGACTTCTGAAAGGGAAAGTAAATCCGCCGAGGGAATCAGTCGCCCGCGTTTCCAAGCACCTTCGGGGGCTTCTTCAATCTCACTTTCAAGAGTTCCGAGACGAAGCCCAGCGGGGTAGAGTCCACCCAAGTCGGTGGTACGTACCGTAGCTGGTTGACCCGCCGGTGCTGAATAATCTCGAGGGATGTAATCGACTAAAGCACGCGCACTGGCAAAGGGTTGGGCGGCGAGGCCTTGGATAAAAATAGTCTGCCGTCGTTCATCGCCTTCGAGATAGGCAGAACAACGAAAGGTTGGGCTGGTGATGAGTTCGACTTCACTCGTATTTAGGTGTACTACCGATACCCGACCCACCACGCGATCGCCGATGACAACAGGGCAACCTGGGCGAATACCATCTTCGCGACCGCGGCGAATAATCACCCGCGACCACCAAGTGGTGCTTTCGCGACTGGCAATCCGTGCGACTACAGGACGGAACTCTGCGGGGGTCGTCGCGCCGAGCATCGCCCGAAGGCGCCGGTTTTCAGCTGCCGCTGCTTCTAAGCCAATGATGCGAAGTTCAAGTGCGGCATTAGCGCGGGCTAAATCTCGGCCGGCCTCGGCTAAAGTATCCGAGCTCTGCGAAGTAAGTTCAAAGTGGCGAATCACTTCACGGGTACGTGATGCTGTGATAAGACCAGGGGCTTGAAATTCAACGAAGGCTTCGCGAACAAATAACTTCGGCAGGGTGGGTAAAAAAATCCAACCTACCAAAAGGAATCCAAGGACCGTGAGCGGCCCCCTGATGCGTTGCAGGGGGGAGTGCATGATCCAGAGGGATTACTCGCCACCCCAGCGTGAGGAGTTGGCCAGGATTTTACCTGTTCCATTAACCACCGCACAGAGAGGTTCTTCGGCCACAAAGACCGGGAGGCCGGTAGCCTCGGAGAGGAGACGGTCGATGCCGCGAATTAAGGCACCACCACCCGCCAGGCAGATACCACGGTCCACTAAGTCGGCTGCAAGCTGAGGTGGGCAGCGCTCTAGGGCTCCCTTAACTGCGTCAATAATGGCATTAAGATTATCCATCATCGATTCCCGTACCTCCTGGGAGGTGAGGTGGAGTTGACGGGGCAAACCCGTTACGGAGTCGCGACCCTTAACTTCCATGGTCATTTCTTGTTCGAGAGGGTAAGCGGAACCAATTTTAATCTTAATTTCTTCGGCGGTTCGCTCACCGATAATCAGATTATACGAACGCTTAACGTAATTGGTAATTGCGGTATCAAACTCGTCACCCCCAACCCGAATCGAGCGGGCATGTACGATGCCACCGAGGGAAAGAATCGCAACTTCGGTGGTACCACCGCCGATATCAACAATCATCGAGCCCGCAGGCTCTTCAACGGGGAGGCCGACGCCAATCGCCGACGCAACGGGTTCAGGAATGGTAATGACATCGTCGGCACCTGCACGATAGGCAGAATCCATTACTGCGCGCTTCTCCACCGCGGTGATGCCGTAGGGGACAGCGATGACGACGACAAGATTGGTAAAGAGAGATTTCTTGGCTACTTTACCAATGAAATAGCGCAGCATGTGCTCGCTGATTTCAAAGTCGGCAATGACACCGTCTTTCATGGGCCGAAGGGCTAGGATGTCGCCCGGGGTACGACCTAACATCATTTTTGCATCATTACCTACCGCAATCGGCTTACGGGTGCTGGTCCGGATGGCCACGACGCTGGGTTCACGAAGCACGACGCCGCGATCCTTAAGAAAGACGAGGGTATTGGCGGTTCCAAGGTCGATGCCAATAGCGTGGGTGAACAGTCCGGGGAGTCGCTTGAACATATTAAACACGGCCTTTTAAAGAACTTAGAGAATCATGGGGTTGCAAGGTTATTAAAGGGGAAATTAACCCTTTAAACTGAAGGCAATAGCCCGGATATGACCACACCCCGTGAGCTCGCGAACCTTGCCTAAAAGGGAGCGAGAATGAAAGGTTGCCTCGGACCTTACCACCGAGTTTTCGCAGTGAATAAGCAGGGTGCCGTCGGGTAAAATACGCAAAGGGGCGGACCGGCGTGCCAGGGTAGGGGGGAGGAGTTTTGACCAAGCAGCGCTGATGGCATGTTCGGGGATGGGACGGTCAATACCCAGTCGCCGAATAGCCTCCTCAACGGCGGCATCCAAGGGTCTTAAGGCGCGCTCCGAGCCCCATCCTTTTTCCTCAGGAAGACCCCCCAGATTGGCTAAGAGGTTGCGCTCCCGGCGACGTAGCGGACGACCTAAGGGTCGGCCCAACATCCACGAGCGAATAAATTCCGGAAGCCCGGTAAGGCGGGCTACTCGAGCCACTCGTGCATCGGTAGGTCGCTCACCTATCACAATCGCACGACAACCCGCGTCAACCGCCCCTCGCCCGTCTTCCTCCGGGTCGTCACCGATATGGACTAAAGTGTCGAGTGGGACATCGAGCGTTCGGGCCATGCCATGATAGGCCGCAGCTTGGGGCTTACCTGCTGTAGCCATCACGGCGTCGCCTGCCTCGATGATTCCCTTGGCGCGCGCCACCGTTATCAGACGTTCATCGGCATTGGTTAAAAAACCGATGCGTAACCCGAGGAACCTTAACTGAGCTAAGGTGACAAGTGCCCCTCGCGTCATTCTCCAAGCTTCAGGCTGCGCAAAGGCCTGCCAGCAAGCATCAGCTACTAGTGCACGTTGCGAGCTTCCTAGGCCCGGTTCAGCGAAGGTGCGATCTACAACCTCGGCCCAAAATTCCCGGGGCGAAAGGGTTGGGTCAACGGCCCTAAAGGATGAAATAAAGCGGGTATCAAGTTCAGCTGCATTACACGTCAGACCCAACTTGGCCGCCTCGCGTGCGTAAATCCTACCTACCGAAGGATGCGGATGGAGTAGGGTTCCCGCTAAATCTAGGGAGACGGCCATGGGTCTAGCCAGGGTCATAAGCCAAGAGGAGGCAGGTCGGACCTAGGGGTCAATCTCTGTCCATTCACAGACTTGAGTAAGAGGTATAAATCCCTAGTGTTTGCTCACCCCATTCCATGTCTAGATTTTTTGTCGCTCTCGTTGCGGCCTTAACGTTGGGCTGCGTTACAAAGTCCTCAACCGGACTTTTATCCCGGCAACCTGCACTCGTAATTGAAACCATCCCATTGACGGCCGAGGGCGTGTCGGAAGTGCAAGCCGCACGACTCGACCACTATCTCATCCATAACTTAACCCAGTCGCTGGCGGTGCGTGGTTATCAGGTCTCGGAACTAAGCGGCTTTCGACTTAGAAGCACGTGGGTTCGCGACGGCGCTTCGGAGGCAGGATCCAGTCGCACCAATCCTCTCATCAGTTTGTCCTTTTCAGTTTTCTCACCTGCAGGTGACCGACTTTTCTCGGCACGTTCCGTTCGTTCGCTACCTTTAAATCAGTGGAACGAGGCGCGAGTGGCTGCGGAAGTTCGCGCTTTGATGCGTAAGTTCCCTGAGTCTAAGCTCGACCCCTAATTTTTACGATTCGAGAGACACTGGAGTATTTCATCTCGCAGTTGTCGTAACTCGGGCATCGCAACCCCAGCGCCTTCTCCTCGCGCCAGCGGTAAGCTCCAAATCGCATCGACCTCCACGGGCTTACCTGTTTGGAAATCAATCAAACTTGAAGGTGCATAGGGGCCCATGGCAGCGGTAAGGGTGAACTGGTGCTCGAGGTGTTGGGTGCTGAAGGGATGACCGCGGGCAGCGGCGGCGGCTTGGACCTCGAGCATGAGTCGTCGAACACGTCCTGCCAGCTCACGGTCAGCTAAGATACGGTCGGTGGTTAAAGCTCCACCCGCAATGGAAAGTCCATTGAACGGAATATTCCAGCAAAGCTTTCGCCAGAGCGTGGACTCTAAGGAATCGTCCGCGCGGGCATCGACCCCGGCGGTTTTAAAGAGAGCTGTTATCGCATGAACGCGGGCGTTGGCTGTGCCGATGGCAGCAGCAAATCGAATGTGTCCCGCCAGCGAGTTTTCGATCAGTCCTGGTGCCAGTCGATTAATGCAGACAAAACACAGACCCGCTACCACCGCCTCAGATCCAGCCACCGAAGCAAGCACCTCGGCATTACCCATACCATTTTGCAACGTTACGAGGGTGGCATCGGGAGCGGCAAGCGTGCGCACAAGTTCAGGAATTTCCGCGTTGGCCGTAGTCTTAGTAGCGATGATGACGATATCAAACTTGCCCAAGGTACTCGCAACTTCGGCTACCTGCTTAAAGTGTGCCCGGCGCTCGCCATTGGAGTCTCGAAGGATGACACCGTCACGTTTTAGTACCGCAGCATCACGACGGGCTAAACACGACACATCATGTCCTGCCACCGCCAAGAGACCTGCATACCAGCCTCCAAGGGCCCCCGTACCCACCATGACGATCCGGGGCTTCATATTGAACGACGGACGGTGGTATGACGAACCTCAGCTAATTTGCCGGGATGATCGGTGGTGTAATGCAATCCGCGGCTTTCATGGCGCTGTTGCGCACAGGTGATGATGAGCTCGGCTACCAAGACGAGGTTACGAAGTTCAAGCAGCTGCGGTTCAACTCGGTAATTCCAATAGTGCTCACGTACCTCTTCTGCAAGGGTACCAATGCGTGAGGCAGCGCGCGAGAGCCGGCGGTCGGTACGCACAATGCCAACGTAGTCCCACATGGCACGGCGAAGCTCATCCCAATTATGGGATAAGACCACGCGCTCATCAGGGTCGCCGGCAGTGCCATCAACCCAGGTAGGTAAGTCGGACGTCACGCCGCCTCCTTTAATGACCTCTACAGCAGCGCGTGCTCCATCATGCGCCACTACCACCGCTTCAAGGAGGGAGTTAGACGCTAAGCGATTGGCGCCGTGTAAACCGGTACAGGCACATTCACCCACGGCGAAGAGACCTAAAATCGAGGTGCGTCCCGCCAGATCCGTGGCGATACCCCCACAGAGGTAGTGAGCGGCGGGTACGACCGGAATGGGCTGTTGCGTAGGGTCGATACCCGCTTCAAGGCAGCGAGCGTGAATTGCAGGGAAGCGTTGGGCAAAGTTACCGCCCGCAACCTGTCGGGCATCGAGTAAAACGTGGGGCGCTCCCGTTCGTTTCATGACTGCGTCGATGGCACGTGCCACGATGTCGCGTGGGGCGAGATCGGCCTGGGGGTGGAAGTTCGCCATGAAGGCGACACCCTGAAGGTCGCGCAAGATGGCACCTTCTCCCCGTACTGCTTCGGAAACTAAAGCACGCGTCCCATCACTGGCTGCTAATGCCGTAGGGTGGAATTGCACAAATTCCATATCACGGATACTGACACCCGCGCGATGGGCCATGGCAATACCGTCACCCGTGGCGATCTCAGGATTGGTGGTATATTGATAAACTTGGCCAATGCCTCCCGTGGCCAAAACTACGACAGCGGCAGCGAATGTTTCTACCTTACGGGTTTGCGTGTTTAAAACATGCAAGCCGCGTACGCGATCCCCGGTGCGACCAAGTTCAGCCCGCCCGAGTTTCCCTTCAGTAATTAAATCGATGGCAAGATGATGCTCCATCATTTTTACTTTAGGTTGCGCCGATACGGCCCGAAGTAGCGCAGACTCGATGGCGCGTCCTGTCATGTCACGCGCATGAAGAATCCGTCGTTGGGTATGCCCGCCTTCGCGTCCTAAATCAGGTTTACCATCGACGCCGTGTTCAAACTTAACGCCCCACGCGATTAATTCTTGAACACGAGCAGGTCCGGCAGCAATCACCGCTTCCACGACGTCGCGGTCACATAAACCGTCGCCCGCTAACAAGGTGTCTTGGACATGGCTAGCTAGCGAGTCATCTCCTGAGGTCACACAGGCAATGCCCCCTTGAGCCCAATTTGTATTGGAGTCCGATTGGGTCTTCTTGGTGACCAGTCCTACCCGTAGGCCTGCCTCTGCTAGCTTGAGTGCGAAACTCAAGCCGCCGATGCCACTGCCAACTACGAGTGCGTCAAAAGTGCCTTGCATGGATAGCAACCCATAGGGGGCAATTCGGGAAGCGCAAATGCGATGTGTTCACCCCGTCCTTGCCCCCATGGAGCTTTCCCCCCAACTTAATCGGTGCTGCCATGTCCTCGGCCCCTTTCTACCTAACCACTGCCATTGATTATGCTAATGGGGCACCTCACTTGGGTCATGCCTACGAGAAAGTCCTAGCCGACGCCATTGCGCGTCATCGTCGCATGCAGGGTCAGTCGGTGCACTTCTTGACGGGTCTTGATGAGCATGGTCAAAAAGTTGAGCAGACGGCACGTCGCGCTGGCGTAGAGCCCCAGGCTCATTGCGATAGCATTGCGGTCTTGTTTAAGGAGATGCTGCAGTTGCTCACTATTTCGCATGACGACTACATCCGTACCACGGAAGCCCGCCACCGCCAAGTGGTGCAGGACTGTCTGCAACGACTTTTTGACCAAGGTTTGATTTACCGTGCTGAGTACACCGGGTTTTATTCCGTACGGCAGGAACAATTCTTGCTCGAGAAAGATCGTAACCCTGATGGTACTTGGCCCTCGCTCTTCGGAGAAGTTATTCAGCTCACAGAGGCTAATTACTTTTTCCGTCTTTCCCAATTTCAACCTTGGTTGGTTGCGCATTTAGAGTCTCACCCCGACTTTATTTACCCTCGTTTTCGTCAGAAGCAGGTTCTGGAATTTCTCAAAGAACCGATTAATGATCTCTGTATCTCACGTCCTAAGTCCCGACTTACTTGGGGCATCGAGCTTCCTTTCGATAAGGATTTTGTTACCTATGTTTGGTTTGATGCCTTGACCAACTACTATTCAGCAGTGGCTAGCAAAGGTAGGTGGCCCTGTGATTTGCATGTCATCGGTAAGGATATTTTATTGCCCCCCCACGCTGTCTACTGGCCGTGCATGTTGCACGCTCTCGGACTAGAACCCCCCCGTCGTTTGCTGGTGCATGGCTGGTGGACGATGGGAGGCGCTAAGGTTTCAAAGACGCCCGCAGCTGATAAGCAAGGGGCGGCAGGGGTTAAGCCGCTCGACGTTTTACAACTCGCCCGTGACCACGGTGCCGATCCTTTACGCTACTTTTTGCTGAGAGAGATGACGGTAGGGCAGGACAGTGAATTCTCCCTCGAAATGTACCGTCAGCGCTACCGTACTGACCTCGGTAATGATTTGGGGAATCTCTTAAATCGTCTGCTCAACATGGCGGGACGTTACGCCGGCGGCATCTTGCCTGCTGCGAGTGCCGATGAAAACCTCGAACGCGACTTGCGTGCCTTGGGTTCAAGCACCGGGGTTAAAGTCGTAGCCCTAGCGCAAGACTATCAATTTAAAGAGGCTTTAGAAGAGCTTTGGATTTTTATTCGTGCCCTCAATGCTTATGTCGAGGCACGCGCGCCCTGGAAATTGGGTAAGTCGGTTGACCCTGCTGATCGTGCTCGGCTCGACAGCTGCTTGGCGCACGTGGGCGAAGGGCTGCGTCTGGTTGCCACCTGTTTGGCACCGGTCATGCCTACAATCGCTACCCGCTTACTTGCCGACTTAGGTTTACCTCCTGCCACGCAGTATGCAGGCGCGCTTGAGTGGTCGAATCGGGGACAAGGGTTAAAACTGGCGGAAGCCTCGATTCTCTTTCCGCCCCTAGATACCCCAGCGCCCTCATCGACATCTGCCTAAAAGTTGCTCCATACAAGGTTTTTGTTAATTTAAAAGTATGAGTGCAGGACTTGCCGAGGAACTCCATGAAGCGTTGCGCGACGCTGAGGTTCTCCGTCAAGGCACAGGTTATGTTTCCCTGAGTATTGCGGTAGCCGAGCTCGACCCGCTCGCGGTCTTAGAAACGCTAGCGGAAGGTGGAGCCCGAGCCTATGTGGAGTCGCCCGCAAGAGGTACCTCCTTCGCCGCAGGAAATCCTGTTGCTACTTGGGAGGGTCACGGTCCGGAACGTTTCGCACAAGCGGATCTTTGGCTAAAGAACCTGGCTTCCCATCTTGCTTCCGTGGGTGCGCCGCCCCGAATCTGCGCCCGTTTTCCTTTTCATGCGGGTTCACAAGCTAGTGGTCTAAGTTCACGACTTTTTCTTCCAGGATGGCAGGTGCTCACGCAAGGTAGCCGTACTTTAGTCACCTTGGTTGAACCGGCGGGCCCAGGTGCCGCGCAGCGTCTCGCCGGTCGAGCTGAACGTTTCCAACGGTTCAGTTATCGGGCTGCATCGCCACGGCCAGTTGACGGTCACCCCGTGCTCAACGAGGTGGGAGGGGCTTGGTTTGCTTCCGCGGTGCGTCGTGCCACAGGTTTGATTCGCGAAGGTGCTTTTGAAAAAGTTGTTTTAACCCGTGCCTTTGATTGGCGACGGGATGACGTCTTTGATCCCTTTGGCTCACTCCATCGTCTTCGGAGTACCAATCCCGGCTGTCACGCTTTCTTAGCTGACACAGAGGTGGGGGTTTTAGTTGGTGCTACTCCTGAAACCTTACTCGCAGTTGCAGACGGTACCTTGCGTACGGAATCGGTAGCTGGCACTACCCGTCGTGGGGCTTCGCCCTCGGAGGATGCCGCCTTAGCGGATGCTTTGTTAGCGAGTGAAAAGGATAACCGTGAGCATCGGGTAGTAACCGATTCTATTTTACGTCGTCTTCGCCTCGTAGGCGTTGATGGTCAAGTAAACGACCGACCTGAGCTTTTACGACTAGGGCAGGTCATGCACTTACGCACACCAGTGACAGCGTTGCTTCCCGCGCAACGGCGTTTTCTCGAAGTTGCGGGTGAACTTCATCCTACCCCTGCGGTTGGAGGTAAGCCTCGCGCGCATGCGCTTCCTTTTATTCCTGGATTTGAGCCGCATGACCGCGGTCTTTATACCGGTGCGGTGGGCTGGGTGAGTCTTGATGGTCGGGCAGGTGAGTTTATGGTCGCCCTTCGTTGCGCAGAACTCGCAGGCAAGCGGGCTCGCGCCTATGCTGGCGCCGGTATTGTCGATGGCTCCGATCCTGCGGCCGAAGCCACCGAAACGGAAATGAAACTCCGTACGGTCCTTTCTTGCTTAGGCTAGTGCGGGAAGACGTACGGGCAGACCCGCCGCTTTCAAGTAGGTCTTGGCTTGGTTGACCGTAAAGGTGCCGAAGTGGAAAATAGAAGCTGCGAGTACGGCACTGGCATGGCCCTCTTTTAAGACGTCGGCGAGGTGGGCTAATTGACCCGCTCCGCCCGACGCAATCACGGGAATGTCGACGGCGTCAGCTACTGCACGCGTGAGGGCAATGTCGTAGCCGTCTTGAGTGCCATCAGCGTCCATACTCGTAAGCAGAATTTCGCCGGCTCCTGCTTCGCGCATCTGTTGTGCCCAAGCCACTACCTTTAGACCAGTTGCTTGCCGACCGCCATGAGTGTAAACTTCCCAGTCTCCTCGCGGTGTACGCTTGGCATCAATGGCTACAACGATGCACTGGTTGCCAAAGCGTCGGGCGGCATCGCGTACTAAGGTGGGGTCTTTAACGGCCGAGGTATTGAGGGAAACCTTATCAGCTCCGGCATGCAGCAAGAGATGAATGTCGTCCACTGAGCGAAGGCCGCCTCCGACCGTGAGGGGCATAAAAACTTGATCCGCGGTGCGTTCAACCACGTCGATTAATGTCCGCCGGTCATCACTTGAGGCGGTAATATCCAAAAAGACTAATTCATCTGCACCTTGTTTTTCGTAGGCAGCAGCCACTGCAACGGGGTCGCCGGCATCGCGTAGGTCGCCGAATTTAATGCCTTTAACGACCCGCCCGTTGTGAACGTCGAGGCAGGGAATGATGCGAACCGAGAGAGGCATGAAACAGATACAGAAGTAGGGTTAGGACTTTACTGTGACTAGGATTTTATCGACACGATGACCATCCATGTCGACGACTTCGAGGGTCAATTGAGGTGTTTCAATTTTATCGCCTTCAGTCGGAAGTCTCCCGAGAGCTCGCTGGAGGAAGCCAGCGAGGGTAGTGAAACGTCCGGTACCTTCTTCAGGTAGGGGGTTAGTTTGATTTAACGCCTCGCGAAAGGCAGTAACTGTCAGCAGGGCGTCAACCAACCAGGTACCATCGTCGCGACGGCGTACACGCTGGGCACGAGCGGGAGCAAGCTCACCGGGAAGTTCTCCGACAATACGCTCAAGAATGTCATTGAGTGAAACCACGCCGCGTACTCGACCGAACTCATCTTCAACTAGTGCCAAATGGATTTTTTCCATCCGGAAACGCTCAAGCAGTTGGGTCGCTGTCAGCGTAAGCGGTACGGCAGGGGCAGGTGTGACGACATCACGTACGACCGCAGTGCCCGTGAGTGAGAGGTTAGCCCATAAGCGTTTAACCGAGACCACACCCAGAGCCCGATCGGCCGAACCGCGAAAGACGGGAAACCAGGTATGCCCAGAAGCGACTACCTTGCGCCAGTTAACCTCATCAGAATCATCTAGGTTTAACCAAACAACGCGACTGGTCGGCGTCATGAGTTGCCCTGCGGTGGTGGTATCAAGTGCAAGTGCGCCCGAAACCATGCGGCGTTCGCCTTCATGAAAAACGCCTGAGGCTATGCCTTGATCAATTAAGAGACGAACTTCCTCTTCGGAAACCCCATCAGGGTTGGGGCGATTACTTCCCGCTACACTTAAGATTCGATCAGCCGTCCAGCTCATGGCGCGAATTAAGGGGGAGGCTACCTTGGCAACCCAACTTAAGGGGGTGGCGAGAAAAATAGCTAAGGTTTCAGGGTATTGCAGGGCTAAGCGCTTTGGCACAAGTGAGCCGAAAATAATCGTGGCAGTACCTAAGACTAAGGTGACTAAGCCTTCAGAAGCTGCATCGGCATGGCTTGCCAAGAATTCCCAAGAGGAGGACGCTAGTAAGGGCTCAAGATCTTCGGCCAGGGGGGCACCTGCATAGATTGAACCTAAAATGCCAGCAAAGGTGATACCGGTTTCTATGCTAGAAAGGAAACGCGTGGGTTCACCGAGCAGTGTGAGGGCATCTTTAGCTCCGCGACTACCTGCTTGGGCTCGTTGAGTGAGTCGTTGTCGGTTAGACGATACCAAGGCGATTTCGGCCATGGCAAAGATTGCCGTGACTAAAATCGATAGAGTGATGAGGAGGATTTCCAAGGGATACCAAAGACCACCATGAGGCGGCAGGGGGTGATTCGTCAAGGGATACAGCAGAACTTGCTTACTAACAACAACTTAAGTCTACAATCTCAACTTGGAACCTTGGAGCTTAATCTCGATTTCCGGCCAAGGATAACTGCCTAGAGCTGTGCAATCTCAGGCTCGTAGGAAATCTCTAACATCAAAGGGTGATTGGCGCGCACCGGCAAGGGGTGGTGTCGGGCGAGGACTTGGTAATAATGGATTTTCCCCCAGCAGGTTTTATGCTCGGGCTTGTTCGTTACCGTTTCAATGTCACTCCAGGTGCACCCTAGGTCATCTTTGAGAACTTCGCAGCGATGATATTGGGCACCTAGGGTAGGGGAGCCGTGGGCGATTAAGCGGGCATGAGGCGTCGCAATCGGGAGTACCAGTCGGAGGGATTCGATGACAAAAGAGGCCCGCGGCACTAAGGTATAGCGCGCGGTCATTTTCCCAGCGAGAAACTCCCACTCGACTCGGAAGGTCGCAAGTCCGGGTAACAGCCGTTCGTGAATATCGACGAGCTCGGGTTGCTCGTAGCGGAAGATGAAGGCATTCTTTGCTCCCATCGATACCTGAACATTATGACCGTGGAAAGAAGGCGTGATTTCTCGGCCGGCAATTGTGAGGTGGGGAATGAAGCAAGGTTGAGCGGTGTTAACCGGCCAATCCATCACTCCGGGCATGTGAGGAAAAGCTAAGGAATCACTTAGGCCACGTCCGCCTCCCGACACTAAGGGAATCTGTACGAGTAGGCCGCTCGCAGGGTGCGAGTAAACGCACAAGCCCTGCTCTTTACCTTTACCGCGTTCAAATGGGAAGTAACGGCAACCGGGTTGTGTCGAGGGAGGAGGTGTAACAGGCAAGGCACCTCCAATGGTACTGGCTAGGCGCGACCACTGACAAAGATACCGCGCTGCATCGAAATTCGCCATTCGGGTGGTGTGTCCAGGAATGGTATCGCGTTCCGCATCGCGAATCACGAGTACGCCGTGTTCGAGATCAATGTAAGCACCGAAGAATTGAGTGAAAAGTCGACGTACTAAATCACGAGCTTGATTCTCACGATCAGCGGGAACCCAGCGGTCGCGTAATGCTTGGAGCAGAACGGAAACTGGGTGCATCTGTCCGTAGGCACCAATACCTCGACCGTAAGACCAGCCCAAACCATCCGAGCGAGTGGACTCAAGAATGATTCGTACATACTTTTCAGCATGCGTACGAAGTTTCGGGAGCTTAGAATCGCGTAAGGTTGGGTTGGTATGTAATTGCAGGGCTTGTCGGGCAAAAATTAGCGCGACTAAACCATAGAGATCAAAGCAGCCGCCGGGTGGCTCACCACTGGGCCCGCGCGGGGCATCATCAAAAAACCCGGCCGAGCTGGTGGCGTTTATGCCCTCAATCATGCGGTCGATGAGTGAGCCGGTCTCATCTTTATCGGTCATGCCCAAGGAAAAGCGGCACACCGCCTTAGCAATATCGAAGGCTTGAAAATGGTTACTATGCGTCGTGGTGGTGGCCAAACGTTCGGCAATTGTCTTCCGCGTGGCCGCATCCAATCGTTCCCATACCGCATTGCGCTCTTTGGAAGTCCCAAAGGAAAGTAGACCAAGACAGGCGTAGGCTAAACCGTTATCCGAGCCTTCGCGAATCGCAAGCTGTGCACGAATGCACCGCACGGTTAATTCAATCAAATCCAACTTGCCCAGAGTGGTTTCGTTGGTTGCTCGATGATATTCACCGAGGGCGAGTGCAACGTGGCCTGGCTCATCGGCACGCATGCGCTCATTACCTATAGGTAAAACCGTGCCATCAGGTTGAATCGCTCCAAGGTTTTGCTGGAGGAGCGACTTAGCGAGGTCGAGGCACTGATTGGCGAAATTCTGCATGCAGAAAGTCGGACGGTTGGGGTTGACCGCCGTCCTTGTCAATCGTGCGGGTAAAAAAAGTGCAAAAAAGGCTTAGTCGCTTAGGCTTCCACTAAGACTTCGACCTCGGCGTGGGCTAGCCGTTCCTGTAAACGGGCCTCCTGGCGGATGGGCCACCAGCGGTAAAGGTGAATTTCAATCGGCCGCCACATACCCACCCAGCCACAAATGGTTAAACCTTCGCGGATGAACGCCGTCCAGGCCGCTTCGGTGGGCAAAAGCGTGCCAATCATCAGCGTGACTGCAAGAAAGGCTAATCCAATCAGCAAGGCTGTGCGCCCCTCAGCTAAAAGGTGCTTAAGGTCGAGTCGAAGTTGTTGGGCACGATGCGTAAAGTAATAGGCAAAAGACTCACGGATCAGTTGGGGCACAGCCGTATCGTGACACTCCTTGAGCGACACCCGAATTTTTAAGGCTTGGCTACTCGGTACTTCACGAGCCCAACCAACGATGAAGGCCTCAGCATCATGATCGAGGTCGCGTTCATGAAACGGCGAAGGATCCATCGAGTTAAACAACTGATTCGCCGAAGTGAGACGGACTTCAATCAAACCGGGAGGACGTTGCGCCATGACTCAGACTAGTCTAAATAGCCTTGGAGCGAAAGCCACAAAGCTAAGCGGTTTTCTTCTTTAAGGGCTTCCCTAACCTCTGAGTTTGGGAGTATGCCCCTAAACCATGAAGGCTGATAATGAACTGTATCGCAAGTTACGCGGGAAATCCTGTGCTGCCCTGTGGCTGGAAGACGTCCCACGCCTCCTTGCTGCCCAAGAGCCCGAACGTTCACGTTTAGCTGCGGTGGTTCGTGCCCTTGCGAGCGCAGCGGCCGAGCGCGGGAGTGATGAGGAAAAAGAACGCACGCGCATTTGGTTGCGTAAGTTACTGCATGATGAATCTGCTAAAATTCGACGCTACGCGGCTGCGGCTTTACCCAAACTCGGCGATGATACTGGCGCAGAAACCGCAATTTTGTCGCGACTCGAAGCGACACAAGAGCCACGAGAACGTGCGGCCTTAGCCGATGCCCTTGAAAAAGTTGGGGGCGAAGCCTCGCTCCGCGCTGCACCTGCTGAATTAGAAGGTGTACGCTCCCGTCTTGAGGCTCGGGCAGCCCGTATCGCCACCGACTCGGCTGCCGATCTTGAGGCAGTGCTCCCGGCCGGACTCGAGGTCACCCTGCACACGCGTACGGGTTTAGCAGATTTAGCCGCCCAAGAGGCCAAGGAAATTCTCGCGAAATTAGCTGAAGTTAACGTAATGGATCCTTCGCGCGTACAATTACTTTTCCGGGCGCCTTTTCGTCTTATCGATATTTTACAAGGACGTTGCTGGAGTCATCTCGGGATTGTGATTGGCGATATTCGCTCCCGTACCGCTGTCTCCGCCATCCGTCCGTTAGCGGCAAGAATCGCAGCTCCGCTGAGTACGGGCGTACTTCGAGGTGCCACCGTAGGTCCGGTGCGTTACCGTATTCAAGTACCGCGTGAGTTAGCTTCAGCAGATTTTGCGCTCGCGGTAGCCGAGGAAGTACGCGCCCTTGCGCCTGACCTACTTAATGACTCCCGGGAAACGCCTTGGACGGTGATGCTCTTCCCGATTGTCGGCGGCGTCCGTGCCGAGTTGCGCCCTCGCCTCACTCCCGACCCGCGCTTCGCCTATCGTCTTGGGGATATACCTGCCGCATCGCATCCACCCCTTGCAGCCGCCATGGCTAGGCTCGCGGGCAAACGACAAGGTGAGGTCATATGGGATCCTTTTTGCGGTTCAGGCCTAGAGCTTATTGAACGCGCTCGCTTGGGCGGGGTGGAGCGACTCATCGGAACCGATATCGATGCTGCGGCTATTGATATTGCACGACGCAACCTTGAGGCGGCCCAACTCACGCATGTCCGCACCCGCCTGATGGTTTCCAACTTTAAAGATTACGCTAAGATCCCCGAACTCACTCCAGGTACCGTAACGCTCGTCCTATCGAACCCGCCCATGGGCAGGCGCTTAGAAGTACCCGACTTGCGTGGACTTTTCTTGGACCTCTTTCGCGCTGCAACCGATGCTTTGGCTCCAGGGGGTCGTCTCATATTCCCCAACCCTCTCAAGTTGGATGCACCCGATCATCGCCTGCAACTGGTCCACCGTAATCCCATCGATATGGGCGGCTATAGTTGCCAGCTCGAGCGTTGGGACCGAAAATAAGTTCCTAGCGAGGCGGGAGCTTCCATTCTGGCGGTACCGTTACTTGGTCACGTCGTACGAGTGGATTAACTACTAAGGATCGAATAACCCCGCCCTCAATCACCGCATCTATTTGGGTGTTGCCTGGTACGCGTAAGCGGAAAGTCACATCCCAATTCTTAGGCCAAGCCGGTAGTAAAAAGATTCTCCCCTCGGCGCTCGGTTCAGCCGCCACGAGCATGGTATGGAGACCCGCCATAGCGTCCCCCGCCCGAACAAAGTCGGGGGTACCCCGGGCGCTTGAGCCAATTAAATAGGGGAAGTTCTCCTGGGCTTGGCCTTCGCCCCAGCTTGCGAGTAGGGCTTGTCCAGCTTCCTCAGCATAACCGAGCGAGGCTAGAAGCGTTACCGAAGGTTGTCCTAAGGCGCGACGTTGTTTGACGCTGGGAGACGTCCAAGTTGCCCGTGCGATTTCAAATCGAAGCGGGTTGGCTACTCCAGCTTGGGCAAAGGGCCAGACCGCATGCATCTCAGGTAAGTCCGAACTTCGAGTTACTCGGTTAAATTTATCTGCGAGGGCAAGGTACTCAACTTCGCCTTGTTTGCCTACGGGGAGTTCAGGAAGTCGTTTCGTCAGGGCGCCGAGCATCGCCTTATCGTTGCCTGCTACATCAGGATGCTGCGCGAGTGCGGGAACGAGTGCTTGTAAGGCCGCGACTAAATCCGCGGGATTGGTACATCCCGAGGCAACTTCGAGCGCGTTGGCAGGAGATATAACTAGAGGCGTATCACTAACCGTAGCCACTGGGGTCGCCTTCTTGGTGTCACTCCGAACCTTAGGAGTATAAAGGCTCTCAATCGAGCGCACGGTATTGAGTATCCAGGGCAGGTCAGGGCGTAAATCACGGTTACTGTAGAGTTTGGACTGCACCGCCATCCACCCGATTTCTAAGCTACTCGTGAAGTGGCGCGTGACTGAAGCATCTTGGGGAAAACCCTCTGCATTAACCGAGCCCACCGTCAGCCCGGCTAGGGTTAGCTGCTCGGGGTAAAGTGCACCCATGATCTTTAGACGTTTTGCCCGTGCCTGCGCTAGGTTGTGACGCTCGCGATAAAAACGAAAGAGCGGATTGGCTAATTCAACGTCGCCCCAAAGCACGTGAGGCCAAGCAGTCCAACGCAGACTTTGACCGGTAAAGTCTAAAGGTTGCAGTCGTTCATCGGGATTTTGGCTGCCCGCCTTGAGTAACGGGAGCGTTCCACCTGATGGCCTAAGAGGTATTTCCGCGTCGTGATTGGCAGCTTGAATAAATTTAAAAAGGGTGTGCGAGAGGCCAGCTCGGTGGGCTGCGTCGCCTTTCCCTGCTTTTCCGTTAATGATCACACCGCTACGACGCCAAAATTCCTCCCAGCGATTTCTTGCGGTTTGACGTACGGCCGAAAGAACATCGGGACTGAGTAAAAGATTAGATCGATGGGCAAGATTCTCAGGATTCAATTTTGGCGCTGCACCTAAGGTGACGGCTATTAAGTGCTCCCCGCTGGCAGGCAGGGTGCCAACCCATTCATGGCCGGGTGCGCCTGCTACTTGTTGAGCTTGAGGGTATTGCCAGCGCAGGCCTCCACGACCCGCAATCGCAAGACCATAGGCGCGTTCGGCAATGAAGCCCTCCAAGACTTTAGCATCTATACCTTGATTCTCCGCGAGTTGTCGGGCGCGGCGGGCGTTCGAGTTTTGGTGGGCGTAGAGTAGGGCGCCATCAACCACGGTGACGCGATCATCGCCCCTGATGGTGGGCGCTGCGCGCCAATGCCCGAAGGTTAACTCGTGACCTACTGGCTGCGAGCTGCGGGTTTCGATAATCAGAGTCTCGGTAGCAAACCAAAGTCGCCACTCGTGTTTCACACCTGCTTCCGAATGTACTTCGAGTTCAATCAAACCTTGGTCGGTCAGGAGCGTTTGACGCACGGATTTAGGTTTGGCTAGATCAACTCCTGAGGGGCGGAGTCGAATCACCCCAAGCCCTCTGGGGATTTCATCCGCATCATAGGCCCCAGAATGTCCCAATCGAATGTGTACTTCCCCTTTGGAAAATTGCACCCAAGCCAAGGCTCCGTTCGAGCCAGGTAAAGGAAGCGATTCCCGCTCGGTCTTGGATGCACCTAACCAAACTACGCGAGCCAACTGGCCCTGTGAGGTGATATCCATCCCCCAACCACTTGCCACGAAAAGCAGGAGGACGAGAAGAGGACACAGGGGCCGGCTCACGTCGTCAGACTAAGCCGCCCTCACGAAAGGATGCAATGCCCAGCTAAGTGCACCATCGCTGACGGGCAGCCTTTAAAGAGGTAGCGGCCCATGGATAGCAACGGGTGAGGCGCTGCTCGGCTTCATGAGCAATACTTAGAGGGATACCATAGAGCGCTTCCGCAACACCCCCTGCAATGGCGGCTAAGGTATCGGCATCGCCGCGTATGGAGCAGGCCCAGCGAATCGCGGTCTCAAAGTCGGGGGCCTCGCAGGCGATAACTAGAGCATCGGGCACACAACCTTGGCAGGTTTCGTTATAGCTATGAGTTTTTCGGATATGATCGAGGGTGGGCAGTGGGTCGTAAAAAGTTTCAACTGCTTGCCGTACCGCTTTGGGGTCCCGCGTCAGACGTGCCGTCCAAATCGCAAGTGCGGTGGCTTGGGCACCGCGTATACCCTCAGGATGGGCATGAGAAGGGAGAGCTGAGCGACGCGCTTCACGCAGCACCTCTGCCTTTTTGGCGTAAGCCCATGCAATCGGTGAAACGCGCATAGCGGCTCCGTTTCCATACGATTTATTTCCCTTAGGTCCGGGGTTAACTGCCCAATCGGCGAATCCTGAACCCCACCCGGGCTGGATTTTTCCTGCATGGGGTCTTTCCTGAGAGAGATTAAAAGCCTTGATGAGTTCAGCTTGGTAATCGGGCGTTGGGCTCAAACAAGCCGATGCTAGGGCACAGGTTAAAAGAGAGTCATCCGTCGGGGCAGCGGTCGGGGGAAAAAGTACAAAGTCAAGGTCCTCATTTCGTGAGAACTCATGCACCGAACCGATGATATCCCCTGCAATTGCGCCAAGCATGGTAAGATTATAACATACAGAGGAAGTTTTTGCGGTGCTTTTCGCTTCCGTCTGAAGGCAACGTCTTTTATGCCCAAGCGATGGACATTGATGAAGTCATTCGCGGGTGTGTGGCTAAGGATCCACGTTACCGTCCCCAAGCCTATCATGCGGTACGCTTGGGTTTAGATCATGCCCAACGTACGGTTCACGGTGAACCGCGCAAAGGCGTTCGGCTAACTTCTAAGTCGCGCCATGTATCGGGTCCGCAAGTGCTCGAAGGTTTTCGTGCCCATTGTCTTGAGGCCTACGGTCCGATGGCCTTTCCCCTTTTGCATAACTGGGGTGTTCGCCGTACTTCGGATGTCGGCAATATCGTCTTTAACCTTATCGAGTCTGGCCTATTCGGCAAATCGGATGACGACCAGCCGCAGGACTTTTCTGCGGTCTACGATTTCAAGGAGGCATTTGTCCGTCCCTTTGAGCCTAGCTCCAAGAAAAATTAATTTCTAAACCTGCATCAGTGCCGCCAGCACAGGCACAATCAGAAGGGCTGAGCCTAGGACGATACGATACCAGGCAAAAAGCTTGAAGCCCTTAGCTTGGAGATGACGTACCAGCCAACCTGCTGTCAGGTAGGCCACTACAAATGCGACGACGAGAGCCAAGAGGGCAGGTCCTAAGGGATAAATTTCAGTTAAGGCAGGGCCGAGTTTCCAGGCCTTGTAAGCTGAGGCTGCGGTTAAGGTAACAAAGCCCACTAAAAAAGAAAACTCGGCTGCCGCAGCGTGAGAAAGTCCTGCCGCCCGTCCTCCTAATAAGGTAGCAAGCGAGCGGCTAGTTCCGGGAATCAATGCTAGGCACTGAAAGCATCCGATACGAAAGGCTTGGGGGAGCGAAAGCGTATCGAGTTCATCAACTTCCGGGGGATCCTCGCGGGGCCACTGGCGATCGGCCCAAAGCATACCGATGCCGCCCAACAGTAAAGCACCCGCAACTACCCAGTAAGAAAAAAGATAGGTCTCAATTAAATCTTTCAGCAACAGGCCGATGACCGCTGCGGGGATAAAGGCGACACAGACAGAAATGACGACTCTGGGGTTGGGTGAGCGAAACCGTCGCCAGAAAGCAGCGACCACAGCAAGAATGGCGCCGACTTGGACGATGACTAAGTAGTCGTCGGCCGCTCGCTTAAGCGTAACGGGTTGACCTGAGCCATCGACCACACCTGTGATGGTGACCTCGGCATTATCATCCACTTTGAGTAAGTCATTAGCTAGGATGAGGTGTCCAGTTGAGGAAACGGGGAGGAATTCGGTAGCCCCTTCTACTAGTCCGGTTACCCAAGCACGCTGGGTCGTAAAGTCAGCACGTACTTCTGCGGGGTCACATTCGGCACCCGCTGCGAACAGCCCGGACACCCATCCTACGGTTAAAAGTAGCCTCACAACCATTAGGGGGTATTAAGCCAGCCGAGCGGGGGAGGGAAGGGGAAAGGCTTCAGGCTTTGACCTTTGGCCGGCTCTGCCTTTGTTGGGTCTATGCAGGTATCCTCCCTCATTCCTACCGACGCTCCGCGTTTTTGCCTCCCCGATGCACGCGGACGCTTCGGAGCCTATGGTGGTATGTATGTACCTGAGACCTTGATGACGCCGCTCTTGGCTTTGAGCGATGCCTATGCGTCGGCTCGTCAGGATCCGACATTTCGCGAGGAGTACGCTCGCCTCTTACGCGTGGTCGCAGGCCGTCCCACCGGGCTCTACTTAGCAGAGACGCTAACCAAGCACTTGGGTGGCGCGAAAGTTTATCTGAAGCGTGAGGATTTACTTCATACGGGAGCACACAAAATAAATAATGTTATCGGACAAGCTCTGCTTGCTCGTCGCATGGGTAAAACTCGGATAATCGCCGAGACTGGCGCAGGTCAGCACGGTACAGCTACGGCTGCGGTTTGCGCTCGTTTTGGTATGAAGGCGGTTATTTATATGGGCGAGGCCGACATGGAGCGTCAGGCCCTTAACGTCTATCGCATGCGCCTGATGGGTGCAGAAGTCCGGGGTGTGAGCGCCGGCCAACGCACTCTTAAGGAGGCGGTCAACGAAGCCATGCGCGATTGGGTCACGAATGTAGAGGATACACATTACATTCTCGGCACTGCTTACGGTTCCCACCCTTACCCGATGATGGTACGGGATTTTCATCGCATCATCTCAGTGGAGTCTCGCGCACAAATGTTGGCCGCCGAAGGTCGTCTCCCAGATGAGGTGGTGGCTTGCGTGGGCGGCGGTTCTAATGCCATCGGAAGTTTCTTTGAATACTTGGACGATCCTGAGGTAAAACTTGTTGGGGTGGAAGCGGGTGGACGTAGCTTGTCGCGCGGTGACCATGCGGCACGCTTTGCTGGCGGTCGGGTTGGCGTTCTTCAGGGCTGCATGACCTACTTGTTGCAGGATCAAGAAGGTCAGATTGAAGGCACGCATTCGGTTTCAGCCGGACTCGACTATGCGGCCGTTGGACCCGAACACGCCTATTACCATGATCGCGGACGTATCTCCTATGGTCATGCGAATGACACCGAAACCTTAGATGCTTTCCAACTTCTTTCACGCTCCGAAGGCATCATCCCCGCCCTTGAGACCAGTCACGCTTTGGCTTGGGCTTTCCGTCGTGCAGCCAGCCTGTCCCCTGATAAAGTGCTTTTAGTTAATCTCTCGGGCCGTGGAGATAAGGATGTTTGGTCTGCGGCACGTGCGATGGGCGTCGAAATTCGACTCTAAGTTATGGCTAGCCCACGCTCAATGACAGGTTTTGGACGGGCGGAAGGTCGCACGGGCTCGCATCTCTTTGCTGTTGAAGTAGCCTCGGTTAATCAACGGGGTCTCGCGCTTAGCCTTCATCTGCCCTCAGAGTGGTCGTCGCTCGAGCCCGCCCTTGCGGCCGAGATTCGTGGGGTAATAAGTCGCGGTAAAGTCACGGTACGTTTCGTGGTCGAGCGCCCCGCACTCTCGGCTCAAGACCTTGCCGGCCCGCTCAAACAGTTGCGAGATCTAGCTCATCAAGTCGGTATTCCTGGCGAGCCCGACTGGGATGTTTTGCTCCGTATAAGTGAGCGCTCAAGCGTAGCGGGTCTTCCTTCCGCTGATGGGGTGAAGACCGAGGTTCAGGCTGCGCTCCAAAGTGCCCTGCAAGCTCATACCGCTATGCGAAGTCGTGAAGGTGAGGCTTTAGCTCAAGATCTCCAGCATCGCCTGCAGGTTCTAACTGAACTCGCAGACAAGATGGCCAACTCTGCAAAAGATGGACCTGCTCGCCAACGCGAACGCTTGTTTAAGCGCTTGGGAGAAATGGGACTCGAGATTGATTCAAAGGACGAGCGGGTCTTGAAGGAACTTGCACTCGCTGCCGACCGGGCCGACATCACGGAGGAAATTATTCGTCTGCGAAGCCACTTACGGCAGGCCAGTGCCTTGCTTAAGGAAGTCGCTTCAGGACGGGCCCTCGATTTCCTGACCCAAGAGCTTTTACGTGAAGTTAATACAGTCGGTAGTAAGGCCTCGGAAATAGCCACCACAGAGGCGGTTTTGGCTGCTAAAGTCGAAATTGAGCGCTTCCGCGAGCAGGTGCAGAACCTCGAGTAGGGCTTTCTGGGCTAATCCCCCTAATATTGGCTTAAATTCCTGCCCTGCTTTGGTTTAGGGGACTTGCCAAGTCCATGTCGCTTGGTTCCATTGGGTCTTCACGACTATGTCCTCCAAGCCTGCCAATCTCACGAAGCGCGAAATCGTCCTGAAGATTTTCGAAGAGACCAACCATCCTCAAAAAGCCATTCGCGATGCCGTGCAACGCACCTTGGAAATTATCCAAGAGGCACTCTTGCAAGGTCGCGATGTCGAGCTGCGTAACTTTGGTGTCTTCGAAGTCCAAGTACGTGAAAGTCGTATCGGACGAAACCCCAATAAGCCCGAGACCGATGTGGTTATTCCCCGTCGGGCGGTGGTTAAGTTTAAAGCCGGTAAGGAAATGAAGAAAGCGTTACGCGAGACGGACATTGGGCGCTTCCAGTATCCCTCATCACCAGAAGCAGGATCTTCGCCGACCTCGCCTGCTGCTTAAGGCTGTCTGGGCATGTCCAAGTTTGAGTCACTGCCTGGCTTCCGCGCTTTCTATCCAGAAGAGCGTGCTCGGCTTGGTCATATCCTAGAGGTCTGGCGGGTGGCCTGTCGCCGCTATGGTTTTCGCGAATGGGAAGGTCCAGTACTTGAGCCGTTGGAATTGCTAACGGCAAAGTCAGGCGATGAAATTGTCCGTCAGCTTTTCAATTTTACCGATAAGGGCGAACGTGCGGTTACCCTACGACCCGAAATGACGCCGACCTTGGCGCGGATGGTGGCGGCACGTGCTAATGGCTTACCCAAACCGATTCGTTGGTTCTCTATTGGCGAATGCTTTCGCTATGAGAAACAACAGAAGGGCCGTTTGCGTTCCTTCTATCAACTTAATGCCGACTTACTAGGAGAGTCAGGTCCAGCTGCGGACGCTGAAATTATCGCCCTCTGCGCAGACTGTTTATTGGGTTTCGGTTTAACGCGGACGAGCTTTGCGATTCGACTTTCCGATCGTACACTTTGGTTTCGTATCTTGGCCTCACTTGGGGTTCCCGAGGCGTCTGCACCGGCTGTTCTTAATGTCATCGACAAGCTCGAGCGTGCCACCGAGGCCGAATTACTCCTACAGATTCAGTCCGCAGTTGGGACCTCGGTGGTAGATGCCGGAAAGATTCTGGCTGAGGCTCGTCGACTGGCAGCGGTTCGAGACTTAACTCAACTTGAAGCTGTGGCAGGATCCGATGCTGCGGTGCAAGCTCGCTTAGTTGAATGGCGTGAACTCCTCGGACATCTCACAGCCTTAGGAATGGGAGACCTGGTCAAAATCGATTTAGGAATTGTCCGTGGTCTAGCTTACTACACCGGGTTTGTCTTCGAAGCTTTTGACGCTGAAGGCGAACAGCGTGCCCTCGCTGGGGGTGGACGTTATGATACCCTGATTGAGCGTATGGGCGGGCCTGCTTTGCCTGCCGTAGGTTTTGGCATGGGCGATGTGACGGTAGCTAACTTACTCGAATCTAAAGGACTCACGCCCACCTACGCCGATGGTCCTGACGTCTTTGTTGCTATTCTTGGGGCAGATGTACGCGCTAGCGCCCTAGCCGATATTGCCACCCTTCGCGCTGCGGGTGTACGCGTCGACTATAACTTACGTGAAGGAAAATTCCCTAAACTCATGCAAGCTGCAGAAACCGTCGCAGCACGATTTGCCCTAGTGTATGGTGGAGAGGAAGTCAGCCGAGGCGTTGCCAAAGTACGAGATGTCGCCAGCCGAGCCGAGGTCGATGTACCACGGACCGATCTCGTAGCTGCCTTACGTGCCGCCCTCGACGAAGGTTTCAGCGCCCTCCAGCCCTAAGGCGATGGCCGAACAGGCACGACAGTATCGGAACATGGCGAAGACCGCCTCGTGGACGATGCTTTCACGGATACTGGGTCTAATTCGTGACCAACTTTTAACCGCAACCTTTGGAGCGGGTGCGGTAGCTTCGGCCTTCTTGCTCGCCTTTCAGATTCCTAACCTTTTTCGAAGATTGTTAGGTGAAGGTGCCTTAGCTTCCGCACTTATTCCTCCCTTAGCCGGAAAACTTGAGCGTGAAGGTAAACCCGCCGCCTTTGCCTTCCTCAATCACGTACTTGCCCGCACCTTGCCATGGATGCTGGGTATTATGACCCTCGGTATGGGTCTGGCCCTTGGCCTTTCGCTATGGCTCGAAGATACCCGCATGTCGCTGGCTGCGGAGTTGACGGTTTGGACGCTTCCTTACCTTCCACTCATTTGTGCGGCAGCTTTGGTGACCTCTGCGGCGCAACTGTTCGGGCGTTTCGGTCTCGGCGAAATTGCGGCAAGCTGTCTCAACCTTTGCATGATTGCCGCCCTCGCGGGTTTAGGTCCTTGGTTGTTTCCCTCCGATTTAGTTGCTCAAGCACGACTGCTTTGCGCCGCCACCGTACTCGGAGGAGCCCTGCAACTCATCCTGCCGCTCCTAGGGCTTCGTCAGTTGGGTTGGAAGTCAGCCCCCAAGCAGCCCGATGCCGTGGCTTGGTCGACCCTGCGTGCAACGTTTATTCCCGCACTGCTGGGGGCGGGTGTGCTACAACTCAATCTTATTATCTCTCGTCTCCTGGCCTTTGGCGTTGATGATGCCGCTCTGACGCATTACTACGTGGCTAATCGAGTAACGGAGCTCCCGATTGGACTTTTCTCCGTGTCTATCGCCGCAGTTATTTTTCCTGCGCTCGCATTGGCTAAGGCACAAGACGACCCTGTCTCCCTGGGGCGGAATTACGCTCGTGGGGTTCGGCTGATTCTTGCCATTAATGTAGCGGCTGCCTTCGGCCTCGCCGTTCTCTCACTGCCGATCCTCAGGTTGCTGTTTGAGTATGGCCGGTTCACCGGCGCGGACACCGAAGCGAGCGCGCCCTTGCTCGTCTTATTTGCGGCCTCCATGCCGTTTTACGCGCTTTCCTCTTTGGCTACTCGGGCCTTGACGGTGATGGGGCGAGCGGACCTAACGCTCCGTGCCGCTATCCATGCTCTCGGTGTGAATGCGGTGCTCTCAATCATCTTGGGCTCCCGCTTGGGAGTTGAAGGCTTAGCCATAGCCAACCTTGGCGCAGCTATTTGGCAATATGGCGTGCTGCGTTTTGAGGTAGGACGGACCGAGCCGGCTTTCGTTAGTGAACCTCTAACCAAACCCATCCTGCAAGTGATCTTCGGCTCCTTGGTTTTAGCCGCGGTTGCTTATCATGCGCAACAGTACCTCTATAATCAATTCTTTGGCGCTCTCGGTACCGGCTGGATTCTTTTCTTATCTATGGGTGGTGCCGCACTGCTAGCAGGCGGAATCTACGCCTGGATACTCGATCAGTTTGGTTACCCTGAACGCGACCTGCTTAGAACCTTTTTCCGTCGTAAAGGTTAAGCTTTAGGACCGCGCTTCATCCCAATCAATTAACTCAAAATAGGTGAGCAGAGTGTTGGGAGCTCCCATGCTGGCGCGTCGTGCCAAAAAGGTTTCCGTAGCATCGTCGCGCCAACCACGCTTAGCCAAGTAGCCAGAAAGAACTTCCGTGTCACCTGGACTCAAGGCCCGACCTTGGGCTTCAGCCCAAACTAAAAGTTCAAGATCTGATGCTTCCGGACGGTTAACCGCAGCGTCAGCTAAATCTTTATAAGCCACCCCAAGAGCTTCGCAAACTCGGCGATCAAAGCCTTTGCCTAATGCGGCATGATAATCCTCGGGCAATTTACCCGCGGCATAGAGACGAGCCTTATCTAAGAGCCGTGGAAAGTGAACCAGCCCTCTTACGCTAACAAAAGGGCTGCGTAATCCTGGAACAGGGCAGGGCATAACACTTATCGACGGGGTGTGAGGAGGGCTCGCAGACGTGCCACCGTCTCAGCGTCTGCTACACCGTCGACCTTGCTTGGGCGATATCGACGTTGAAAGGCAGAGACCACGGTGCGCAGGGTGTCGGCATCGGCATCCTTAACCTGATAACCCTTAAGGCGAAGCAGGGCAGCGAGCTGACGGCGAGAAGGGGGTTGGCTGGGAAGCAGGGCGGCCACGGTTTCATCATCGGGCCAGTCGCCCAAGCCGTGCTGACGGTAGAGACGCTCCCAAGGGAAGTTGCTGCCGGGATCAATTTTCCGTCCTGGAGAAATGTCCGAGTGCGCAAGGATATCTGTGCTACGTAAGTTATGTCGTACTATCAGTTCCTTAATCAGTTGAACAACGGCTGTGACTTGAGCCTCTGAATAGGCATGCTTGTTGCCATCTAAGTTGACGATTTCAATCCCCAGAGTGGTGGCGTTCAGACCTGAGACACCCAGCCAGTAACTTTCGCCCGCATGATAGGCGATGCGAGACTCAGGAACCAGGGGTAGTGTTCTAACCTCAGGCTCGTCGGTGATCAAGAAATGGCAACTGACACGACTCTTGGACTCGAGACCTGACAAAATTTTGAGCGACGAGGGCGTATCCGACGCGGTGTGATGGATGACGATGGCGCGCACCGGAAGGGTGCGGGGTTCGCTCACCCAGTTAATGCCACTGCCGGGCTCTTCAGCTACAGGCTCACTGGCACAACCCCCGAGCAGAAGGCTTAAGCCAAGTCCTAAGACAACAATGCGAGGGCTCATGAAGATTCCTGCAGGTTTCATGAATCCCGGCAGGGGGCAAGGATGGAGGCTGGATGGATGCATTAGCGCCACAAAAGCTTTATAAATACTGATAATGTATTGATTAGACATAATGTATATTGTGCGACAAATAAGGCCTAGCCGAAAGGTCTTAATGATTGATAACGCTCATAACGCTGGCTACGGTTTGGTCCATGAAGGTACCCCGTGCTGTGGTTGAAGCTCGTCGCGAATCCATCGCGCGCCTGCTCGATCTGCAAGGTTACCTTCCGGTGCAAACAATCTCCAACCGCTTCCATATTTCTGAAGCTACGGTACGTCGCGACTTAGTCGAGCTTGCGGCTCGCCGACGTTTAACTCGGACACGAGGCGGGGCCTTGACCGATTTTAATCTTCGTTTTGCACCAGTGGATGAACGCCGCGCTCAAGATGCCGTGGCTAAGCAAGCGTTGGGGGTTGCGGCTGCAACTCTAGTCCAAGCGGGTTCCACCATCTATATTGATGCCGGCTCAACCCCTCTAGCGGTCGCAGAGTCTCTCGTAAGTCGAGGTGTCGAACGGCTTAGGGTCGTTACCCCTAGTGTGGCGGCTGCCCAAGTCTTATCGGCTTTGCCCGATGTAGAGGTTCATATTCCCGGGGGTGTTTACCTAGGTCGCCAGCAAATGGTCGCTGGTCCTCGTGCTGCCAAGGCCCTGCGAGGTTGGAAGTTCGATTGGAGCTTTGTCGGAGCCGAGGGTGTTGATGCGGCTGGGCTGCATAATTCCCAGGATGATATTGTCGCTGTCGCACATGCTTTACTCGAAATTAGTGAGCATGTGGTTCTCTGTCTAACGCGTGCAAAAATCGGCTGCGGCGGTCCCGTCCGGGTTGCACCTACCTTAGATGGGTTTCACCTACTTACCGATGCAACTGCCGCTGAGCTTCGCCGTGCCCGTATCCCGCTCGGCAACTGTCGTCTCCTTCCTCTTTAACCAACCTTCCTACTATGAGCACCCCTAAGAGTAAGACCGTGTATCTCATCGCCAACGGCGATCTCCGAGCCACTGCTAATCAAAAGTGTGAAGTCGAACAACTGGCGATGGAGGCACGTTTGAAAAAAGTCCTAGCAGCCGAAGGCTGTAAGGTTGTTCGCGCCCACGGCTTCCGTAAAGAAGTCGGCCACAGCTTTATTGATTCTCAGAAATACGGCATGGAAGTCTTCCGTAAAATCCCTGCCGATGCCCCATTGATTGTTGCTGAAGCCGTCTGGCAATACTCACACCACATTTTACATGGCCTTGCTACGCACCGTGGCCCCATCCTGACCGTGGCCAATTGGTCTGGGGTTTGGCCAGGCTTGGTGGGCATGCTCAATCTCAACGGTTCCTTAACCAAGGCCGGCGTAGCCTATTCCAGTCTCTGGAGTGAAGACTTTACCGATAAGGTTTTCCTCTCAGGTCTACGCACTTGGCTGAGTAAGGGTAAGTTGACCCACCCTACCCCACAGGCTCGCGCTTTAAATAAAGCCCGGCTACCTGCCGCGAGTCTTAAGCAAGGTGCCAATTGGGCTAAAGCTTTCCGAAGTCACAAGGCCATCATGGGCGTTTTCGATGAAGGCTGTATGGGAATGTATAACGCCATCATCCCCGATGAACTGCTTCACCCTACGGGTATTTTTAAAGAGCGGTTAAGCCAGTCTACCCTCTACGCAAAAATGCTCACAGTTAAGGACGCCGAAGCGGCTACCGCATTAAAATGGCTGCAGCGTAAAGGTATGCGTTTCGCTTGGGGGAAAAACGAGCGCACGGATTTGACCCGCGCCCAAACCCTTACCCAGCTCAAAATGTATATCGCTGCGGTACGCTTAGCCGATGAGTTCGGCTGTGCCACTATCGGTATTCAGTACCAGCAAGGGCTGAAGGACTTAACCCCTGCCTCCGATCTCGTGGAGGGACTTTTAAACAATCGGGACCGACCGCCCGTTTTCCACGAGCGTACGGGCAAGCAACTTTACGCGGGTGATGCCCTGCCCCACTTCAATGAAGTGGACGAATGTGCGGGTCTCGATGGGTTGGTCACCTACCAGATTTGGAAGTCCTTGGGCTTTGAACCTGAGAATACCCTGCATGACTTGCGTTGGGGACGTCACTATCGCGGCCAGTCGGGCAAGAAGTGGCTCGATGCTTACGTCTGGGTCTTCCTGATTTCGGGTGCAGCCCCGCCTGCGCACTTTATCAAGGGCTACCGCGGCACTGTTTCTGAGCGCCAACCTGCCATGTACTTCCGTCTCGGCGGAGGTACGGTCAAAGGTGTCTCCAAGCCAGGTTGGATTGTCTGGTCTCGAGTCTTTGTTGAAGGCGGCAAACTCCGTTTCGATACCGGTTTAGGCGAAGTGGTTGAGCTACCTAAAGCCGAGACGGAAGAACGCTGGCGTCTCTCAACGCCTCAGTGGCCGATTATGCATGTGGTCTTACCGGGTATTACCCGAGATCAAATGATGGCACGGCATAAATCCAATCACATCCAAGTGGCCTATGCACCCAATCGTGCGGCAGCGTTAAAGGCTCTGGCCGTTAAGGCTGCAGCCATGCGTGAGCTCGGCATGGACGTTACCGTCTGCGGCGAAATCTAATCTCATTATGAATCCCAAAGCATCCCTTATTTCAGACCTTCTTCGTCTCTCGCATGAGATTGGAAGAGATGACCGTCGCATGGCTATTCTAGGCGAAGGCAACACCTCGCTCCGCCTTGATGCCGATACCTTTGCGGTTAAGGCTTCTGGATCTAATCTTGGCACCTTAACCGAGGCCGGGCTTGCCACCTGTCGCTTTGATCGACTGCTTCCCCTGCTCGATAGCAAGGGTATGGCCGACGCTGAGGTTGACCAAGCGCTGATGGATGCGCGAGTGGACCCCACGCACAAGAAGCCTTCGGTCGAGGCCCTTTTTCATGCTTGGCTCTTGACCCTCCCAGGTGTGAACGCGGTGGGACATTGTCACGCCCTCGCGGTTAATCGCATCTTGTGCTCAGCTCAGGCAGAGACCTTTGCCCGTCGGCGCACCTTCCCCGACGAGGTGGTTTGTTGCGGCACCGAATCGGTATTCGTACCTTATCTTGATCCTGGTTTAGCGCTGGCTCAAGGGGTGCGTAAAGAGACCCTTGATTTTGTCCGTCGCACAGGTCGTCCCCCTCGGGTAATTCTGCTCAAGAGCCATGGTATCATTGCAGTCGGTTCTAATCCTACTGCCGTTCTCGCATCGCTCCTGATGGCTGAAAAAGCGGCCGAGATTCATTACGGGGCGCATCTCCTGGGAGGTGTGGACTTAATGACTTCTGAACAAGTTGAGCGCATCGCCGGAAGACCCGATGAACACTACCGGCAAAAGATGCTGAACCTTTAAGTGCGATGTCCCTCCATCTCGTTGCCATTGATCTTGGAGCTGAGTCGGGTCGAGTGATTCTCGGCACGCTGATCCAGGGTAAGTTGAAGATGGAGGTCGTTCATCGCTTCCCTACTGGGGTGACAGAAGTCACCGGCACCCTGCGCTGGAATGTTATCGGGTTTTATCACGAAATTCAAAAAGGCTTACGTTTAATCGCCGAGAAGAAACGCCCCATCGCCTCGGTAAGCTGTGACTCTTGGGGGGTGGACTACGCTTTATGTAGAAACGATGCGCCTCTCGTATCGCAGCCCTTCAACTACCGAGATGCCCGTACGGCCAAGTCTTTTGCGGCAACTCTTCGGCGGGTTTCCGCACAGGTTATCTTTAAGGAAACGGGCGTGATGTTCATGGGTATTAACACCCTGTATCAGCTCATGGATGACGTTAAGAACCGTCCTGAACTCCTCCAAGCTGCCCATCACTTTCTTAATATCGGAGACTATTTTAACTGGTTACTTTCCGGTGTTGCACGCGCAGAAGTCTCACTTGCGAGCACCACGCAGCTTTGGAATCCCCTGCGACGTCAGTGGTCGAAACGCCTCATCCGCGATTGTAAAATTCCCCGCCATCTTTTCCCACGCGTGGTACGCTCAGGGACCTCGCTCGGTTATCTCAAGGGAGTCGCAGGCATGGAACAAACCCGGGTGATTGCTTCATGTTCGCATGACACCGGCTGCGCAGTGGCGGCAGTGCCTGCTGAGTCAGGTAAGGATTGGGCCTATTTGTCTTCTGGGACGTGGTCCCTCTTGGGTTTTGAGTTAGATCAACCCCTCATCAATTCCGCGGTACAGGCTGCTAACTACACCAATGAGTCGGGCTTTGCCGGCACCACGCGCTTCTTGAAGGTGCTGGTTGGACTTTGGATCTTACAGGAATGCCGACGCGAATGGGAGATTGAGGGTGGGCCTTCCGATTATGCTCAAATCGTTAAGTTGGCGAGTCGGGCGCCAGCTCTTCGCAGCTTAATCCTACCGGATGACCCACGGTTCGCCTCACCAGGTGATATGCTGAAGAAGATCCAAGCTTTCTGCCAGGAAACGGGCCAACCTGTACCTCGTAAACCTGGGGAGGTTGCGCGCTGCATTTTAGAGTCCCTTGCACTCTTCTATCATCGTGAACTAGCTACAGGCCAGAAGCTAACCCAGCGCCAAGTCCGGAAGCTCTATGTTGTAGGCGGTGGATCTCAGAATGATCTACTTAATCAAGCGACTGCAAATGCCCTGGGCATCGAAGTGGTCGCTGGCCCTACCGAAGCTACCGCAGCCGGCAATCTCCTGATTCAAGCTCACGCCTTAGGTAAGGTTAAGGGTTTAACCGCTCTCAGGAAAATCGTGCGTAGCTCCTTTAAGCTTAAGACCTTTAAGCCTGAGCGCTCCCAGCAACGACTTTGGGATGATGCCCGCCGACGCTTTAGCCACTTATCTTCTTAATCCCTACCTAAATCTTATGTCTAACTACAACTACGTTACGCATCTTTGGAATGATGCGGCTGCAGCCAAACTCGACGCCGTTGGGCGGCTGGTTTATCGTTCTAATTTACTGGGCGCCGATCAGCGCATCACCAACACCGGCGGGGGGAATACTTCGTCCAAGATTACCGAAAATGATCCGCTGACGGGTAGGCCTGTGGATGTCCTTTGGGTCAAAGGCTCAGGCGGCGATTTGCGTACGAGTACGCGCGAGAATTTTTCCTCACTCTATCAAGATAAACTTCTCGGGATGGCTCCAACCTACTTGGCCCGTAAGGACAAGGGCTACAAAACTCCGGCAGAAGATGAACAAGTTGGCCTCTTTGCCCACGCTACCTTTAATCTAAACCCACGGGCGACTTCGATTGATACACCGCTGCATAGTTACTTACCAGGTAAACATGTCGACCACATGCACCCTAATGCCTTAATTGCGATTGCGGCGTCGAGTGCCTGTGAACGTCTCACTAAAGAGATCTTTGGCAGTCGCATGGCCTATGTACCGTGGATGCGTCCGGGCTTAGAGCTTGGTCTCGCGATGCAGGCGATTGCTAAAGCTAACCCAAGTGTAAAAGCCATCATGATGGGTCAACACGGCTTCATTGGTTGGCACGATGATGACAAAGCTTGTTATGAACAAACTTTGGGAATGATTGAAGAGGCATCCGCCTTCATCGAAGCTCGTTATCAGGCTAAGGGTGGCGATGCCGCAGCTTTTGGTGGTAAGAAAGTCAACGCCCTCGAGGAGGCACCGCGCCGGGCTATGCTCGCGGCGATTCTACCTTGGCTGCGTGGCCAAGTATCCCGCGAGCGTCGCTTCATTGCCACCGTGCAAGATGATGCCCCTATCCTTCGGTTTGTTAATTCGCAAGATGCCGCCCGGTTATCCGAACTAGGCACCTCCTGCCCGGATCACTTCCTGCGTACAAAGATTAAGCCGCTCTTTGTGGCCTGGAATCCGCAGACCGAAGATGCGGCGGCGCTAAAGAGCAAGCTGGCAGCCGGTCTTATTCAGTACCGTAAAGATTACGCCGCGTACTATGAGGCGTGTAAACGTCCAGGCTCGCCTGCGATGCGTGATCCTAATCCCACCGTCATTTTGATCCCAGGGCTAGGTATGATTGCTTGGGGTAAAGATAAGTCCGAGTCACGTGTCACGGCAGAGTTTTATAACTGTGCCATAGAAGTGATGCGAGGGGCGGAGGCGATTGATAAGTATATTGCCCTACCCTTACAGGAGGCTTTTGACATTGAATATTGGCAACTCGAGGAAGCCAAGCTTCGCCGTATGCCCGCAGAGAAAGAACTCGCGCGCCAAGTAGCCATTGTCATCGGTGCCGGTTCCGGGATTGGTAAGGAGACGGCGCACCGCTTGGTCCGCGACGGCGCTCAGGTGGTGTGTGTTGATCTCAATGCAGCTTCAGCCGAAGCCACCGCTAAAGAAATTACCGACAAGCTCGGGCAAGGCATCGGCGTTGCCGGTACTGGCATTTCCGCTTGTGGACCTGCGCTCGGTTTGGCTGCCAACATCACGGACCGTGCCTCGATTCGAACCATGCTCGACCAAGTTGCCTTAGCTTACGGCGGCTTTGATTCTATTTGTGTGACGGCGGGTATTATCGTTCCGAGCGATGTTTCCGGACATATCCCCGATGATAAGTGGGCGCTGACCTTCGCCATCAATGTAACAGGCAGCTACCTGGTTGGTGATGAAGCTGCTAAGACGTGGCGGGAGCAGGGCTTGAAGGGTAACTTGGTCTTAACTTCGAGTGCCAATGCTGTGGTACCCAAGAAGGGTTCCTTGGCCTACGACACCTCTAAGGCTGCAGCTAACCATCTGGTGCGTGAGCTGGCTATCGAGCTTTCGCCCTTGGTCCGAGTTAATGGCGTCGCGCCCGCCACAGTTGTACAAGGTTCGGCGATGTTCCCGCGGGAGCGCGTGCTGAGTTCCTTGGTGAAGTATGAAATTTCTCATACCGCAGACGAGCCCACAGAATCCCTGGTTAATAAACTCGCCAAGTTCTATGCCGATCGGACTTTAACCAAGACCCCCATCACCCCTGCCGACCAGGCTGAAGCCTACTTCTTATTGGTGAGCGGGCGGCTTTCCAAGACTACAGGCCAAATTCTCTCCATTGATGGTGGACTGCATGAAGCCTTCCTCCGCTAACACCTTAGCCACTCCCAGTTAAATTTAGCGTTTCCGCTTCTTAACCACGTGGGCCTTCTCTTCGTAAGGGGGGATTAAATAAGTCCCGCCGCGAATCAAGCGTTCATAAAGGTCTACCATCGCTACACCTTCCCTAGGTTTTACACTGTCGGCGCGAGTCGCACGGTCGACTTGGCGCTTAAGCATCCGGCAGAGGTCTTCGGCATTATACTGAATCATACCCAGAATGCGGTCGACGGTGTATCCGGGGATGGCTTCCTCAAGGTAGAATCCGTCTTCGGCATCGTCTTCAAGGAAGACGTGGGCTTCGTTAACGCGGCCAAAAAGATTATGCAAATCGCCCATGATGTCTTGATAGGCACCAACCATGAAGGCGCCAATGTAGTAGGGTTCACCTTCGCGCAGGGTGTGAAGCGATAGGGTGTGACGCACGTCTTCTAAATCGATGAAGTCATCTACCTTACCATCGGAGTCGCAGGTGATATCGACCAGGGTAGCTTGAACGGTAGGGCGTTCATGTAAGCGCTGAATCGGTGCGATGGGGAAGAGTTGATCCAAAGCCCAGTGGTCAAGCAGGGACTGGAAGACGGAGAAATTACAGATGTATTGTTCAGCCAGCAAGGAGTCTAGACGGGCTAGCTCATCGGGAACATCGTGTTCCTTTGCCATCCTTGCCCGCAAATCCCGGCAAATTTGCCAATAGAGTCGGTCGACATAGGCCCGTTGTTCCAAGGTTAAATAACCGAGAGTAAATCGGCTATGCGCTTCATCGCGCTTCTCTTTGGCATCATGGTAGCGTTCGAGGGGGTCGTGCTTGCCTGAGTTCGATAAGATAGCTTCGAGATCACGAATCACTTGGTGAGCTTTACCCTTAGGCGGGTTACCGGCATCGCCATCGCGGGCAATACGATCGACGGCTTCAAAAATCAGAATCGAGTGCGGCGCAACCAAGGCTCGGCCCGATTCAGAAACAATATCCGGGCAAGTCACACCCGACGCATCACAAACTTCTTTAATCTGGGCGACCACATCACGGGCATAGACCTCCATATTGTAATTCATCGAGGACTCATAAGCAGAACGGCTACCATCATAATCGATACCGAGACCCCCGCCTACATCCAGTAAGCCCATGGGGAAACCCATTTTAGCGAGTTCACAGTAGTAACGTGCAGCTTCAACCACCGCTTTCTTGATGGTGGAAATATTAGGCACCTGGGACCCGATGTGAAAATGTACTAAACGAAGCGCACTACTCATCTTGGCTTTGCGTAGTTTCTCAACCGCGGCCATGATTTCTGACGCGGTTAAACCGAACTTCGCATTCTCTCCCGTGCTCTCGGCCCACTTACCTTCGCCGGTGGCGGCGAGCTTAACTCGAATTCCGATGTGGGGTTCTACCCCCATTTGGCGTGCGATACGGATGATGGCATCGAGCTCAGAGACTTGCTCGACCACAATGATGGTTTGCTTACCGAGTTTTCTCCCCATCAGGGCTAACTGGATAAACTCATCATCTTTGTAGCCGTTACAAATGAGAAGGGCGTCAGGCTGTTCAAGCAGCGCCATGGCGATGAGTAACTCAGGTTTGGAGCCTGCTTCGAGACCAAAGCCAAAGGGTTCACCCGCATCGAGGATTTCTTCTACGACTTCGCGGAGTTGATTTACTTTAACTGGGAAGACGCCGCGATAACGCCCAGCATAACCCTCACCTTTAATCGCACGTAGAAAAGCTTCGTTTAGTTGGATGACCTTACGACGCAGTAAATCTTGGACGCGAATGGTCAGAGGCGGACGTAGCCCCATGCTCGCGGCTTCACGGATAATATCGACGATGCGAATTTTACGATCGTCGCCCATCGGGTGCACACAAAGATTGCCCTTGGGCTCGACGGAAAAGTGACTTCCGCCCCAGCGCTTGAAGCCGTAGTAATCTTCGGCGTCTTTAATAGTCCAAGAAGGCTTTTTTGCCATGGTGTT
>CAZEDB010000002.1:0-66507 GCA_964510855.1 uncultured Enterobacteriaceae bacterium | reverse complement strand
GTAGGGCACTTTTTGCTCCATGCGGCTGCTTGGCAAGCGTCATTCGGGCTTTCCCTTGCGAGGATTGAGCGTTTCATAACCTTGCGCTTATGTCCTCTCACGCCGCACATGCCGCTGAAGCTTCGCTAGCTGCCCGGGACGCCCTCAGCCGCCTGCGCTTTCCTACACCGGCTGACCATGTCTACCTACCAACCGCTTATGCCTGGGAGCCGCATCTCGACTACTTACAGCGTTTCGCCGCAGCCGGACCACGTGAGGTGCTTTTTCTAGGGATGAATCCAGGCCCCTTTGGCATGGCCCAGACGGGGGTGCCCTTTGGTGAAGTTGCGATCACCCGAGACTGGCTAGGTATTAAGGGTACGGTTCTCCCCCACCCTGGGGCTCACCCTGCCAAGCCGGTCCAAGGTTTTAACTGCCAACGTTCTGAGGTTAGTGGACGACGCTTTTGGGGCTTCTTTCGCGACCGTATGCAAACCCCGGAGAGATTTTTTGCCCGACGTACCGTGGTTAATTACTGTCCGCTCATGTTTATACAGGCAACTAAGACTGGTCGTAATGTCACCCCAGGTGAATTACCTGCCGCAGCGATGCGCCCAGCTGAAAAAATCTGCGATCAACTCTTGCGTGACTTAGTCCGGATTCTCGGGATTCGTCAGGTCATCGGTGTCGGCGGCTATGCTGAGGTGCAGGCCCGGCAGGCGCTTGAGGGAATGGACATCCGGTATGGTCGGGTACTCCATCCAAGCCCTGCTAGCCCCGCTGCGAATCGCGGCTGGGACCAAGTAGCAGCTAGGGAATTAGAGGCTTTGGGCGCACTCGAGGAATAATGCTGTCACGTTTTTGACACCTTGTTTTTGCCTAAGTGTTCCGACCCTAGTCTTGCCATGATCGAAGCTAAATTAAAAATTTAGCTATGGAACCTCACGCCTTCGAGGAAGACGCTCCCGCCCCGCTTGAAGATGTCGGACCTACTGGCGGCGACGAACGCCTTGAACGTTGTGCGCAATTAGTAACAGCTACCGGGTCGTTCACTGAACTTTGTCAACACGTGGTAGCTGATCCACGTTATGCTGCATCAACCCGCGCCCTCTTTCAGGAATTACTCGAACAGGCACGTGCCGCCATCGGGCAGATGCGCTAAGATTTAGACGAGAATAACTTTACGGCGCTTGAGTTCGTTAAAGGTTAGCGGCTCGGCTTCCCGCAGATTCTCGTAAGCTTCAACACTCGCGAGCCAGGCCCAGTGGTCACCTGCATCGATACGCTCTAAGAATTTTAAGTGAAGTGCCGCTAACACGCCTTTGAGTCGAAAGAGTCCGCCCGTGGTATGCTCAACGTCGGCACCTAGCGTGCTAATCTTGTCGACCGCGAATCCTGACTTTTTGCCGAGTAACTTCACATGATTCCACTGATCTTGTGCCATGTATTGAAGCAAGCCGTTAGGATTCGCCTCGAGATTTTCGAGAGACTTTGTCCCTTTATAAACCCCGACGATAAATCGCTTGGGCTTCATAGCGATGGGTGTGACATAGGTACAAATGTTCAAGTTACCTTTCCCATTATTTGAAGTGGCCAGCGTGTAAACTTGCGCGTCGACCCGGTTCCAGGGTTTGATGCGTATACCAGTGTTGGGCATGGAGGTGGTGGATTTGACAAATTAAAAACCCGTGAGAGAGGTTTGCTTTGTCATAAGAATTGGGACAATACTCTCGGCCATGTGTTCCAAGCCTGCTCGCAGCAAGCCCTACCCCGTCGACGTTCAAGCGGGGAATCTCTATTATTGGTGTGCCTGTGGTAAGAGCCAAAAACTCCCCTTTTGCGATGGCTCACACCACGGCGGACCGGTAGGCCCCGTGACCTATCGAGCCGAGGCAGATACTAAGGTTTGGTTCTGTGGATGCCGCAGAACAGCGAAGATTCCTTTCTGTGACGGTTCCCACGATCGCTGTAAAGACGGGCCTGACAGCGTGAAATGAGTCGGTTTCTCTTTCTCCACGGCTTCGTAGGCACGGGCGAAGATTTTGCTGAAGTGGCAAAAGATCTGACGGGTGCTTTGGCTCCTGACTGGCCTGGTCATGGTTCGTTAGCGGCGCTCCGTCACCCGAGTGATTATAATTTAGACGCACATTTACAACGACTCGAGGGCTGGCTCGGTGCGATGGCCCACGAGTCTCCCACCCTAGTCGGCTATTCGATGGGTGGTCGGCTGCTCCAACACGGCTTAGCCCGTCGGGGCGGCCCCCCTCCTAATGCCCGTGTTGTACTCGTTAGTACCTTTCCCGGATTAAGTACCGTGGCTGAACGGAGCGAACGTCAACATGCCGATGCGGCGGTGGCGCGCCTTTTACGCGAACAAGGCATGACGCGCTTTCTCCACTACTGGCATTGGCAAACATTTTTTAAGCCCATGCTTGAGTTACCTCAGGAAAAACTTGCGCCGATTATTCGCCGACGAAGCTCGGCCGATCCTCAGGGTCTTGCTTTGAGTTTGGAAGGCGTCGGTACGGGTTCTATCGATTCAACCTGGGATCATCTCGCGAGTTTAGGCGACCAAGTAGATCTGGTGGTCGGCGAACGTGATCCGCGCTACGTCGCCCATGCTCAGCAAATGGCGCTACGTCTGCCCCACGCCCGCCTACACATTATTCCCGGCGCAGGACATGCCTTACACCTCGAACAACCCGAGGCCTTGCGCGCCATTATTCTTAATCGAGCGCTTTAAGGAAACGCGCATTCTGCGCCTCAGTCCCGACGGTTATGCGCAGCCAATCGGGCATACCGTAACCTTTAAGAGGGCGGACAATGATGCCCTGATGGAGGAGACGATCAAAGAGACCTGCTGCGTTATTGAATTTCGCGGCCAAGAAGTTGGCTTCTCCTGGGATGAATTCAATGCCTCGGCGCGTAAACTCGGCTGACAATTGCTTGATGCCCGAAGTATTGGTGGCACGTGAGCGAGCAATGAATTCCTGGTCATCGAGTGCCGCCTGGGCAGCAGCCAAGCCAGGAAGGTTCACATTGAAGGGCTGACGCACCCGATTAAGTAAACCACAGACTTCGGAAGAACCTGTAAGGTAGCCCACCCGTAGACCTGCGAGCCCGAAGATCTTAGAGAAGGTACGCGTGATGACAACTTTGCGACCTTCGCGCAGGAGAGGTCTTAAGTCTGCGCGTGCTTCGAGGTACTCAGCATAGGCTTCATCGAGACAGAAAATTACCTGCTCGGGCAGGGAGCGGGCGAAATCAAGAATCGCTTGCGGCTCATCACTTCCACCCGTGGGGTTATTGGGACTCGCTAGAAAAACGAGACGTGTGCGGTCGGTAATAGCGGCCCGCATCGCTTTCAAGTCGTGCCGGAAGCCGGGCATGGGAACCTCAACGGGCGTCGCGCCCATCAACAAGGTGGCGAGTTTATAGACCACGAAGGCCTGCGATCCAAACACGACTTCGTCACCCGCACGCAAGAAGGCTTGGGCCAAAAGAATCATAACTTCATTCGAGCCATTACCGACCACGAAGTTTTCTGGTTTAAGTTCCCATTCGCGTGCGAGGCGTTCACGCAGGAAGGTGCAGCCAGCATCAGGGTAAAGGTGGGCAGAGGTTAAGGCTCGTTGGGCGGCAGCCAGACCTAGGGGTGAAGGACCAAGAGGGTTTTCATTGGACGCCAGTTTGATAATACCTGTGGGGTCGAGGCCGAGATCGCGGGCGACAACTTCGATAGGCCTACCTGCTTCATAGGTGGGCTGGGTAAGGACAGGACGGTTAGCCAGTTCAGTATACGAGAAAGCCATCTAAGACTTAGTTGAACGGAAGCGGGCTTGCTGGCAAACGAGAACCTGCCACGGTGGTCAGATGCGACTCATTGTCCTCGGCGCCTCAGGCCTCGTCGGCCGTGAGGTGGTGCGTGCCGCTCTAAGACGCGGTCACGAAGTAACCGCCTTAGGGGGGAGTCGTTTACCAACCGACCTTAATCTCGCCAGTCGGACTCAAATCGATCTCACCCAACTCGAAGGTCTTGAACGCCTGTTGCTCGATAGCTTCCCAGATGCGGTTGTTAATGCTGCGGCCCTTTCCGATGTGTCGACTTGTGAACATCAACCTGAGCTGGCGCGACAACTCAATACTGCCCTACCCCATCGACTCGCCCAGATTACAAACCACCTAGGGGCACGGTTGATTCATATTTCAACCGACATGGTCTTTGATGGCGAGAAAGGCTCCTACCGTTCTACCGATACCCCCGGACCCCTAAACACGTATGCTCTCACTAAACTCGAGGGCGAAAAAGCGGTTTTGGCGGCAGCTGGTCATGGCGCCTGTGTTTTACGTTCAACGCCCGTGATGGGGAATACACCGGCAGGAAATCGCACGCCTCATGAGCGCTTCTTCATAGATTGGCGACAAGGTAAGGTAACGGGTCTTTTCCAAGAGGAAATTCGACAGCCCGTATCAGTGACGAATCTTGCTGATGTCTGCATTGAGTTAGCCGAACGCTCTACCCTCTCAGGACTTTTTCATTGGGGAGGACTCGATGCTTTGAGTCGGTTCGAACTCGGACGCCGCATTGCGACCCACTTCGGACTTAATCCCGAACTTACGATACGAAGCATTTCTTACCAAGATGTTCCTAATCTGCCTCGCCGCCCCCGGGACCTCAGCGTTGAGTTACATCCGTTAGTTGGAAAGCTACGTACCCGCCCCCAAACCGTGGATGAAATCATTGCGGAGTTAGAGGTTCCGGTCGGTTCTGAAACCTGGTGGCGCGAGCAAACGGGTCGCGAGGTTGTTCGCCGTCTGACTCAGGGATTAGATTTCTAAATATGGAAATCTTGCCAAGATGCCTCGGCGGCGCAGCCGAAAATATGGCGCAGGATCTCCTGCTACTCGAAGCGTATCCGCGCCCAGATGCGGTACGTTTCCGAACCTATGGTTGGAATCAACCCGCTTACACCTTCGGGGTTTCCCAGCGTTGGACGGAATGGCGTGCCGCCACCCCTAACTCCTGCACCTTAATTCGCCGTCCAACCGGCGGCGGTCTCGTTTCCCATTTAGAAGATTGGACCTTTGCCTTGGTAGTTCCGATTCATCATCCCTTAGTCGCGCTCGAAGCTTTGGCCAGTTATGGTCAAGTCTTAGCCGCACTGGAACGTGCCCTTACCGGCCTCGGGCAGCCCGTGGTCGGAGTGGCAGCTCCTCAAGGACCGCGAGCCTACCGTGCGCCGGAAGTTTGTGCGCAACGCTCAGAGCCTTATGACTTAGTCCGCCGTGATGACGGTCGCAAAGTTGCAGGTGCAGCGCAAAAACGCACCCGGCAAGGACTCCTCCTACAAGGGTACGTTGACCGTACGGTTTTACCGGAATGTAATTGGACAAAGCTTGAGACCGACTTTGCTAGCAACCTTGCGGACACCCTCAGGAGTCCGCTTACCAAGACCGAGACGCCACAATATCCCGCAGCCGTGGCCGCAGAGACGTTGCATCGATTTGCCTCCGAGGCTTGGAATCAGCGAATTTAATTTTTAGAATAACTCCGCCTGTCCGCTCCCACTTGGCTTCTCACTGGTATTAGGTTGTGAGCGCTTACGTGCAGCCGGCTTAGGTAAGGATTCAGCTGCAGTCGCTGGCGCAGGCAGGTCACCGCCTTGTTCCATTTTAGCTAAAATTTCTCGGGCGCGGGATACAACTTCCGTGGGCATACCTGCAAGTCGGGCGACTTGTATGCCATACGAGCGATCGGCGGCACCTGGTATTACCCGGCGAACGAAGACAATTTCATCCTGCCATTCTCGTATAGCCACGGTCCAATTACGCAATCGAGGAAGCGTGGTCGCCAAGCGCGTCAGCTCATGATAGTGAGTGGCAAAGAGCGTGCGTGGACCCGCAGAGCCTTTGCCGTGCAGATGTTCGGCCACAGCCCAGGCAATCGAGATACCATCATACGTACTCGTACCCCGACCAATCTCATCGAGCACCACCAATGAGCGCGTGCTCGCATTATTAAGAATGTTAGCGGTTTCGCTCATCTCGACCATGAAGGTGGAATGACCTCGGGCGAGTTCATCACTGGCGCCGACGCGACAAAAAATACGGTCAACCCAACCCACGCGCATGCGACGGGCGGGTATAAAGCAGCCGACTTGCGCCAGAAGCACCATCAAGGCAACTTGACGAATGTAAGTCGACTTACCTGCCATATTGGGGCCAGTAATTAACGCGACTTGTTCGCCCGAAGAGGCTAGCCGGGTGTCGTTAGGAACAAACGCTGCCGCACCAGGGCGATGGCTTAGCATGCGCTCAACCACCGGGTGACGACCTTCCTCGATTTCAAGTAGATCGGAATCGTCTACGATGGGTCGATGCCAGTCAGACTCCCGGGCCAAGTCTGCCCATCCCCTTAGGACATCCGCTTCGGCCAAGGCACTAGCGGTAGACTGAAGCCGATCACTAAGAGCTAATACCGCAGCAACTCGATCTTGGAAGAGTTCAAGTTCTCGGGCCAAGGCTTGCTCATCGGCTCGTAAAACTTCGCGCTCTTTACTGGTTAAAGCCTCGGTAACAAAACGCTCAGCCCCGACCATGGTTTGTTTTCTTAGGTAGTCAGGAGGCACTAAGTGGAGATTCGATTTGGTAATTTCGATGGCGTAACCGTGCGCTCCACTGAACCGAACCTTCAGTGATTTAATACCTGTCCGCTCCTGCTCGGTGCGCTCAAATTCGGCCATCCACGCTTTAGAGTTGGAAGCAAGTCCACGCAGACGGTCTAACTCGCCGTCATAGCCAGGTTTAATCATCCCGCCTTCGTTGAGGTCTGCGGGGAGTTCTTCGGCTAAGGCAGCTTGAAGTTGTTGCGTCAACTCAGGTTGCAATTCAATGCGCTCGGCCAAGGTAGCGAGAGCACCACCAGGAAGGGCAAGTAACTCTTCGCGAATCGCAGGCAAGGCAACCAGGGTATCACGGATCCCCCCGAGTTCTCTTGGATTGCGTAAGCGATTTTGTAAACGGCCAAGGATACGAGGGAGATCCCGGGTGCTTTCAAGCAAGGCAGCGAGTCTTGCGGCCGAACCAGGATGACGTACGAGCGCATCAACGGCTGCGGAACGTTCCGCAATGACGACTAAGTCGGTGGTAGGTTCAGCCAGCCAGCGTACGAGCAAGCGAGCGCCTGCGGGTGAACGGGTGCGGTCTATAGTCTCAAGTAAACTACCCTCGCGCTGACCGGACTGGGTAGTAAAGAGTTCTAGATTCCTTGAGGAAGCGGGGTCGAGGAGTACCGACTGTCCGAGTCGAACCTCCGTGAGACGACGTAAATTTCTCGGACGGTCACAAAGGGAGTCGGTCACGTAAGCCAAGACCGCGCCTGCTGTGCCTATGGCAGGGTGCTGGTCGGCGATACCAAAACCAGCCAGGCTGTGGACACCTAAAGTTTCACATACCAACCGCCCGCCTGCTGCTCCGTCAAAATTCCATCCGGGGGTACGAGAAATTCGACCCGTAGTCGTGAGTGCTAAAACTTCAGCAGGAGGTTCAAAGCCTTCAGCCAGTAAAATTTCTGCAGGTGCAAGCGCGTGTAGAGCTGGGAGGAGCCGAGCTAAAACAGGTTCAGTGGCGATACGAAAGTCTGCGGTCGAGACATCCAACCATGCCGCATGCCAACCCGCGCGATCGTGAGAAAGGCTTAGTAGGTAATTCCCGCGACGCGAATCGAGTTGTGAATCCTCTAGTGCCGTACCTGGAGTTAGAATTCGCGATAAAGCTCGGCGGACTAATTTGCCTGGCACCGCGGCTTCTACTTGGTCACAGAGGGCAACCTTATATCCTGCAGCGAGAAGTTTGTGTACGTACCCAGGGGCAGCGTGATGAGGAATGCCTGCCATGGGCTGGTCCTGACGTTTTGTCAGGGTAATACCGAGAATCTTAGAGGCGGTTTCGGCATCTGACCCGAAAAGTTCGTAAAAGTCACCCAGTCTAAAGAGCAAAACCGTATCGGCCGAGAGCTTCTCACGGAACTCCCGGTATTGACGCTGCATGGGGGTGTCGCTCGCCATCCCCCTAGCCAAGGACTTCTCCAGGGCGGCGCAACGGCGAACCTGCCACCGCATCTCCTTGCCAAGGCTCCTTCCTGCCCTACGGTGCATCTAATGGCCGACTCCCCCCTGCTGCGCGTGCGCGACCTGGGTGTATCCTTCCGTTCGGGAGGTACTGAGTCGATTGCGTCGGTGGGGGTTAGTTACGACCTAGCGGCTGGGGAGATTTTGGCGGTGGTTGGTGAATCTGGCTCGGGCAAATCCGTCTCTGCCCTTGCTCTCACTCGTCTTCTCCCACCTGAACCTGCCTGCCGCGTTAGCGGGTCAGTACAACTTGAAGGCAAGGAACTGGTAGGGTTGGCAGATGACGAGCTGGTTAAAATTCGCGGTAAGCGCATTGCCTATATTTTCCAAGAGCCTGGGACGTCAATGAACCCGGTTTATACCGTGGGCTTTCAGATTGGAGAAGCGGTACGCACCCATCGCCCAACGCTCGACCGTTCCACCGTCCGACAAACGGTTGAAGCTTCACTTACGGCGGTAGGCATTCGCGAACCTGCCCGGGTCGCAGACTCCTATCCCCATGAACTTTCTGGAGGGATGTTGCAGCGAGCCATGATTGCTATGGCGCTCGCCTGTGAGCCCAGCGTTCTGGTGGCAGATGAGCCTACCACCGCACTCGATGTAACTATTCAAAAACAAATCATGGAGTTACTTGCGCATCTCCGACGAGAGCGCGGTATGAGTATTTTACTCATTACCCACAATTTTGGTATTGTGGCTAATATGGCTGATAGAGTGATGGTGATGTCGCAAGGTCGAGTCGTCGAACAAGGCACCGTATCCCAAGTCATGGCCGCCCCAAAACATCCTTACACTCAAGGTCTGATTGCTTGTATCCCGCGCCTCGGTCAGCGCCGGCGCCGCTTGCCTACGCTCGAGGATCATTTACGTGCCACCCCTAGCCATGAGTAGTCAACCGTTACTAGAGATTTGTGACCTCAAGGTACACTACCCACGTCCAGGTGCGGGCTGGTTCCGAAAATCCGAGCCTGTACGCGCCGTCGACGGGGTGAGTTTCTCTATTCCGCGCGGGCGCACCGTTGGTTTAGTGGGTGAATCGGGTTCAGGCAAAACCACTACTGGGCGTGCCATCGTAAAACTTGCCCCGATTACTGAGGGCGAGGTGCGGTGGGAAGGTAAGTCTATCGGCGAACTTAGTACGCGTGCCTTTTTACCTTGGCGCAAAAAAATCCAGATGGTGTTTCAAGATCCCTATGGTTCGCTCAACCCTCGCTCCGATGTTTTAGCGATTTTGTCGGAACCGCTTGAAATTCACTTCCCAAAGTTATCTCGGAGCGACCGCGAGGCTCGCTGTGCCGAACTCTTGCGTAAAGTAGGTCTCCAGCCCGAGCAGATGCGCCGCCACCCCCATGAGTTTTCTGGCGGCCAACGCCAACGTATTGGCATCGCCCGCGCGCTTGCAGTGCAACCTGAGCTGATTGTTTGCGATGAGCCCGTCTCAGCGCTCGACGTCTCTGTGCAGGCATCGGTGGTTAACTTACTGCAAGACCTGCAAGATGAACTCGGGGTCGCTTACCTCTTTATCGCCCATGACCTCGCCGTGGTTGAGCACATCAGCCATCATGTCTTGGTGATGGAGCGTGGTAAAGTCGTGGAGCAAGGCTCACCTGAGCAGATCCTTCGCGACCCCCAGCACCCTTACACGCGCACCCTGCTTGATGCAGTGCCTAAGTTTTAATTTATGTCTGAAGCTGCCACCGTATCAGAGAATCGTCCCGCCCTGCCGGTAGAGACCTTGGGCCTGGGCTTAATGGTTTTAGCCATGATGGGCTTTGCTGCCTGGGACCAATGGGCCATCTGGAGCACCAAGGATGACTATACCTTTGGCTACCTTGTGCCCGCTTTCTCGCTCTTTGTTCTCCACGACCGATGGGAAGTACTTCGCCCCCTGTTAACGGGTCATGCACCAACGGGTCCTGATGTCCCTGCCTGGCTTAAAGGTTTAGCTACCTTCTTAACCTTCTTCTGTCTCCTCATGTTTGCTATGGGAGCTGCAGGACGGGCGGTTTTTGGCACCGGCGTGGTGGCGACTCTTGCCATCGCTTTCGGACTCATGGGTGTGATGCTCGGGATTGGCTTCTTAGCTACCAGCGCCGCTAAGGGTAGTTCCACATCCGGCGTAGCTAGGTGGCGTGCGCTAGGACTTCTGATATTCCCGGCTGCCATTTGGATTGTTTCCGGCCCTTTCCTTTATCTGGTCGATAACCAAGTTAAGGGTCCTTTGCTTGCCTTCGTAACGGAAGTTGTAGCTGGAGTCTTACGCATCACCGACCACCAAATCTTAGTGCGAGGTAACATCATTGAATTTGCTAATGGTGAGCAGGTAGGTATCGCCGATGCCTGTTCAGGCATTCGCTCACTCTCTGCCTGCATCTTTGTGGGTTCATTTTTAAGCGCCCTCTGGGTTGAAGGAGGTTTTCCAGGTGCACTTATTCGTCGTACCCTCATGGTTGGCTTCTCTGCCCTAGCGGCAATTATCCTGAATATCGGACGTAATGTTTACCTTTCACTTTACGCTGCCGAAAATGGCGCTAAGGGAATCGACCTCGATTATGCAGGTCTTGAACCTGGGCATCCTGACTTCTCGGCATTAGGCACGGTGCATGACTTCGCGGGTAACTTAGCCATGGCGGGCGCATTCGTTGCGCTGCTTGCGCTCGTACCCCTGGTTAATCGTTTGGGTAAGGTTCGAGCCTAATGCGTGTTCTGCATCTGACTCCCGAAATCGCCCCTTGGTCGAAGTCGGGCGGTTTGGGTGATGCCACCGCTGCCCTCGCCAAATCAGTGGCGGCGCTTGGCCATGAGGTGCGAGTAATCACACCTTTGCATGGCAGCATTGCCAATACCTCAGGCTTCACCACGCATCGCGAGGGGCTCAAGGTTGGTCTGCTACCCAGTGAGTTAATAAATGTTCGTCGCACGCAGGGTCCGGGCTTTGAGGTTTTATTCTTAGAGCATCCTGAACTTTATGGCACAACCGCTATCTATGCCGGTGAGTCATGGAAAAAGGCCACCCTGCTTAGTCGCGCCGCCCTCGATCTGTGTCTAGCAGATGGTTGGATACCCGATGTGATTCACTGTCATGACTGGACGGTTGGCCTTGTCCCAGTACTCCTCAACAGTGTCTTGCGAGACAGCGCCTTAGGTTCGACCGCGACCGTCCTAACCTTACACAATCTCCAACACCAAGGTCTCTTTGGTACCGAAGTGTTAAAACAACTTGGGTTGCCCGAATGGCTTATGAGCGCGGACAACCTCGAATGTCTTGGCGGGGTTAATATGCTCAAGGGGGGTCTCTACCACGCGACGCGACTTACTACGGTTAGCCCCACCTATGCCCGTGAGATTACCGAGCCGGCTCAAGGCTTTGGGCTCGATCCCGTGATTCGACATCGTCTCGCCGATCTTGAGGGCATTCTTAACGGTGTTGATACTGATGACTGGAATCCTGCCCGCGACACCTTGATTCCTGCTCGTTACGACTCGCGAAATCTGGCAGGCAAGGCGGTTTGTAAATCCCAGCTCCAAGCTGAACTTGGACTCGACCCGGATCCTGGCGTCCCCCTCATCGGTATTATCTCCCGACTCTGGGAACAGAAAGGTCTCGATTTAGCGCTCGACCCTTTGCGCCTTCGTCTACGCGACGGAACAATCCAGCTCGCCGTACTTGGCAGTGGTGACCCCGATCTGGAAGCCCGTCTTTTAGCTCTAGCCAAGGAATTCCCACAACGCGCCCATGTGCGTATTGGCTATGATAACCGACTCGCGCATCGCATTGAGGCTGGCTCCGACTTTTTCCTTATGCCTAGTCGCTTTGAGCCCTGTGGCTTGAATCAACTCTACTCCATGGCCTATGGAACCCTACCCATTGTACGCCGTACCGGTGGCCTAGCGGACACAGTCCAGGGTTGGGCACCCGGGGTTACCGACGCTACGGGGATTGTCTTTGAACACGCCGACTCGACGGCTGTTGGTTGGGCCCTCGACCAAGCATTACGTTTGCGACATCATCATAGTGAAGAATTTGCCGCCATGCGGGTACTTGCCATGCGACGCGCCTTCCCTTGGTCGGTGGCAGCTGTAAAGTATGTAGCCTGTTACAAAGAAGCCGTACGGCAACGGCGGTCCGCCTTTAGTGCTCCACTCGCAGGTGAGCCCTCGCCTGCCGTCTTGAAACCCAAGAAAGTGACTTCTAGGACGCGAAAGGCTTGATTGCTGGCGAAAAATCTTTTCGAAGTGAAGGTATCTTATGCAGTCCGATTCCGACCGTTTCCTCCTTCCCCGCTCTTCCGGCCCCTCGAGTGCCCCTAATCCCTTACAGGATTTGGCTTATAAAGTTACGGGCTGTGCCATCACGGTTTTAAATGCCATTGGTCCTGGACTGGATCTTGCCATTTACCGCAAGGCATTAGTCCTCGAGCTCAAGAAGCAAGGCATCGAAACCGAGACGGACCGTGAGGTGCGTATTAACTACGATGGCAAACTCGTTGGTAAGGCGGAAATTGGCCTGATTGCCGGCGGCCAAGTCTTAGTCGACTTGCGCTCTCATGAGCTTTTCCAAGATACAGATTTCTCGGAAAATATTGCCCTACTCAAGGCCAGCCAGCTCCCTATGGTGCTGATGTTGAACTTCCGCTTCGGTAAGTTGCAGTGGAAGAAAATCGTCTTTGATCCTACCCGATAAGTCGTTTTTTAGACCCGAGTGGGTTAAGTTTGCTTAAAAAACGACGGCTCGAACCTGTTTAGGCACTTGGCATAGAGGATGATAGTGGGAGGTGCCATGAAGCACACTCCCGCATTCCTCACCCTCATCGTCGCCGCCTCGGCTCTTGCCCAGACTGCGCCCACCCCTGCACCTACGCCCGCTCCTGCTAAGTCAGAGTGGACGCAGACCCACAACCTCGCGCTCGCAACCGACTACATCTTCCGCGGCGTAAGTCAGATTGATAGCAGCAATGCTTTAGCTCTCTCAGGAGGTACCGATTTAACTCACAGCTCGGGTCTGTCTTTGGGTATCTGGGCTGCCAATCAGAACTTCAATAGTGTGGATGGTAACGATACCTTGGAAATCGATACCTATGCTGCGTATTCAACCAAGGTGGCAGGACTTGACACTAAGATCGGTGTCATTGCGTACAATTACCCTGGCGCTACCACTTACAACACGACCGAGCTCAACTTGGGTGTCTCGGCTATGGGGGCCTCGTTAACCTACTCGCATTCATTGACCGATTACTTCGGTGTCGAAAACTCCGATGGCACGGGCTACCTTGACCTCTCCTACAGCAGAGAGCTTGGTTTCGTCGCCAAAGATCTAACGATTGCGCTCCATGCAGGCTGGACGGCGGGTGAAGGCGATCAAACTTATGCTGATGATTACCGCGTAGCCCTTTCGTATCCTATCGCTGGCTACACGGCTACCTTGGCTTACTCGGATGCGGATTATGAAGGCGTTACGGGAACTGCCGGCAAGGTCCTCGATAAATCTGCGCTCGTGCTCTCCTTCGCCCGTACCTTCTAACCGAAGGTAGGGTTTCATAGCACCCGGGGGCGTGGTCGAAAGATCACGCCCCCTTCTGTTGGTGAATTACTCTCCCGACAAGTCGTTGAGCCGAGAAGTTATGTAAGCCGTCCCAGCTGCCTCGTCCCTAGGTAAGTCGTCAATCCGCTCAAGAACCAGTTCAACGCGAGAAAAAGGTACAGGTAGCGCAAAGCGGTCCCAACTCCGGAGCTTCCATGCCCGATGGTAACGAATACCCAGCAATAAGATTTTAGACCGGGTAACGCGGGCCAGCGCCAGCGCACCAGGCTTACATACGCGTCGGGGCCCCTTAGGTCCATCAGGCGTTACTCCAGCGTGGCAACCGTTCCTCATGGCTCGCGCTAGAGCCATCAGTGCTTCGGTGCCACGCGACGAACTCGAACCTCGCGCACAGCGGATACCCATCAGCGAATAAAAGGCCGTTAACCAGCCACCATCCTTACTCGCACTTACTAAGGCACAAACTGGGTGGCTTAGATAACGCTGCGTTATGACAGGGGCAAAGAACAGACGGTCATGCCAAAGCACCAAGACACAAGGGCCGCCTGACTCGACAAGTAACTTCTCAGAGCTTGGGCCCAAGCGAACGCTTAAGGTCGAAAGCCAAAGTCTCAAAAATAGCGCAACGGGTGTAACCCAAATCCAATGCCACCACGCGACAGTCGTCGGGCGGGTTTGGAATTCGTGGTCAGACATACCTAAAGACAGTCTTAAGTCAGATAAGTTATCAATCCTTGGCTTAGGCTAGGCCTAAAGCCTGTCGTATGGCGGGTCGATGAAGTAAGTAGGCAATAGAACTGGAGAAAAGTTCGGGTCGGCGGGTCAACCAAGCCAGAGACTCCTGGGGGGTTCTCCAAAGGAGCGCATCGACTTCGGGGGAGTGAATCCGCACGGAGTAGTCCCCTTTTAGGAGAAACACCTCTACAAACTCATAACCAAGGTCCGGGTGCGCCGCCACAGCGTCGATTCGAACTAACGTTTCAGGTGAAACCTGAATACCGTTTTCTTCCCGGAGTTCTCTTAGGGCGGCCGGCAGATAAGCTTCTCCAGCGTCAAGGTGACCTGCACAAGAAGAACTGAGCAGGCCCGGACAACTATCCTTCTGATACGAACGGCGTTGAAGGCAGAGTAAGCCATCGGATCGCAGCCAAAAAATATGGGCTGAGCGGTGTTTTAAACCTTGGGCGTGAATGGTGCGACGGGGCGCCTGACCGATGACTTGGTTGTGGTCATCGACGACATCAAAAATTTCATCGGGATCTTGCGCAAGCAGGGTCATTAGCGTCCAAGCTCCATCAGTCGATTCCAAGTGCGAGTAAGTTCTCGGTCATGACGTTGCCAGTCAGGATCCCAACTTTGCAGCTGCTGCCAAAAACGCTCCGAGTGATCCATATGCCGGCGGTGAGCTAACTCGTGGAGAATGACATGATCATGAATGAGCGGGGGAAGTAAAACTAGCCGCCAGTTGAGTGAAAGCGCCCCGTCCGTAGAGCATGAGCCCCAGCGTGAACTTTGATCGCGCACCGAGACTTCAGCTACTTCTACGCCAACACGCTTAGCGAGGCGTGCAACGGCTAATCTTAGGGATTCACCGGCCAGCGACCTTATGGCCCGTGCCGCACCGCCTTCAGGGTCAGCTTCAGGGTAGGTCAAGCGTAGGACTTCTTCCGATACCTTGCGAAAGCCGGCACGACCTGCGGCAACCAACTCCACCTCAACCCAGCGATCATCAAAGGTAAGTGAGGGAAATTGAGCCAAGTGCTTACAAAGTGAAGTCTGGGAGGGTCGTGCCTTAGCTAGGGCACGCTCAAGCCAAGGCAGGTTATCACGCAGAAAGGCCTCCGCTGACCCCATGGGAGCACCGAGCGGGAGCGTTAACTCCACTCTAGGGCCAGGGCGAACGCTGAGACGTACACGAACGGCTTTAATCGACGTACGTGGCCACACCGAAATTTCTTGTCCAGCCACTCTAACCAGTAGAGGGGCATGCCCGCGCGGCCCACTCATGACTTAGAAACTTCAACCGCATCACGAACCTTGGCGGTGTAGCGACGTAGAGCTGAGTCAGGGTCGATGCCAGCTTCGCGACATGCCGCAACCCATTCAAAGAGGCGCTGTCCAGCCGTGGCTTCATCTAGATTGACGGCACTTTCACGAATGCGCTGGGTGCTAACGACCTCACCGACGGGGAGGGCTTGCTTTGAAATTTGCTTCCACGTTTCACGCGCCACCAGAAGTGCATTAAGCGAAGCAGGGAGCTGTTTAAGACGGGTTGTTGGAGCCGCGCCCTTTTCAGTTAATTTAATTTGCTCCCACTGCTTAATCACCGCCTCGGGATCACTCAGCTTGTGGGCGTCACCGAAAACGTGGGGGTGTCGGCGAATCATTTTCTCGGTTACTTCGCGTGCGACATCTTCAAAAGTGAAACTCCCAGCCTCAGCGGCCATTTGCGCATGTAAGACGACGTGGAAGAGTAAATCGCCTAACTCCTCGCGTAGATTGGCGGTGTCATCCCGGTCGATGGCCTGTAAAACCTCCGCAACCTCCTCGACTAGACAGTCACATAAGGTCCGATGGGTCTGTGCCCGGTCCCAAGGGCAGCCATCAGGCGCACGCAGGCGGGCAGTAGTGGCAATTAGGTCATCGATGGCAGGCATAGGTCTACGGTTACGCGACAACGCCGAGAGTCAAAACGATTGCCACCTAGGGGTTCGAGGGGTAGCAACGGCTGGTGGATAAGTTAGCAGAAATCATGGCTTGGAAGCGCGTCGAGATTGCCGACCGCTGCCGGGCTATTTCCAATGCCGAACTCGCTGCAGCTGCCGCGCGCTTCCCATCCCCTGCCCTTAGTTTTGCTCAGGCCTTACGTCGACCCAACGGCTTAAGTATTATTGCCGAGGTTAAACGGGCGAGCCCAAGCGTGGGTCTAATCCGTGCCGACATTGATGCGGTGGCCCAAGCTGAAATTTATGCCCAAGCAGGTGCCGATGCCTTATCCATTCTTACTGATAAAAAATACTTTGGCGGCGAGCTGGAGGATCTAAGACGCGTTACGGCTGCCCAAGCCAAACGTAAACAACCTGTGCCTGCGATTCGTAAGGACTTCATGGTCCACCGCATCCAAGTCCTTGAAGCCCTTGAGGCTGGTGCCCGTTGCATTCTACTGATTGTGCGGGCACTCGATGATGGTCAGCTTCGCGATCTACACGAAGCTGCCCAAGCCGCCGGCCTAGATGCGCTCTTTGAAGTGCATGATGAGGAGGAACTAGCCCGTGCCCTCACCCATCGCCCGACCTTGGTGGGGGTTAATAATCGTAACCTATCTACCTTCACCATCGACCTTGCCTTTGCCGAGCGGGTCATCCCGCAAATGCCGGCGAACGTTATTAAAGTAGCCGAGAGCGGCCTTCGTGACGTCGAAGATGCGAAACGTATGCGAGCGGCAGGAGCCCAAGCCCTGCTCGTGGGCGAGTCGCTCATGCGGTCGCCGAACCCCGGCGCGCTTTTACAAGCTCTGCGTAACGCATGACTTACGAGCCTCTGAGCTTAGCCGAAACCCGAGACCTGCTTACCCAACTCGGTCATGGGCCCCGTCACTCTCTTGGTCAGAACTTCTTAATCGACGCCAATCTGGTACGCAAATCGGTCGCACTGGGCAAGTTAAGTCCCGGTGACCGAGTAGTCGAAATTGGCCCAGGCCTAGGCACCCTAACCCGTGCCCTGCTCGCAGCGGGAGCCGAAGTTTGGGCCATTGAGCGCGACCCCACGCTGGCGACTCACCTTCGCAGCACCCTCGGTCACGACAAGCGCTTTCACTTAATCGAAGGCGATGCAGTCGAGCACCCGCTTGCGGATCTTCCTCACCCTGAGCAGGGTTTCAAAGTTATCGCAAATTTACCCTATGCGATTTCCTCGGCTTGGATGGAGGCTATTTGCCTCGGTCCTCATCCCCAGCGCATGGTACTCATGCTCCAACGCGAAGCTGCCGAACGCTTAACCGCTGAAGTAAGTACCAAGCATTGGTCCGCGCTCACGATTCAAGTCGATCTAGCTTTTTCTCGCACGGGCTTACACCCGGTTGCCCCAGGTTGTTTTCATCCTGCTCCTAAGGTCGACAGCTGCCTGCTTGTTTTAGACCAACGCCCCGACGCCCAACGACTCTCGAAACGCGCCCGAACCGTGGCACGTGCAATTTTCACCCAACGCCGTAAGCAAGTAGGCTCCGCAGCTAAGCGACTTTTCCCTGGTGATACGGGGGTTGAAACCTGGATTCATGGTCTTTCTCGGTATGGTCTAAGTCCAACCGTAAGGCCCGAAGGTATACCCTCTGCGGCGTGGCTCAATTTTCCTGAAACTTCGGCCTAACTGAGGGGTTGTATGGGTGCATAACCCACCATGATTACCAAAATCCTCATCCTCGCCCTAGCAGCCACGGTTGCTACGGTTTCAGCTAACGAAAATGCCTCGGGCGAAAAGCCTAAGCGCGAACGCCGCGGTCCTACCGGCGAAGAAGGAGGCCGTGATCGCCTTCCTAACTTCGAGCGCGCTGGCATCACCAAGGAAGACGCCGAGAAGGTAAAGGCTGCTATCGAAGCAACCAAGAATGACCCCGCCGTTGTGCAAGCACGCGAGGCTGCCAAGCAGGCTTGGGCTGCGGTCAAAGCCGCTAAGGACGAAGGTAAAACCCGCGAAGAAATTCAACCCCTGGCAGAAGCCGCTCAGGAAGCTGCTAAGGCTGCCAAGCAGGCCCACGTTGCGGCTGCCATTGCCACCGATAGCTCGCTGCAAGCGAGTTTCGATAAGCTCAAGGCCATGCGCGCTGAAAAGGGCGAAGGTCGTGGCCCCAAGGGTCCTCGCCCTGAGGGCAAGAAGAATAAGGGTCAAAAGCAGGACGCCTAATACAGGTCTGGTCCCTACAAGACCCCGCCACCGGCGGGGTCTTTTGTTGGACTAGTTCTTGAAACCCAAGGGGATTACCCTAGAACACGTCTCATGCGCCCCTCATCCCTTCTCGTTTTATTTACCACCTTAGCGCTAACGGCAGAGACCGCACCGATTGCACCAGTTGCACCTGCAGCGCCTGTCGCTCCTGCGACCTCACCAGCCGCCGCTCCTCAAAAAACCGAAGCTGCAGGAACCGCACTGACTGCAGCCGAGCAACGCCAACTACGTAATGCTCGCAGTAAAGCCAACAAGCTCCCTGAAGTTGCTGCCGCGCTCAAAGCTGAGGATGAAGCCTACCGTTTGGTACGCGAAGCCAGGGCTGCCAAAAAGCCGAAGGCTGAAGTCGAGGCCCTTAATGTTAAGGCCCGTACCCTCCGTGCGACCCGCGAAAAGATGCGCGATGAAGCCATCATTGCCGCTAATCCTTTACTCAAACCTTTAGTCGAAAAAGCGACGCAACGAGCGAAAACAGAAGCAGCTGCTGAACCTACTAAGACGGAAACGGCACCCGCACCTAAAGACGATGAGTCTAAGATGGACGGCTAGGCTTAGCGCTTTCGACGTAATATCAGTACCAAGTCGGTAGATTCTAGATCGAGCTTTCGTGCCTGCTTAAAATTGTAGTGGAAGTCATGACAGGCTAGGAGTTCCAACTCAGGCACCTTACGAAGCAGGGCTTTGAGTTGGCCAGGCCCATAGGTGCGAAAGGTCCACTCGGTCTCGGTTGTCCATGACCGTGTACCTTCGCGAATCTTCATTCGGGTGCGCATCGCCTCGGTTCGTAAACGTCGATTGGCGGGTGCGGACCAGGTGTCACTAACAACTCGGGTCTTATCCTTAGTGGCCGCCCATCGTTCGTGGTCAGGTGCAGCTAAGGCATAGTCTGTGAGGTGGAGACCTAGCACATAGAGACCACCTGGACGTAACGCAGCCGCTACAGACTTAAGATGACGAACCGCCTCAGACTCTTTCAGGATATACTTGAAGGTACTGACAAGACAGTGCGCGAGATCGAAGCGCGGGGCTCCGGGGGGAATCTTAAAGCTGCCTAAATTATCCTGCCAAAGTCGCGCCTTAAGTCCGAGGGTTTTCAGGCGTGTCTTAGCATAATCAAGTTGATGCCGATTGAGATCAAACCCCCACAATCGATGTCCCCGTCTGGCTAAAGACTCGATGAGCCGACCGGAGCCACACGCAGGCTCAAGAATCGCACGCGGGCCTAACTTAGGTGGACCATGTTGTTGTAACATAGCCTCAAGAAAGCGCGTCTCGGGCTTGGTATAGTCAGCATAGACCATGTCGTAATGACGTGGACTATCATACCAGGCCGTTGCTGAGGGTAACGCTGGGTCAGCGGGACGTGGGCTCACTTGTAAATCTCACTGCCGCCAGCGCGAAACTCTTCCGCCTTTGCAGCCATGCCAGCTTGAAGAACTTGCTCAGCAGCTACACCTTGCTCATCGGCAAGGCGTCGAATGTCTTCAGTTATACGCATGGAACAGAAGGAAGGTCCACACATCGAACAGAAGTGGGCGGTCTTAGCGCCCTCTTGAGGCAAGGTTTCATCGTGATACGAGCGCGCCCGCTCGGGATCTAAAGCGAGTGCGAACTGATCTTCCCAACGGAACTCAAAGCGCGCCTTTGACAAGGCGTTGTCTCGGATCTGAGCGGCAGGGTGACCTTTAGCTAAATCGGCAGCATGGGCGGCAATTTTGTAAGCGATTACGCCTTCGCGTACATCGTCTTTGTTAGGTAACCCAAGGTGCTCCTTGGGGGTAACATAACACAGCATTGCGGTACCATACCAACCAATCATCGCTGCACCGATGGCCGAGGTAATATGGTCATACCCCGGGGCAATATCGGTGGTAAGGGGCCCAAGGGTGTAGAAGGGGGCCTCATGACACCACTCAAGTTGCTTCTCCATATTCTCTTTAATGAGATGCATCGGTACGTGGCCGGGGCCCTCGTTCATAACCTGCACGCCACGCTCCCAGGCTCGGGTTGTAAGTTCACCTTGGCACTTCAGTTCAGCAAATTGGGCTTCGTCATTGGCATCCGCAATCGAGCCAGGACGGAGACCGTCACCGATGGAGAAGCTCACATCATAAGAAGCCATCAGGTCGCAAATATCGTCCCAATGATCGTAGAGGAAATTTTCCTTGTGATGATGCAGGCACCACTTCGCCATAATCGAACCGCCGCGCGAAACAATGCCCGTAACGCGTCGAGCCGTCATAGGAATATAAGCGAGGCGAACACCCGCGTGAATTGTGAAATAATCTACCCCCTGCTCGGCCTGTTCGACTAAGGTATCACGGAAAATTTCCCACGTCAGCGCTTCGGCCCGACCGCCAACTTTTTCCAGGGCTTGATAAATCGGCACCGTACCAACAGGCACAGGACAATTACGTAAAATCCATTCCCGGGTTTGGTGAATATTTTTACCCGTTGAAAGATCCATCAAGGTATCACCTCCCCAGCGCACCGACCAACGCATCTTCTCAACTTCTTCTTCAATCGAGGAGGCGACGGCGGAATTACCAATATTGGTATTAATCTTAACTAAGAAATTACGCCCGATAATCATGGGCTCGAGCTCAGGGTGATTAATGTTTGCCGGCAGAATAGCTCGGCCTCTCGCAATCTCATCGCGCACAAATTCCGGCGTTATCTGCCGGGGGATGGCGGCCCCATGCGACTGGCCTGCATGCTGAAAACCTAAGTGGTCACGGCGTGCGCTAGTAGCTTCTTGAGCAGCTGCTTGATAGAGATTTTCGCGTAGGGCGACAAATTCCATCTCAGGGGTGATGATACCCTTACGCGCATAGGCGAGTTGGGTTGGGCGTTGCCCAGGCTTACCCTTGAGAATTTGACGTTCGGCACGATTGAAGTGCACCAGACGATTTCGGCTCGTGGCGCGTGCCGCACCCTCAGCGTGCGTGCGCGACAAGTAACCGTCATCAATGGGCTGGGGCGTACGGCCCGCAATGACCTCAACATCGCCCCGGTCGGTAATCCAGGGGGTGCGAATGGGAGGAAGGCCACGCTCCACATCACCATGAAAAGCTTCATCGCCCCAAGCACCTGAGGTATCGTAAACGCGCACGGCTTCATTGGGCACAAGGGTGCCGTCATGACGTCGGGTAGGTTCGAGTTGAATCTCCCGCATCGGGACGCGTAAGTCGTCACGAGAGCCCGCAACGTAGACGCGGCGGGATTTGGGGAAGGGAGGAGGTTGAGGATCGTTGACCATGGAAAAAACTGCAGCAACGACCTGAAACGGCCTAGGAAAGGCACTTACAACTTCCTACGGCGCAGAGCGCATCAGGTACGGAGGGTTCGCGACCGTGGCAGTCGCATCTCAGCCCCGCTCATGGGGGCTCCCCTGTGTTGCCTAGCAAGGAACAGCTTCAAGTTGGGGCTAAAAACGTAACAGGCAAGCCCAACGGAGAGTTGCCACCTCGAGGGCAAAGCCAAAGCATCAGACTATGGTGCTACTTGAGATTGTTACCTACTCTTTAACCTCAGCCAAAGTCGCGCTAGCCGGCGGAGCCCACCGAATTGAACTCTGTGAAAACACAGCCGAAGGGGGCACCACACCCAGCTTGGGGACAATTGAGGCAGTAAAGTCGCTCACAACCACCCCAGTTCACGTCATGATTCGGCCTAGAGGTGGAGATTTTCTCTACGACGCCGACGAACATGCGGTAATGCAACGTGATTTGCTTCATGCCCTCAAAGCGGGCGCCGATGGCTTAGTTTTCGGCATGCTCAAGCCTGATGCTACCGTTGATATCGAAGCCACCCGCAGGTTAGTCGATCTCGCAGCCGGCAGGCCCGTAACCTTTCATCGTGCCTTCGACTGGGCTGCCGATCCGCTTCGCGCCCTCGAGGATGTGGCCAAGGCAGGCTGCAGCCGCGTTTTAACCTCAGGTCAGGCGCCGAGCGCCCTTGAGGGTGCGGAATTGATTGCCGAGTTAGTGCGACGTACCCCCAGCTCACTTACGGTGCTAGCGGGAGGCGGCATTCACGCAGGCAATCTTAGGCAGCTTGTCGAACGTACTGGGGTGCGCGAAGTTCATGCCTCACTTCGAGGAGTTCAATCCACGCGTATGACCCAGCGGCCTCCTTCGGTTAACTTAGGCGCCCCACCTGATTGGGAGGCTGATAGCACCCCGGTGGTTGATGAAGAAAAACTCCGCCAAGTTCTCGCTCTTTTACCTCAGTTATGAAGCATCTCGTTTGGTTACTCTTGGGTGTAAGCCTAACTTTTGCGGCAAGTTTAAACGAGGCTACTTGGCTTTATCGCCCAGTTACTGAGCCATTAGCTGACGGCAGCCCTGGCATTGAAGAAGCTTGGAAACCCGTCCATCGCGACGAGTACCCTTTTAACCCTGAGAGAAACTCTGGGTTTTCATTGGTTCGCCAACGGATGACTGAGGGTATGCCCCACCCTTTTGAAAGCGGAGGTGAGTCTGCAGATCTCCTTACCCGAGACTGGGAATTAGCTACGGTCTTTGTCAGCGCGAAAAAAGGCAGTCCGGGTATGGAACTCCATTTTCAACGACTAAGTCCCTTAGCAGAAGTCTACTTGAACGGCATTCTCATCGGGAGCACCCCGCATGCGCTCAAACTTGACGAATGGAACGGACGCGTTGGCCCCTGGGTCTTTCCTATCAGCCAAGCCCTTCGAGAAGGTCGTAATGACTTACTCATCCGACTTTTTGCCATTCAACCCGAAGCTGCCCGACGTCATGCTGCACTCACACGTAACTTACCCGATGGACCCGCCGTTACGATGCGCGTTCCTCGGGCTTGGCTAGGAACGGAAGTCGCGCCTCCCGTACCTGGATGTGAAGTTATTATCGGGGGGATTCGTTCCGCAACCTTTGGGGGTACGCCCCGGAGTACAGGACGGCTAAATCAGGGCGGACAAATCTTTGCTGAAGTGACCATCGAAAGTTTTCTTCCTCAACCTTTTAAAGCCGAGGTCCGTGACAGCGACACTACCCCACCCCTACTCGACCAAGGTGAAACCCGTACAGCCACTGGGATTACCGAAGCGAGTCGTATCGAAATTAGACCCGGTATACAGAAAATCATACGTCGACTGGCTGAAGCACCCGAAGCGAAATGGAAATTAGGCGCGACCCATACCCCAGAAGACTTGAGGCAAAACTTCAGTAATTTAACTATTACCGCAAGCAACGAGGATGTTGAGAAGGGTGCAGGTTTCTCACTCAGCGTAGACCTCCCGCATTTTCGGCGTACGACCAAGCTCGATAGTGGAAGTGCAACCCGCCCAGCGGCACTGATTACACCCGCTGGACGCGTTGCAATTCGTGGAATCACCCTCATGCCCACAGATTTGGCGCTACCGAATCGAGAAGCGAACCAGGCCGCTTTCATTCGTCGGGCCGCCGATGCGGGCTTTAATCTCATACGCTATTGGGGTGGCGCGGGTTATCCGAGCGCCGAAGTCTTAGAAGCCTGTGACCTTGCAGGCGTGGCTTTATGGGTCGAGCTACCCTTTGTGCGCGGTTTGTTTCCCGGGGATGAAAACTTTGCCAATGCGGCAGGTGAAGAAGTCGATAGTGCGTTACGCCTACTCCAGCTTCACCCCTGTGTTGTGGCAGTGAGCGGAAGTGCAGAGACTGCTCCTTACCGCACCGCCGAGCAAGCGATGGGACTTCGCCATGCACGCGAAACTCAGGAAGTTGTCGCTGAACAAGCACGCCTTTTTGACGAACGTCTACGCACCTTAGTCATGCGACGTTTACCTGACGTCACCTACCTGCCCTACGGGGAGACGCTTGGCTCAGGCGATATGACGATGCGCTTGTTGGCCTCGGCACCCTCGCCCGCAACCGCCGCTAAATGGAAATTAGGTAATGGTCTACGTTGGGCAGCGGGTAGAGAAGAAGTCGATTTAGGGAGACGACTCGGACAAGAAGGGCTAAACCCGGCGGACGAGAGCGCCCTCGCCTTTGCCAGTCGTTGGCTTCAGGCCGAGGATCTACGTAATCAACTCGATCGCTTGCGATTAAAGGGACCTGAGCACGGTGCCATCCTTTGGCATTTTAATGATGCATGGCCAGGTACCACCCGTTCTCTGATTGATACAGAAGGCGTCGAAAAGCCTGCCTACTTTATCGCGCGTCGCGGCCTAGCTCCTGAGGGTGTTCGACTCAGTTTCGAAGGTGCCACCGTGCAGGCACAAAGTTTAGGTAAAGCGCTCGATCTTTCATTGCGCCTACTCGACGCTGCTGGTCAGCCGCTCCAAGTTCATCAGGGGCCAGGTCCGTTAAAAGGGACTTTCCCGCCGGGAGCGGTTTATGCCGTGGCTGAGAATGGTCCCCATCGCATCATTCGGCCCTTACCTTGGGCTTACCGCCCAGAGGATTCTAAGCTCATGGAATCTAACTACAGTATTGAAGGGGATAAAAATCCTAGCCTGAGTTTTCTTTCCACGCTTACCATCCATGCCAAAGGCGTGGTCATTGGTTTATGTCTTGAGCCAACTCAAGTCAGTGCCAGCGCTCAAGACGGTCTAGTGGATATGCTACCTGGAGAACGCCATGACATCCGCGTGCAACTCCCCCCTGGTGCAACCGATTGGCGACAAGCATTTAAGGCGAGAAGCTGGCACGACCTACAAGGGCCCTAAGCGTGGGTGCGGGATTGGGGTAGGTTTAGGAACCCTAACAAAAAAGGAGCCCCGCCACTTGGCGGAGCTCCGGATCCCTAAACGCCGAACCCCGAGGTTAACCGCGGTTGGACGAAAGTTGTGATTTCAGGAACTCAACCGAACGCCGGACATTAGCGTCCACTTCGCATTGGTTACCTACCGTCTTACGGGCATGGATGACGGTACCATGGTCGCGACCCCCAAAGTTTTGTCCAATCGCCACTAAGGAAAGCCCCGTTAACTGCGTGCAAAGGTACATGGCGACTTGGCGCGGGAAGGCGATGTTCTGCATCCGGCGCTTAGAAGTCATATCCGACATCTGAATGCGGTAGTGCTCAGCAACATTACGTTGAATCACTTCCACGGTCAGGGTGTGGCTCGATTCTTCGACTAAGATATCGTGTAAAAGACGTTCGACGGCCTGGATGTCGAGAACGCGACGGACAGGGGACATCTTGAGGTAGCCCTCAATTCGGGTCACGGCACCTTCGAGGTTACGTACATTCCGGGCAATTCGGCTGCCGATGAATTCAGCAATCTCGGGCGCCAAATCAAGGCCACGATCTTGTGCCTTGCGGCGAAGAATGGCGATACGGGTTTCTAAGCCTGGTGCAGAAATCGAGGCCACCATGCCCCACTGGAAACGCGAGACGAGGCGCTCCTGAAGGCGAGCAATCTCGTTAGCCGGACGGTCACCCGTCAGGACTACTTGCTTATGGCTGTTATGTAACTCGTTAAAGGTGTGGAAAAACTCCTCTTGGGTAGACTCTTTACCTGCCAAGAATTGGATATCATCAATCAGCAGTAAATCGAGTTCGCGGTAACGACGTCGGAATTGAGCAACGCTGTTCGTTTGCAGGGCTTGAATAAACTCGTTGGTGAAGGTCTCGGAAGTGATGTAAGCAATCCGTGCCTGGGGATTGCGTGCGAAGAGGCTATGGGCAATCGCGTGCATCAAGTGGGTCTTACCCAAACCGGTAGGACCGTAAATAAAGAGCGGGTTATAGTTATGACCTGGCTCTTTGGCTACCGCGAGGGAAGCACCGTGAGCCATTTCGTTTTCTGTACCGACGATGAAATTATCAAAATTATTGGTGGCCTTGATCGCAGGCGGCTTGGGTGCAGTTGTGCGCGAGCGGACAGTTGGCGCCGGTGACACGGGCGTGATAACTTCACGATCGGCTGCCGTAAGACGGTAATCCATACTACGACCAGCAACTAAAGTGACTTGTCGGCGTAACAAATCGCCGAAATTGCTATTAACCCAAGCTTCAGCGAGCACCGAGGGTGCCTGTAAAATCAGCAAATCGCCATTGAGGCTTAAGGGCTGGATGTTCGCAAACCAGCTATCAAAGTCTCCGGCGGAGATGGTTTGTCGAAGCTCAGCCTTAACTGAGTCCCAAAGATGGGTGTGAGTGGAAAGCGTGGTCATTGAAGTCGTGCCAGTTATTCACAGAGGCGTCCGGGACCCTAGGACCGGGAGGCGTGTGAGGCGTGGGCTTGAAAAAAAAGAGGGTTAAAAAGTTTTTTTAGGAGGTGAATGAAACAGGCGAAGGAGCATCTAAACACACTCCTAGGTTGACTGGGGGAGGGTCGAACTTACGACCCGAACAAGGTCTGGAAAGACCTAATTCATAAAGGCATCGTCTTTCCTAGGGTAAAACCCCTCAAGCGACTACCCTGCACAGGTTATTCACAGTTCCACCGTGTATAAGACAGCCGGGACCCGTTAATAATCATTATATGTTGATATTCAATATCTTATGTAACTAACGACTCAGGACAATGCTCCGCGGCTAAGCGACGTAAGTCGGCCATATTCTCACATTGTTGGAGGGCACTCCGAACCTTACGGCAATGAGGTAAACCTTGGGTTAAAGGCAGGAGTTTTGCCACCATCCAACTGACCTTGCGCTCGCCCAAATGGCTAGAAGCCCGGGTCTGGGTCAGCTCCGCTAGTCGAACCAAGGTTTGCCAACGCAAGACGGGATCAACCGGTTCGGGTTGAGGTTGGTCATCAAGGGCGGCTCTCAACTCCCTGAAAACCCAAGGTGAACTCAAGGCTGCCCTTCCGACCATAAGACCGGAAACCCCACTGGACTTAAGACGGGCGACTGCCTCGGGACCTTCGCGCAGATCACCGTTACCAATCACGGGAATGCTGACAGCAGCGACAACTTCAGCGATGCGGTTCCAATCGGCTGCACCGGAGTAGCCCTGCTCACGGGTTCGACCATGGACCGCAAGCGCTTCTACCCCCAAAGCTTCAAGACGCGCTGCCACTTCAGGAGCCACGATACTGGCAGCATCCCATCCCAGTCGCATCTTTGCGGTTAAGGGAATGTCGGGAATAGCCTGACGAACCGCAGCGACAATTTCATAGAGAAGCGGGGGGCAGCGCAGCAAACCTGAGCCCGCGTTTTGCTCAATCACCTTGTGCGCTGGACAGCCAAAATTTAGATCAAGAAAATCAGGCCTTAAGCGATCGGCAATCATGCGTGCGGCCCGAGCCATCGAAGCCGGCGTAGCGCCGAAAATCTGCACTCCCATAGGACGTTGCGCTTCAGAAAAATCGACCATCTCCCAGGCCTTAGCATTATCGCGAATGAGCGCCTCCGATTGGACAAATTCGGTCACCATAACTTCGGCTCCGAACTCCTTACAAAGACCGCGAAAGGCATGGTCGGTGTGCCGAGCCATGGGTGCTAAGTAGAGGGGCGTTTTACCTTTACCGAACCAAGGCAAACGTGAGGTGGTGATAGCCTTCATTGCGGGCGGCGGAGCGGATGCTCACGGAGCTGACGCCAACGAACAAGGCGTTCCGCTAGTTGAGGTTCAACTCCGGCATCGCCGGGTATGAATAAGGTTAAGGGTTGATTCAAGTAAGACTGCCCTGAAATAGCCTCTACGAAATCGTGACTGTAAAGGTAGCCCCCACCCTGCCCCAGTTGACGGGCGACTACGGTATGGCTGTCTTTAAGATGAAGCGGGACCTCTTGGCGTGGCTGGGAACTTACTGCGGCCTTAGCGCGCGCCAGTGCTGCGGTGATGCTCGCGCTTTTAGGGGCGAGCGTGAGAAACAATGTCGCATGGGCTAAGGCAAACTCAGCCTCGGGTAAGCCAACTAGCTCGACGGCGTGAAAGGCAGCTGTGGCTACGCCGAGTCCGCGAGAATCCGCTAGCCCAATATCCTCAGAGGCTGCAATCACCAGTCGGCGAGCAATAAAACGAGGGTCTTCGCCGGCAGAAAGTAACAAGGTAAGCCAATAGAGCGCTGCATCTGGATCACCGCCTCGCACCGATTTAATCAAGGCCGAAGCCGTATCGTAATGATCATCTCCGTGAGCATCAAAGCGTAGGCGACGTTCGGCGGTGAAGGCTAGAAGCGCTGCGCTATCAATGGCGCCGCCCATGGGTGTGGCTAACGCCAAGGTCTCTAAGGCATTCAGGGCTCGTCGCAAATCCCCTTCTGCCAGCTCTGCGATTTGACCAAAAATCCCCGCTTCGGCCTTCACTTGAATACGACCAAGCCCACGTTCGGTATCACTGAGCGCGACCTCGAGAAACTTGGCAATCTCCTCTGGCCTTAAGGGGTCGAGCCTGAAGAGATGACTACGACTCAAAAGAGCCGGAATCACATGTAAGCCAGGATTATGCGTGGTACAACCGATGAGTCGAATCGCACCCGACTCGACATCGGGGAGTAATAAATCCTGCTGCGATTTATTGAAGCGATGAATCTCATCAATGATGAGTAAGGTAGGTCGGCGGGAGGGGACGCGTGCCTGGCTTAAAATTTCCTTCAACTCGGCGGCTCCCGAGAGCACGGCATTAACTCGTACCGACTCACAGTCTGTTTCTAGAGCAATGACCTCAGCGAGGCTGGTTTTACCACACCCAGGCGGGCCATAAAGGATTAAAGAGCCAAAGTTATTAGCTTTAATTAAGCGCGGTAACAAAGCGTTCGTGCCCAAGAGCGCTTGGTGACCGACCATTTCCGCTAAGCACCTGGGGCGCATCCGCGCAGCGAGGGGGCGACGGACGGGGGGCAAGTCAGCGTCTCCCTCGATGCCGGGAAGACCCCCTTGTCGTGAAGGCAAACCGGACATTACTCGCGAAGAATATGGCAGGAGGGCTGACCCGTGCGCTCGACGTAACGCTGATGATACTCTTCTGCACGCCAAAAGGTAGGAGCCGGTTCAATCACTGTAACAATCGGTCGGGAGAAACGTGGCTGCGCGGCTGCCTTAGCTTGCTCAGCCGCCTCGCGTTGCGCGGCATCGTGATAGAAAATAACGGAACGATACTGGGTTCCCACATCAGGACCTTGACGGTTAAGCGTGGTGGGGTCGTGCATCTTGAAAAAGACCTCAGCAAGACGAGCAAAACTTACGCGTGCGGGATCATAGGAAACCTCAACCACTTCAGCATGCCCGGTTGTGCCAGTACAAATTTCTCTATAGGTAGGCTGCTGAGTTGTGCCACCTGCGTAGCCAGAAACCGCATCGACCACGCCAGGAATTTGCCGATAGACATGTTCTACCCCCCAAAAGCAACCTGCACCAAAAGTTGCCTTAGATAAATTGGGAGAGGGCGAAGAGGGAGCATTCATAGAGGGTGAAGAAGCGGGTCGACAGCCCATCAGCAGGGCGAGCCCTGTTAGTAGCACAAGCTTCATGGTCTAAGTTTGCTCAGCCTCGTCACAGAATCAAGCCTGCGAGGGTAAAACAGCGGCTCGGACACGCGCCTCGAGCTCAGCTACATCTTCAGGTGCCTCACGCAGGGAAGGATCAGGTACTAAGTAAAAGGTATCGAGAGCGTAGCCGCGCTCGGTAGCAATGTTAGCAAATGTGAGGGTATAGCCCGCATCGCGCAAGGCGCAGCCCACATGAAACAAGAGACCAAGACGGTCAGGCACTTGTAACTCTACCACCACTTTAGCCAGTTCAGGTGAAAGGTAGGCTCGTACCACCGGGTCCTGACCAAGCTCGGAACGACGCTGAGGGGATCGTCTTTCTAAGCGATGTTCCTCAGCTTGCACCTGGGGTTGCAAATCCTCTTGTCGCACTAAACAGGCGGCTAGGATTTGATTAAAGCGTTGTTTAGCTTCCTCGCTACCTTCGCTAGGTAAAGCTACCCTAAAACGGTCGAGAGCGATATCATCACCCCGACTAAAAGCCCGGGCAGATAAAATATTGATACCTGCAACCGCAAATGCTCCGGCAATTTTTGCAAAGAGACCGGCACGGTCCCAGGTAATGATGGTGCAGTCGACGCCGCCGCGAGCGTGACTTTGCCAAGCTACCTGGGGCATGAGTGCCGCATCAGGTGAGTCCCCAAGCGCAGCATGCAAATGAGCCCGAACTCCCCTGAGATGGAGCGCAACCGTTGGCGCATCCACATGAAGAAAATAACTTGGGGGAAGATGGGTAAAATGGGCCTCAATCTCATGCGCAGGTACATCGCCTTTTAAGAGGGCTTCGACACTTGTACGCAGTTGGGTGAGGCGTGCCGTAGCCTCAGGACTTTGTCCACCTCGCTCTAACCAATCCAGCGTCAGACGTAAGAGACGGTTGTGTTGTTCGCCCTTCCCGTCTGTCCACAAACCTGGTGAGGTCGCACGTGCATCACAACGGGTGTGCACAAACAAGTGACGAAGAATATCGCGGTCACCAACGGTTTCGGCGAATCGGGCAATATTAGCTGGATCATCAATGTCATGGCGTTGCCAATAAATCCCCATCACTAAGTGGTGACGAATCACAGCCTCTACCAAACGACGGCTATCGGCGTTGTAGCCAAGCCGGGTTAAAATAGGTTCAGCCAAAGCTGCCCCACGCTCCGCATGACCGTGAATCCCGCCCGCCTTGCCAATGTCGTGCAGGAGTAGAGTGATAGCAAGTAGCTTAGGATCACGCGTCGACCTAAGTACCTGCTGATGATAGAAAGCATCTCCTTCGGTAGCTAGGAATACTTGGTCAAGCTCTTGCAGGCATCTCAGAGTGTGGATATCAGCCGTCCAACGGTGATAAAACTCCAGTTGCACCAAGCAATGCAGGCCGGCGAATTCAGGCAGCAGACGACTGAGAAGCCCATGTTCGCGTAAGGCCTCCACCGCAGGGTGCACCCGACCCGCCTCCCCTAAAATTTCTTTAAATAAAGATTGAGCTTCAGCACTTAGTGCTAACTCAGGGGTAAGCAGCGCGGCACGGTCTCGAACCAGCAACGAAGTGGTTCGATCCGGAACCAAATGATGAATTTGGCAAAGGCGAAAAAGTCGAATCAACCGCAGGGGGTCTTGTTCGAAAACAAGGGGGTGCTCTGCCCGGGCAACCCCATGCTCACGGTAGCTAAAGCCATCATGGCGGCATTCAGGCCCTTCGCCTTCGGGCTCAGAATCTCCCAGAACCTGGCCCTCAATTAACTTCGCACAACGTTGGATATGGTCAGCATGGCTAAAGTAGATTCCCATTAAACCCGTAATTCGCTCACCTACGGTGCCAACATGACCTAGAGCCGAACTGACACTTGCTTGTCGTTCTAATGATATAATTTCAGAGGGGCGTGGCGATTGAAAGTGAAGCTCACAGCGCACCCGGAGCATAAAACTCAAAGCCTCATCAAGCCGTCGAGCATCCTCGGGTGGCAGCAGCCCAGCATCGGCGGGTGAAGCTGTCCGGCGTGCGAGCCGACTTAACCAACGAATAGATTGCAAGTCACGTAGAGCGCCCACGCCTTGCTTTAAATCGGGCTCTTGCAGAAAGGGGCTTCCCCCCATCTTGGCACGACGGGCGCGCTGGGCCTCTACCAACTGACGAAGCAAAGGTTCACCCCCTTCGTTTGCTTCGCGCTTAGCAAGGGCGGCGTCAACCGCACTCAAACCTAAGATTGGACCGCAAATGAGTCGGCGGTCTAAAAGGGCGACCCAGGAATGCAAATCAGCTAAATCTAAGCTGAGGATTTCATCTGGGGTCCGTACGGCATGACCCATCTTAAAACCTAAATCCCATAACGGATACAAAATCGCCTCGGCCGCTTTTCGGCCCGCCACCCCATCTCCAGTGACGACCATAAGAAGATCGATGTCACTGTGCGGACAAAGTGCCTCGCGACCATAACCCCCTAAGGCTAAAAGGGTCAAACCTGCCAGCTCGCCCTCGGCACGACGATACAGAGCGTCTAGCAGCAAATCGATACCCCGGGAACGAATCGAGGCCGTTACCTCCCCACCTCCCCCTTCACGATGATACTGAAGTTGGCACTGGCGTACCTCAACTAAGTAAGCCTTAGCACGTTGCAGAAAATCAGCCGCCAGCGTCGCCTCACCGACCATACCATGGCGTAAGGCCGCCGAGCGTAACTCGGACTCAGCACGTGCGTCGGCAGCAGGCATGGCGTGACTTTGCTTTCCTTAAGGTTGTGCGCAAGCGGGATTGCTTTGTTGCGGCGGTAGGCTCCAATCAACCTATGGAATGGATTCAACAACTGTACTCTGAGGATGGTCTACGCCAGCTGCTATCGCAACTTCGCGATATCGCCCCCATTCTCGGTGTCTGCGTTCTTGCCCTAATCATTTTTGCCGAAACCGGCCTACTCGTCGGTTTCTTTCTACCTGGAGACTCTTTATTAGTAACCGCCGGAATTTTCACCGTCGCAAACGGAGATCGGCCCCAGCTGCTAGACCTTTCAACCACGATTGTGGTTCTTACTTTAGCGGCGATTATTGGCGATGCTACTGGGCGACTTCTCGGGTCACGGTTTGGAAAAACCATGCGACAACGTCCTGACACTTGGTGGTTCAAGCGCAAACACCTTGAGGCCGCTGAAGCCTATTACCGCGAGCGTGGGGGACCTTCGATTGTTATGGCACGTTATATTCCCATATTAAGAACGTTTGTACCTTTTGCTGCCGGCATGGGCGGTATTGCACCCTCTCGTTTCATGTTCTGGAATGTCCTAGGTGCAGTCCTTTGGGTTCCGCCCTTACTTTTGCTTGGACACTTTTTGGGCCGGACAGCTTGGGCGCAAAAGCTACCGCAAATTATTCTGATCGTCATTGTCATCTCACTCCTCCCCTTAGTTTGGAGTGGGACAAAAGCTTGGCTTAAATCGCGCCAGGCTGGCTAATCTACACTTTCAGCAAGTGCGCTGCACCGAAAAAACCTGCGTCTAGAAATATAAAAAGATTAGACCGTAGGTAGCCAAAGACGGAACGTGGTACCTTGGGCTGAGGTAGATTCTAAAACAATATCTCCGCGGTGGGCGCGCAGAATACGCTTCACAATCGCCAAACCCAGTCCGGTACCATCTTCACGACCCGTAAAGAAGGATTCAAAAATATGCGGACGGACATCTTGGGGAATACCTGTACCGGTGTCAGTCAAGCGCAGCACGGTGAAGCGGCTATCGGCGGCAACTTCATTAGTAATCTCGAGACGAATAGTTCCCCCCGAAGGCATGGCCTGCAGCGCATTCATGAATAAGTTAAGCAACACTTGTTGGAGTTGCCCTGAGTCACCCGCAATCGCAGCTGCCTCAGGCGAGGTCTCAATGCTTAGCTGCACGCGCGCTTGTTCAAGTTTGAGACGTAAGAGGAGTGCGGTCTGAGCTGCGACCTCTTCTAGTCGCAGTTCGCGAAAGGCACCCGACTGACTACGAGCAAGATTTAATACCCGCGAAACAACCCCTTCCATGTGGGCAACTTTTTGACGCATGACCTCGAGGTCTTCGCGTTTAGGGTCACCTTCCGCCATCCCACTTCCTAGGGTGTCGGTTAGCAGCCGCATCACGGTCAGAGGATTACGAATTTCATGGGCAATTTCAGCGGATAACATCCCTAAGGCGGTGAGACGCTCACCCCGACGTAACTCAGCTTCGGCAGCAAACGCTTTGCTATATAAACGCAGGTTACGCAGAGAAAGAGCTGCGTAGGAAACTACGGTAGCGAGGACGCGCTGTTCATCGACAGAAAATCGTCGAGGGCCATCGGCAACTCCTAACACCACCCCATAGGGCTCTTGTTCGTGCGCTACGGGTAGTGCTAAGAGGGAAAGTTCAGGTCCGCCTTGGGGAATGAGATTAGGCTCGGCGGTGGCAGAGAGAATTTCAGCCGGTCGCATCCGCTTAAGCACCGTCCCCAATACCGTATCTGAAGAATCGAGTTCGGCAGCAAGGGGCTGACCTGGCAAAGCCCCCTCAGTCGCAAGGCGCACCAACCTACCCTCGCGTAGAGTATAGTAGGCTGCGGCACGAAAACCAAGCAGTGCCCGGGCATGACGAATAAGATCAGCCGCCACTCCAGGCTCATCGCGCTCGCGCACGAGTTGCTGACCCGCTTCGAGAATAGCTTCGAGTTGACGTGTTTTAGCACGCAGTTGTCCTAACATCCAGAGACGTCCCACCGCCTTTGCCGCCTCGGCGGTTACCAGGGTGAGGAGTTGCTCATCGGCAGCGTCGAAGGCTCCAATTTGGTCGGAGTCACAGTTTACCACGCCTACAACCTGACCTAAAATTTCCATGGGTACGGCAAGTTCAGAGCGAACTTCAGGACGAATCATGCGATAACGCGGATCGACTCGAACATCCGCAACGCGAAGTGGACGCGCATGTATGGCTACCCATCCGGTTATACCTTGCCCAAGCGGAAGCGCCTCAGGGTCGCCGTCACCTAAGCCACGACTAACTTCAATCCGCAAGACCGAGGCCGCTGGGTCAATTAAAGCAATCGACGCGCTCGACACACCTAGGGTATGGACAATTTCATCGAGAATCGCGTTGAGCGCCTCACGGGGGTCTTCGGTCGAATTTACCTTAGCACCCAACCTTGCAAGACAACCTAAAGCTCGCCGATCCCCCTCGGCACTGGGGTTGGAAATACCCCCAGCCATTAGATGCTATGGTCCATGTCATTGGCTGGGCTATCTTCACGCGGCTGCCCTACCAATACCGCAGGCACGCCGGCCGCGGTAGCATGGGCTGGGACATCCATGAGCACCACGGACCCTGCCCCTATCTTAGCCCCGACTCCGACCACAATGTTACCAAGAATTTTTGCGCCAGCTCCCACCAAGACCCCCGAACGAATCTTAGGATGGCGATCACCCCGAGTCTTACCCGTTCCTCCTAAGGTTACTTCGTGAAGGAATGAAACATTATCCTCTACGACCGCAGTTTCGCCCGCGACAAAGCCTGTAGCATGGTCGAGGAGAATTCCCGTACCAAATTGTGCGGCAGGGTGAATGTCGACCGCCATCGATTGTGAAGCTAAAGATTGCACGTGTAGCGCCATCTCACGACGACCCTGTTGCCAAAGGACGTGGGCGAAGCGATGGGCAGTAATCGCATGGAAACCTTTAAACCATAAAAAGGGAATCAGCGCGTGCTCGGCGGCGGGGTCGCGTTCTAATATAGCCCGCAGATCTGCCCGGGCTTGCTGCGCAATCAAGGGGTTACTCACAACGACTTCCTCAAACACGCGCGAAAGGAGGGTAGATTCTGAAGGTGAATTCGACAGACGTTCCGCAATTCGGCGGGCTAGACCTTCGCTAAAATCACGACGCGATAAGACAAAACGCTCAATCACCGGGGTCAGGGCGGGTTCAGCCGCAGCGGCAGCTGAGGCCCGAAGGCGCAATTCAGCCCATAAGCTGGCTTCGGTGGCGGTAATAATGGAAATCGTCGGGGAACTCATAACGGATAGGAAACAAAACACATCCGACCGCTGTCTTACAAGTCCGTCCCACCATGAGACTCCCTACCCTACTCCTAGCCCTCCTAACCCCTGTTTTAGCACTCGCAGAGGCTAAAATAGGCCAACCTGCCCCCGACTTCAGCCTTCCCACAGCTGATGGCAAAACCGTCAAGCTGTCCGAACTAAAGGGAAAACCTGTGGTTATTGAGTTCTTTAATCCTGGCTGCCCCTATGTGGCCAAGTTTTACAAGCCCGGTGCGATGCAGGCCTCCCAAGCCAAGGCAGCCGAACTCGGCGCCACTTGGATTCTCATAAGCGTTAACGGTAAAGCCGAAGCCCTCGCCAAGATTGCTGCTGATTGGAAAATTACCCCTCCCATCGCTCTTGATAAAGGCGAAGTTGGCCGAGCTTACGGTGCCAAGACCACGCCGCATTGCTACGTGGTAGCCGCTGACGGCACCTTAGTCTACAATGGTGCCATCGATAGCATCGCTTCGAGCAAGTCGGACGATATCGCTAAGGCCGAGAACTTTGTCTTAGCCGCACTGCAAAACCTTAAAGACGGCAAGCCAGTCGCTAAACCGACAACTAAGCCCTACGGCTGCTCCGTAAAATACTAAGTCTGTTGGCGATCTAAACTAAAAGGCGGCTACGGCCGCCTTTTTTGTACCTAACTACTGAGGTTTCGCTTCGGCCGGAGGAACGGGTACGCGTAAGCGTCGCTCGCGAACTTCGGCTAAAACTCGGCCAAGGAAATCGTCCACCGACATCGTCCCATCCATGGAACGGTCGGCGCGTGAACGCACCGAAACTTGACCAGCCTCTTTCTCCTTAGCCCCAACCACTAACATATGGGCGACTCGCTCGAGTTCACCCCGACGGATCTTAGCCCCTAACTTATCGCTCGCCTCATCCAAGGTTGCCCGCAGTCCAGCGGCCCTAAGCGTAGCCACAATCTCACGGCCATGGGGGAGTAAATCGTCATTCAGCGTTAGCACGCGCACTTGCTCAGGCGCAAGCCAGGTGGGGAAGTCACCTGCAAAGTGCTCGATGAGAATCCCCACAAAGCGCTCCATCGAACCAAACGGCGCGCGGTGAATCATCACCGGACGGTGTGGCTTGTTGTCGGCACCCGTGTAATTCAGATTAAAGCGCTCCGGTAAATTGAAGTCGACTTGCACCGTGCCGAGCTGCCATTCGCGACCAATCACATCGCGAACCACGAAGTCAATTTTAGGTCCATAAAATGCTGCTTCGCCTTGCTCTTCCGTAAAAGGAACGTCGAGCGTGGCGGCGGCAGCCCGGCAAGCCGCCTCGGCTTTATCCCAATTCTCTTGGCTGCCCGTGTACTTATCTGAGCCTGGAGCCCTTAAACCAACCCGCACCCGGTAGTCATTAAGACCCAAGGTACGTAGAACGACTTTAACCAACTCCAGACATCCTAAAACCTCTGCCGCCACTTGGTCTTCGGTGCAGAACAAGTGGCCGTCGTCTTGAGTAAACCCACGCACTCGCGTCATACCATTGAGTTCGCCCGACTGCTCCCAGCGATAAACCGTGCCGAACTCAGCCAGACGCACGGGGAGATCGCGATAGGAATGGGGCTGTGAATCAAAAATACGAATGTGATGCGGGCAATTCATCGGCTTGAGCAGGAAGCCTTGCACGACTCCGGACTCGAGACGGTTCGTAAGCTCACCACAGCCACAGCCTTCTTTTGCCAAGAGCTCTAGAGCCTCGCGCTCAACCAGCGGAGGGAACTGAGACTCTTGATAATAGGGGAAGTGGCCCGAGGTTCGATAGAGGTCGAGGTTGCCAATATGGGGCGTAAAGACCTGTTGATAGCCCGTCGCGAATAAACGTTCCGAGATGAAATTCTGTAGTTCTTGACGAACCACTGCACCGTTAGGCGTCCAAAGAATCAAACCTTGGCCAACCTTTTCATCGATATGGAAAAGCCTAAGCTCTCGACCTAACTTTCGATGGTCGCGTTTTTTAGCTTCTTCAATGCGGGCTAAATGCTGTTCAAGCTCATCCTTAGTTGCAAAGGCGGTGCCGTAGATGCGTTGCAACTGCTTATTCTTTTCATCTCCGCGATGGAACGCGCCAGCAATCGAAAGCAAACGAAAGGCTTTAACTTGGGCGGTGTAGCGGACGTGGCTACCCGCACATAAGTCAGCAAACTCGCCGTTGTGATAGAAGGAAATAGTCTCGCCTTCAGGAATGTCAGCCAAACGACCTAACTTATAGCGCTCCTGGCCACGTTCGCGAATGAGGTTTTCAGCTTCGGCACGCGTGAGCTCTTTACGCTCAAAGCGTTGATTCTCTTTGGTAATTTTGCGCATTTCCTCTTCGATGCGCGTGAGATCCTCGGCGGTAAAGGCGTGCTCGAGGTCAAAATCGTAATAAAAACCCGCTTCGGTAGGCGGCCCAATATCGAGCTTGGCCTCAGGGAAAAGCCGGAGCACCGCCGCACCCAACATGTGGGCAGCCGAGTGGCGGATTTCTTGCAGGGGCGTCATTTGCGGGCGACCAGTATCCATAGTAGGCTCTTTTCCTAGGCGTTGCAGGCAAGTGGGCAAGGGGGAAGGCGTCGAACGGCCCGGAAATATTCCTCAAGGTCGCGCTTCTAGACCTCAAAGTCTTAGGTGGATCGAACCCTACTCCCCTTAGAGCTTTGCCAACCAACCCTTCCTCCTTCCCTATCGGCTAGCTCTGTCCTAAATCCTGTGTTGAGCCAAGTCCCCTAAGGTAGGCTATACTTTTAAACTGAATCCTCTCCTCTTCATGACCGTTCTCCTCCACGATACCCTGTCTCGCGAGCAGCGCCCCCTGCTGGCCCGACGTCCCGATGGGATTTATGGGATGTATTGCTGCGGACCCACGGTTTACGGCCCTGCCCATATTGGTAATTTCCGCACCTTTATCCTGCAAGACACCTTACGGCGGACTCTTGAAGTCGAAGGTCTCTCGGTACGTCACGTCCGCAATCTAACCGATGTCGATGACAAAACCATCCGCGGTGCGCAAGCGGCAGGAAAACCTTTAAGCGAGTTCACCCAAGGTTGGACGGATAAGTTCCACCAGGACTGCCTCGCGCTCAACCTCCTGCCGCCCCATGTCGAGCCCAGCGCCGTAGTGCACATTCCCCATCAAATCCGTATGATTGAAGCCTTGGTGCAACGCGGACATGCCTATGTCGCGGGCGATGGCTCGGTTTATTTCAAAGTCTGCACCTGCCCCGACTACGGCAAACTCTCCCATCTCGACCGCTCGCAACTCGCGACTCAAAACGTGACGAGTTCAGGAGCCACTAATCACGCCGATGAGTACGATCGTGAATCGGCGACCGACTTTGCGCTTTGGAAATCACGTAAACCCGAGGATGGGGCTAATTTCTGGAATAGCCCCTGGGGGGAAGGCCGTCCTGGCTGGCATATCGAGTGCTCCGCCATGGCACTGGAGCATTTAGGCGTCACCTTTGACCTGCATGCCGGCGGCGTGGATCTCTGCTTCCCGCATCATGAAAATGAGATTGCTCAAAGCGAGTGTGCCACCGGGGTGAAAGGCTTTGCCGCCCATTGGTTTCACAGTGCGCACCTCATGGTCGAGGGTGAAAAAATGTCTAAGTCACTCGGTAACCTTTATACCCTCGATGATCTCGTGGCCAAGGGCTGGTTACCCGTTGAAGTGCGCTGGACACTCTTAAGCGGGCACTACCGCTCACCGCTTAACTTTACGCTTAAGGGTCTAGACGATGCCCGGTCGGCTTTGGCTAAGCTTGAACGCGGGCTCGATGCCCTCCTCACGCTCGCGGGCATTACCCGAGAAGAGTTCACCCCGCCCACCCATCACGAGGTCGGCGTTTCTTGGGGCAGGTTCGCACCCGCCTGGGATCGACTACGCCAAGACTTAAACGTCCCAGGAGCCCTAGGAGAAATGTTCAAAACTCTGGCTCAACCAGCAACAGATAGAAACCAAGCTCGCCAAGATGTCGCTGGCCTAGCCCGCTTACTTTTTGCGCTGGGTATTACCGTTTTCGCACCCCGTGCGGCGCTCGACATCCCTGCCTCGATACGCGCTTTGGCCGAGCGGCGCTGGGCTGCTAAGCAAGGAAAAGACTTCACAGGAGCCGATGCCTTGCGTCAGGAGCTACATTCTGCAGGATGGACCATGCTCGACCGCAAAGATGGGTATGAGCTGAAGAAAAACTGAGTCCCATCGACGTTTTGGTCAACGCCTTACGCCGCCTAAATCCTACCTTCCTTGGCTTCTATCGCTCGACGCTCCATCGACGCTCTGCGTGACAAAGCCGACATTGTCGCGCTTGCAGGCGAGTACACGCAACTGCGACAACGGGGACGTGAGTGGTGGGGTTTAAGCCCCTTTAAGACCGAGCGCACGCCCTCCTTCAAAGTTAACCCGGAAAATGGTCTATGGTACTGTTTTAGCACCCAGCAAGGCGGCGATATTTTTAAATTAGTCATGTCCCGCGAAGGGCTCGACTTTGTCGAAGCGGTTGAGCGAATTGCGACGCGATTTGGACATGCCCTTGAATACGAAAACGGCAAAGGTGGAGACGCGCCCTCGTTACGTCGTCAGCTGATTGATATTCACGATTTAGTCGCCGACTATTGGCACCGCTGCCTACGCGACGACCCAGTACACGGAGAATGGATTCGTAAGTATTGGACCGAGACTCGCCAATTTTCACTCGCGATTGCGGATGACTTTAAAGTCGGACTCGCTCCCGTAGATGATAGTCGACTGATGCAAGGCCTGCTTCGTAAAGGCTTTGAACCCGAGGCGATTGCCGCCTCTGGCCTTTTCTTTGGTACCGATCGTTCACCAGACCCTACCCGCTGGCGCTGTCGTTTCCGCGGCCGCCTCGTCATTCCCATTCGGGATATACAAGGACGCCCCATTGCCTTCACGGCCCGGAGTTTAGAGATTACCCCTGAAGATGATCCGACTCGCGAAGCCAAGTATGTCAATTCACCTGAAACCGAACTCTTTAAAAAGAATCGCACCGTCTTTAATCTCGATCGGGCGAAAGACAATCGCACCAAAGACGCCGAAGGCCGACCGGGTCCCTTTGTTTTAGTGGAAGGTCAGTTGGATGCAATTCGCTGTCATGCCGCAGGCATTACGGGCGTAGTCGCAGCCCAAGGAACGGCGGTAACCGAAGAACACCTAGCTCAGCTCAAAAGATTTTCAGATCGATTACTCGTCTTTCTGGATGCTGACAGTGCCGGACAAAAAGCTGCCTTGCGTTTACTTCCACTCGGCCTCCGTGCGGGTCTCGATGTGCGCTTTGTACCTGTTCCTGATGGTAAAGACCCCGATGCATTTTTTGCCGAAAGCGGCAACGTGGAGCGCTGGCAGGAGATGGCAGCGAGGGCAGAAAGTGCGATGCGCTTTTGTGTTCGCTCCTTAATTCCATCAGACGCTGCCGGACAACCCTTGGCCGTGCGTCTCAGTCGGCTGAGTGAACTCTTCCAAGTCCTAGAACAGGCGGGAGCTGAAGAAGTCGTGCAAGAAGCTCTAACCGAGGCGGCGCGTTATGCAGGCATTGGCATTCGCGAGGTCCACCTCGCCTATGAACGCGATCGGGTAACACGCCGGGCGCAACGCCCTGCAGCCCAGTTACAAGCCCTCGCTCCTGGTTTAGATACCGGAGCGGTAACTAGCCCCACCCCCCTATCGAGCCCTGAGGGGGATCTCTGCCGACAGCTACTAGCGGACGATACCTATATTCTAAAAATTTCACAAGTTCTTCCGCTAGAATGGGTTGAATCGACCTCGCCGATTGGGAGACTTTTACTAGCCCTATTAAGTGAGGCTCAGCAGGGAGAATTTGATAGTCTGAAAGCGGCACTCGGGCGACTTGAACCGGAGTTACAGGCAGCAGCAGGTGCATTGGCTGCGGAACCTTCTGACTCAGAAAGTGACCAAATAGACCGCCGTGCGCTTGTAAACGCCGTCCTTCGCTCCTTTCATTCTCGGCATATTCTCACTCGCCTCCGCACCCTTGACGCTCGACTCGCCAACCACCCGATCGACGACCCCGAGGGCCTCTTGCTTCTTCAGCGAGAAAAGATAACTCTGAGACAGGCCTTACAACGCCCCCCAACCCTTTAATTTATTCTATGCCCAGCAAACGTCCCACCCCTTCAAAAAATAAAGCCGCTCCTGTTAAGCCAAGTAAAGTCCCAGTTAAGCCTTTGCTAAAGACCAAGACACCGACGCCGACCAAAGCGCCGGTTAAGCCAACCGCAAAGTTGAATGCGACTGCAACCAAGGTCGCTCCCCCAGCGGCGAAAGTTAGCCCCGGTAAAGCTTCCAAGTCCCAGCCTCTCGCAGGGATTAAAAATCCTGCCGGCAAAGCTTCCCAGCCCGCCGTCACTAAACCCGCAGTGGCTCGAGGCTCACTCATGCCTGCGGTCAACAAACCAGCTGCTAAGGGACCTGCTGCCGCGCCTACGCAACTCGACGATAAAGTCACGGGGCTGATTCGACTCTCTAAAACCAAGGGCTTCATTACGGTTCAAAATATTAATGAAGTTATTCCAGAGAGCGCGACTGATCCTGAACTCATTGAGAAGGTCATGAACATTCTCGACGAACTCGGGATCGATATTCTCGATGAAGATGAAGTCGAAGCCTACCAGCGTAAGCAAGAGTCGGACGATGAAGAGGGTTCGCGTACCACCCCTACCGACGCCCCCTACGACCCTTTCAATGTCTACCTTAAGCAGATGGGTCACAAGCCCCTGCTCACCCGAGAACAAGAAGTAGAAATTTCTAAGCGCATTGAGACCGCCGAGCTCCAAGCCCAAGACGTGCTCTTTTCTTGCTGGCTAACCCTGCCCTACCAACTCGACCTTGGCCGCAAACTTCTACGTAAAGAAGAGCGTTTTGACAAAGTCGTTATCGATAAAAAAGTCGATTCGCGCGACGCTTATTACAAAGCCCTACCTAAAGTCGTAGAAGCTACCGAAAAGCTCAGCAAGCGCCTCGATAAGGCTTGGCAGAAGGTCGATGCTCAACGCTCTGAAACCGCCCGGGCTGCTGAGCGCGAGAAATTCCGTCGCATTGAAAAGGAATGCAAAGATGTGCTGCGTCGCTTCTACTTTAAGATGAAGTTATTCGAGGAGAATATCCTCGACCGCCACGCCGCCGATCTCGAGCTCTGCCGTCGCCTGGTTGAGCCCACTAAACCTCAAGTCGGCCCCCGCCGAGCCAAGGCTAAAGCTGGCCCTGGCGCCGTCTCGGCTGCCCGCGCTCGTGAACTCGAATGCCAATTCCGCATGGCCCCGGAGCTGTTAGTGGAAACGGTGCACAAGGTCCGCGTTCACCTCACCGATGCTCAACGAGCCAAGACCGAGATGGTGGAGCACAATCTCCGTCTGGTTATTTCCATTGCTAAGAAATATCAAAATCGCGGCCTGCTCTTTACCGACTTAATCCAAGAAGGAAATATGGGGCTAGTTAAGGCCGTAGAAAAGTTTGAGTACCGTCGGGGTTACAAATTCTCGACCTATGCCACCTGGTGGATTCGTCAGGCCATTACTCGCTCCATCGCCGACCAAGCCCGCACCATTCGTATCCCGGTGCACATGATTGAGACTTTGAATAAGGTTATGCAGGTCCAGAAGCAACTGACCCAAGAGCTCGGCCACGAGCCGACCGCCGAAGAAGTTGCTGGCGAAATGCAGATGCCGGTGGATCGCGTGCAGCAAATCATGAAGATGGCGCAGCAACCTATCTCCTTGCAGTCGCCGGTGGGTGACGGTGAAGACACTTCCTTGGGTGATTTCATTGAGGATAAGTCGGCAGAAAATCCTAGCGACTCAGCTTCCACCCGCCTCTTACGTGAAAAGATTGATAACGTATTACTTTCCCTGGCTGCACGTGAAAAAGAAGTGTTGATGATGCGCTTCGGCTTGATGGATGGCGTTCCTCACACGCTCGAAGAGGTCGGACGTCACTTCCGCGTCACGCGCGAACGTATTCGGCAAATCGAAGCTAAAGCTCTAAGAAAAATGCGTCACCCGACGCGGATGCGGCAGCTGCAAGGTGACTTTGAAGGCGACCTTGATACTTCTGGACCTGGTTTCGATCAGTTCCGTAAAGACTCGCCTAGCGATAATCCCGAGGCTGGCCCTGGTGACCCTACCCCAGGCTCAGCTTCCGAGAATAAGTTGCCCAAAGCTTGATCACGCGAGTTTGGCCCGTCTTGTGGTTGGTCGGCTGTACTAGCTTACCGCCGCCTGAACCTGCTTCTCTAGATTTTCGACCTCCCCTCGGGGAAGCCGCTAATCGGGTGGCAGGAACGGTACTGACGCTCACGCCACCCAGCGTACGCCTCGCCGATCGCACGCGTAATCAACCCGTGGGCGTGACTTTGGTAGCAAGAGATTCGGTGACCTTGCGTCCACGGGCGGTCTTGAAGGTCGATAGCACCCAAGGTTCGATTGCACGCGTCCTCCACCTTCGGGGGACTTTACAACTCGGCGACGAAGTGGTTGAGCCCAGTGGTGACCTTATGCTCGAAGCCAATCAACTACCTGGGCTTTGACGCGGCTTGACCTTCAGGCGGGCTGAGGGCAGGTTCTGATTTCTCATGCTTCAAGCTGGCATCGTCGGATTACCCAACGTCGGAAAATCCACTCTCTTCAACGCCCTTACCCGTTCCCGTAAGGCGGAGGCGGCCAACTACCCCTTCTGCACCATTGAACCCAACGTAGGGGTGGTGGAGGTCCCTGACAGCCGTCTCGCCGTCTTACAGGGAATTGCCGGCACTAAGGTAGTCATTCCCGCAGCGATTGAATTCGTCGATATTGCCGGCCTAGTTGCGGGCGCCTCCAAGGGAGAGGGCTTGGGTAATAAATTCTTAGCCAATATCCGTGAAGTTGATGCGATTGTGCATGTCGTTCGCTGTTTCGAAAATGACGATATCGTCCACAACATGGGCAAAGTCGATCCGGTGCGTGACATCGAAGTAATAAACACCGAATTAATCTTAGCCGACATTCAGTCCGCAGAACAACAACTCGATCGTAATCAAAAGAAAGTGAAATCAGGCGACAAAGAAGCCATTGCCTGTGTCGATCTCTTAACCCGCCTCGGGGCGCATCTCAACGCAGGCAAGCCTGCATCCTCCCTTACGGTTGCGGATGATGAACGTGTACGATTAAAGTCCTTCGCCCTGCTCTCTTCTAAATCGGTGCTCTATGCCTGTAACGTAGCCGAGACCGATTTAGCCCAGCCTGACGCCAATCCCCACGTGCAAGCTGTACGTAAATACGTCGCCGACCAACACGGTTGCGAATCGGTGGTTATCTGCGCTCAAGTTGAAGCTGAATTATGCGATCTTGCTCCCGCAGAAGCCGCAGAATTTCTTGCATCACTGGGAGTGACAGACTCAGGGGTCTCGGCTTTGATTCGTGGGGCTTATAAATTACTTGGTTTAGCCACCTACTTTACCGCCGGAGAAAAAGAAGTTCGGGCCTGGACATTCCGCCAAGGCATGACCGCCCCGCAGTGTGCCGGCGTCATTCATACCGACTTTGAAAAAGGTTTTATTAAGGCCGAAGTTGTCGCCTACGAAGATTTAAAATCCTTAGGTTCAGTGGCCGCCGCCCGAGACGCGGGTAAGTATCGACTCGAGGGTAAGGAGTACCTGTTTAGGGACGGGGATGTTACCCTTTTCCGGTTTGCCAACTAAGTCTAAGAGCACGCAGGGAATGCGGCTCAATTCGGCTTGGGCCCTTTCTTGGCACAATTAAGGCCCTAACCCGCTACGCCTCCTAATGTTCCCCTCTGTTGGCGCTTATCCTGTCGAATATTCCTAGTCCTTGGTTGAACCTTCTCCTTTACCCGCTTTCTAAAGGGTATGCGTGTTTGGTTTTGTATTCCCCTCTTGGTCTTAATGGGCTGTGCGCCCGAGCCACAGCCACGCCAGTATGTTGTCCCTAAGGCGACACCCACACCGGTGATAAGCCCTAAGGCGACGATGAATGCGACGCCAGCTTTGGTTGCCCAGACGAGCGGCTTTGCCTCGCCCACATACCCAACTCCTCCTGCCAACTGGAAAGCGAAGGATCTTGGAGCCATGCGTAAGGGAAGTTGGGCGGTAGGACCGGTGGGTGCCGAAGCTGATTTAGCGGTCACGGTATTTCCGGGAGACGTCGGCGGACGTCTCGCCAACATCAATCGCTGGCGCGGCCAACTCGGTCTACCCGATGCCACTGCTGAAGTTTACGCGGTGAAAAATCCTGCGAAAGTTGGGCGCTTGCAAGGCGAGCGGGTTGACCTCCGTTCAAGCGACGGTAAGACGGCAACTTGCGCCATCTTGGTTGAGCATCAGAATGCCACTTGGTTCTTCAAACTTACCGGACCTGCGAGAACGGTCGATTCAGCTATTCCCGAGCTCATCAATTTTTTAGGTGCCACCGAACTGCCCTAAGCAATGAAAGCGCTCTATAACTTTTTTGCGTCCCTACGCCTTACCATCACGTTGCTGATGGCGTCGATTCTCTTGGTTTTCTTGGCGACCCTAGACCAAGTACCCTGGGGCGTATGGCATATTCAAGAGGCCTACTTTGAATCGCTGTGGGTCATCTACCCTTTAGCCGAGTCCGCTCCCTTACGTATTCCCTTACCCGGCGGCTTTTTACTCGGTGGCTTACTTTGTATCAACTTACTCGCCGCCCATTTTAAACACTACCGCCCCCATTGGTCTCGCATGGGCATCTCCTTAATTCACGGCGGGCTTTTACTGCTTCTGATTGGCGGCTTTGCCATCGCGCGTTTCCAACATGAGTCGGCCCTCATGTTTGCTGAGGGCGAGCGCAAGGATCACACCGAAGCATTTCGTGATCACGAGTTAGCCGTAATCGATGTAAGTAATCCTAACGAAGATCATGTAACGGTACTCCCCGAGTCCTTATTACGACTTCCTCAAGCCAGCGCCCAAGCCGGCCGCGAGCGTGAACTCGCCGTAGAGGTAATTGCCTTTCAGCCTAATGCGGTTACCCGGCCGATGTCACAAGACCCGGCTTTGACTTTAGTTCGTCTGGCCCATCCGGCGGGCATAGCGGCTAATCAACCCATGGGGATAGGGGCTTTACCTGAGTCGTTCGACGATAACCTACCCGATAACCCTTCAGCGATTGTACGCCTCATTGCCGCCGATGGTACCAAGGCCGAGTTCGTCGTCTCCCTTATCTTGCATGAGAACTTCCCCCCTCAACGCATCGAACTCGCAGGTAAGACTTATGAAGTCGGTCTACGCCGGGAACGCACCTACTTACCTTTTGCTCTAGGCTTGCGCAAGTTCACCCACGAACGCCACCCCGGCACGGAAATCCCCCGGCGATTTGCCAGCGATGTGACCCTCTATGAAGGAAGCCTTTCCCGCGATCATATCATCTCGATGAATGAACCCCTTAGGCACGGAGGTTACACCTTTTACCAATCGAGTTTCGGCCAGGCAGGAGATAAGCCCTTGTCCGTTCTCCAAGTAGTGAGAAATCCTGCCGCGTGGATTCCCTATGCCGCGGTTGCAATCATGTCGCTCGGCTTACTCCTTCACTTCGGGATTTCCTTGGCAAAGTTTGTGCGCGGACGTTCTAAGGCGGTAGTCGTTCTTACACTCGCTGCCTTACTCATGCCCAGCGAAGGCCTAGCTAACGCGCCGGCCCCTCTTGGCCGCGAACTCGCCGATGTTCCGGTACAATGGAATGGTCGTGTCGTCCCGATTGAACTTCTAGCGTCTAACACCCTCCTGCAAATTAGAGGACGACGGGCAGTAGCCTTAGATGAGACCGACCGGATTATCTTTGGCAAACCACGATCGACTTGGACGGAAGCCGACAAGGCTTTAGTTGCGAATCGACGCCCCACCATCACGGAGGACGCTCTCGTCGCACTCGAACTTCGCCCCATGCGACTTAAGGGCAACGCCCTGCCCGCGTCCGAGTGGTTAGCTGAAACCGCTTTCCGCCCTTGGGTTGCACGCCACCTTAAGGTCTTCCGCGTCGACCATGCAGATATCCATGGAATTCTTGGACGGGCCCAGGGTGAAACCAAGTGGTATAGCTGGCATGAGTTAGTTGCCGCCATCGATCCTATCAGCAAAGCCGCCGAAGCGGCACGTCAGCGTCCACAATCGAGCCGAGAAACCGGCGAGCGGGCTTTGTTAAATCTAGAATCTTCGATTCGCGCCTATGCTGGGGTGAGTGTAGCGTTCGCCCCGCCAGATTTACCCGCAGGCATTAGCCCACTACAGGAGTACGCAGCGTGGCATGCCTATCTCAGACAAGGCGCTGAGCAAATTGCCCAGTCGAAACTCGCAGGTGCGCCCAAGCTAGAGGCTGAACTGCAACAAGCGCTGCAATCTCTACTCAAACGCTATCAAGATTTAGCCAATGAGGGTACGGTCGGACTCTTTCCTCGTGAAGGTGCGGAGCGCTGGACGAAATTAGGTGAGGCCTTACTTGAAGTTGCGGAAGGAAAACCCCTCGATAAGCCCGACGTTGTTACAGGCTATGGAAGGCTTGCTGATGCTTGGCGATTAGGAGACGACGCCCAAGTGACTAAGGAAATTCTCCGCCTTAAAGCCGAACTCAGTAGCGACTATGATGCTAAGGTTGCGGGCGAAGCTACCTTCATACGCTCCGAACCTTTCTACAAAGCGCTTCTCGCCTACCTCGTCATCTTTTTGGTGATTCTCGTTTACTGGCTTACAGGCAAGGAGACGTTACGAATTTGGGCAGTACGTCTGGCTTGGGCCACCTTCGCGTTCCATACCGGGGCTATCCTGGTGCGCATGTGGCTCCATGGTTATGCCCCTGTCACCAACCTGTACGGCTCCACTCTTTTTGTAGCCTGGGGAGCGGTGATACTAGGTCTCTTATTAGAGCGAGCATGGCGCGACGGTCTCGGTACCGCCGCTGCTTGTGCGGCCGGCTTCGGCTCGCTCATCGTGGCCCATAACTTAGCGCTCGCAGGGGAAGATGCCCTCGAAGCGATGCGCGCGGTCCTAGATTCCAACTTCTGGCTATCGACGCACGTAACCATCATTACCCTAGGTTATTCCGCGATGTATGTCGCAGGAACCTTGGGAGCCTTTCACCTCATCGGGCGCCTATGCTCCCTACGCTATCAAGCTGCAACCTCGGACCGCCTCGAACGCTCAGCCTACGGCGTCTTAGCCTTCGCTACGGTTGCCAGCTTTATTGGCACGATGCTCGGTGGTATTTGGGCAGACCAAAGTTGGGGAAGATTCTGGGGTTGGGATCCTAAAGAAAATGGCGCGCTCCTGATTGTACTCTGGTGCGCGGTCGCGCTCCATGCTCGCTGGGGTAAGTTAGTGGACCGCGAAGGGTTCATGCAGATGCTAGTCTTTGGAAATGTCGTCACCGCTTGGTCCTGGTTCGGTACTAATCTTCTCGGTGTAGGCCTGCACAGTTATGGATTTACGGAGTCGGGTTGGTTCTGGATGCACGCCTTTGCCCTTAGCCAAGTTGCGATTATTGCTTTGGGCTGGCTGCCCGCACGGCGCCCTGCACAGTAGTCCTTATGAGTGAGTCAGGACGCGGCTGGTTCTGCATTCGCTGTAAACCACGGCAGGAAGCTGTCGCTGCCGGGCAGCTCAACAGCTTAACGGGTCTCGAACTCCTCTTCCCCCGTGTTCGACGCCGTCGGCGTGCCAAAGATGGAGATCGCCAAGTGGTTGAGCCTCTCTTCCCGGGTTATCTCTTTGCCGCCTTTGACCCTGCCGAACTCGGCGGACCCGTGAACCATACTCGGGGTGTCCTTCATTTAGTACGTCGCTTAGGCAAACCGGTTGATGTCGAAGAAAAAGTCATTCGTGAACTTCAAGCCTTAGGCGAAGGAGCGATTCTCGATATTCTCGAGCCCACCTTAAAGCCCGGACAAAAAGTTCGTATCCTCAGTGGTCTTTTTGCGGGCGAGAAAGGCGAAGTCGTGCGCTTAGCTAAACCCGCCCAACGTATTCAAGTACTCCTTCAACTCTTAGGTGCGGACCAACTCGTTGAACTCGCCTCAAATGATGTGGGGTCAGATGATTCTGAGGCATGATTTTCGGCGAACTCCAGCAGCGAGCACGCTATTACTCGCAACACCCGCTTTTTGCTCAAGCCTTGGACTGGCTCTCAAACCTTGAGGCCTCGATACCCGACGGCGTATACCCTTTGGCAGGAGAAGACCTTGTGGGTAGAGTCAGCCGCTATCCCACCCAGCCTTATACCGAAAAGTTATGGGAAGCGCACCGCCTCTTTGGGGATATACAAGTTGTACTCGAGGGCGAAGAGCTCTGCGGCTTTGGTTCACGCGCGGGGCTCCATGTCACCCGGCCTTACCAAATTGATAAAGACGTAGAAAAGTTTGCTCCGCCGAGCCGAGCCGATGACCAGCTTCACCTTAGGCCAGGGCTTTTTGCCGTCTTCCTTCCTGAAGATGCCCACCAACCCGGTGTGCAAGTCCAAGACTCTCTTGTGGTCACTAAGGTAGTGGTAAAATTCCGTCTCTAAACTGAAAAAATAGGCCTGATGGTTTTAGTCCTTTAGTCTCGCATCGATTCTCGCATAACGTTCGCCATGGCTTCGCCGTCCAACTGTAGCCTCATCCTTGCGCTCGACGTGGAAACGCGGGAAGAGGCATTATCCTTAGCCAAACCCCTGGCGAACAACCTACGCTGGGTAAAACTAGGCTTACAGCTCTTTACCCGGCACGGACCCAGCATCGTCGATGATTTTGCTGCCTTAGGCTTCGAGGTCTTTCTTGATCTTAAACTTCACGACATACCCAATACGGTTGCGTCCGCTATCCGTAGCCTGCGCGGGCGACCTTGCTCGCTCCTTACCCTTCATGCCTGCGGTGGACCTGAAATGCTGGCGCGTGCCGCCGATGCCGCCCGTGACGCCCTGCCCTCCTGTCGGTTACTTGGCGTAACGGTGCTCACCTCCATGGACCAAGCCCAACTCACTGCGGTTGGGATTAGCCGATCCGCGGAAGAACAGGTGCGACTCCTTGGCAGCATGGCAACTCAGTCTGGCATCGACGGGTTAGTCTGCTCGCCGCTTGAACTCCCCATTCTCCGTAAGACCTTAGGTGCGGCGCCTTTTCTCGTAACCCCTGGTATTCGCTACCCCGACGCCGCGAGTGATGACCAAAACCGAGTGATGACGCCAGCACAGGCAGCTGCAGCGGGTGCCTCAGCCATCGTGGTGGGTCGACCTATCCTAAAAGCTCAAGATCCTGCGGCCCTGACGCGTCGCATTCGACAAGAGATTGGTGAACGCATCGCATGAGTATTCCCTTCACGCTTATCCTCTTAGCCGCTGGTTCAGCTCGGCGCATGGAAGGGGCGGTGGCCGATAAAATTAGCGCACCCTTGGCAGGGATACCGGTTATTAGGCACGCGCAGCAAGCGTTTGTGCAAGCAGGAGGTCTCACCCGCTTACTCGTCACTTACCGTGATGAAGTCCAGAGGTTAAAACTTGAAGCCGCGCTCGGACCCTCGGCGAAGGTAGAGTGGATCAAGGGAGGAGACGAACGCCAGAACTCGGTCTTAGCCGCGCTCGAAGCCTGCGAAGGTGACGGCTTAGTCGCACTCCATGATGCCGCCCGCCCGCTCATTCTTTCGAGTTCAATTCAAAAGGTACTGCAACGTGCTCAACTTACCGGTGCAGCGATTCTCGCAAGTCGTGCGAGTGATACGATTAAGTTAGCTTCGCCTTCAGGTGAAAAGATTACCGATTCACCCGAACGTTCCCATGTCTGGATGGCAGAGACACCGCAGGTCTTCCGCTTGACTATCGTACGCGAAGCTTACCGTCGGGCAGCGCGCGAAGGTCAGATCTTTACCGATGATGCCGGCGCCGTAACCGCCGCTGGGCACGATGTTGCACTGGTTGAAGGGGATGGACCCAACTTAAAGCTCACCCGGCCCTCTGATTTCACGCTGGCTGAAGCTCTAATTAAAGCGCGTAGCTAAGTCGGGTATCAAAAGAAACCCGCGGGGCAGACGCCTTAACGCAGCTCAGTAACCAAGCTTACGAAACTCAGCGTCAAGTAAGGTTTGGAAGGCACGAATGTCGTCGTTGGTTGGACGGTACCCTGGGGTCGTAGGCACTAAACCTGGGCGACCCATTTCATCCACATACCATTCGGCGGATTGGCCATCTGAGAAAGTAACTTTACCGCTAATCGATGCACCTGGACGGGCTAGCGTATCGACGACGACTGAGACTTTACTAGCGGGCGAGGTTGGAGACGCAGCGCCATCGGATAAAAGATTCCCTGCGTCACTCGCCGTAGCAGGTGCCGCTGCAGAAACATTTTCGGCAGGCTCGGGAGACTTAGGTTCAGGCTTATCGACTAGGACTACGCCAAGGTCATCGACGAGGAAACGAACATCCATATAGGTCAGAGAAATACCAAAATCTTTACTTAGACGGCTCTGGATATCCGATAAAGTAGCCCCTTCGACAACCCATTGGGTAACTTGTTGGAGCTGCTCGGGCGTGGGCTTAGACATAGGAGACCCAGTGATTAGGGGCTTGGACTTTTTTTCAAGCGTAGGCGGGGCTAGGCTCGCCTTTACGGCGATTCCTGCCTCAATTGGGACATGACCCAAGGCTGGAAAACCTGCGGAACCTACCACGATATCATCTACGAAAAGAAAGATGGGGTCGCCCGCGTCACTCTTAATCGACCCCACCGTCGCAATGCCTTCACGCCCGATACGGTGGTCGAATTAATCGCTGCCTTTACGGATGCACGCGACGATCTTAAAATCGGAGTGGTCCTGCTGCGCGGTGCCAACCCCCAGACTGATGGCAAGCATGCCTTCTGCTCGGGTGGCGATCAAACCATTCGGGGTGATCAAGCAGGTGGCTACATTGGCCAAGACGGCGTCCCTCGCCTCAATATCTTGGATCTACAGCGCCTGATTCGCTCCCTGCCCAAAGTCGTCATCGCGCTGGTATCTGGTTTCGCCATCGGCGGGGGTCACGTCTTACACGTGGTCTGCGACCTTACCATTGCCGCCGAGAATGCCGTCTTTGGGCAAACCGGTCCACGAGTTGGCAGTTTTGATGGTGGTTTTGGCTCTTCATACTTGGCCCGTATTGTTGGACAAAAAAAAGCCCGCGAGATTTGGTATCTATGCCGGCAGTATAATGCGCAACAAGCACTCGAGATGGGATTAGTCAATGCGGTCGTACCCGTAGAAAAACTCGATGCCGAAGGTGAACAATGGGCTGCGGAAATTCTCCAGCACAGCCCACTCGCGATTCGTTGTTTAAAGTCTGCCTTCAATGCCGAGCTTGATGGCCAAGCGGGCATTCAAGAACTCGCCGGCAACGCTACCCTGCTCTATTATCTTACCCAACAAGGCGAAGAGGGTCATCGCGCCTACGTTGAAAAGCGCCCACCCAACTTCCGCCAGTATCCCTGGTTACCTTGAGGTGCGCTTAACGGAACAGGCCCATCAATTGATTGCAGAAGTTCTGCCGCTAGGGGGCCGCGCCATTGATGCCACGTCCGGTAATGGTCATGACACCCTATTTCTTGCTCAACAAGTGGGTTCGGGCGGTCACGTCTTTGCAGTTGATATTCAACCCGAAGCGATTGCGACCACGCAGCTTCGACTTGCCGCCGCAGGCTGGGCCAAGAATTGCGACTTAAGAGTACTCGACCACGCCCAACTTGGCCAGGCACTACCCTCAGCTTTCCGTGGCACAACTGATAGCGTACTCTTTAACCTGGGTTACCTTCCAGGCGGCGATCACACGCTCATCACCCAAGTTACCACCACCCTTCCCGCTCTCCAAGCTAGTCTCGAAGCGCTCCGTAAGGGCGGTCGACTGGTGACTGTGGTTTATCCTGGTCATGAAGGCGGCCTCGAAGAATCAGCGCAAGTTGCCGAGTTTGGTGAACGCTGCGCTGCCCAAGGTCATGAGGTGCATATCTATCACCATAACCCTCTGACCCGAAATCCTTGGATTCTCTCTGTAACACGACGCTAATGAACGTCCCACGACCTAAAGTTGTCCTACTCGGAGGCACCGGCTTTGTCGGCACCGACCTCGTGCATTCGCTGCAACAAGACCACGAGGTAGTTTTACTGCGCTCAGGTAACTTCGGGGCTGGCGGTTATGATGTTGCAACCGGGTGGATGGATGCATCCGCCCTACGCGGGGCAGATGCCATTATCAATCTTGCAGGTTCACCCATTGCGGTGCGTTGGACTGCTAAGGCGCGTGAGAAAATCTTCACTAGCCGAGTTGGGACTACTCAACTTTTAATCAAGACCCTCAATCGCGAAGGTATCGTGCCACGCGTCGTGGTCTCGATGTCGGGTATCAATCGCTATGCGGCTCATGCCGAAGCTGAACTCGATGAAAACGCACCCCTCGATGACACCACCTTTCTTGGCGGCATCTGCCGAGACTGGGAATCGCCCTTAACGCAACTGCCGCCTCAAGTGCGCACCGTGATTTTGCGTACGGGTGTGGTCTTAGGGCCCGGTGGTGCCATGACTCAACTTATCCCGGTATTTAGACTGGGCTTGGGTGGTCGACTTGCCTCAGGTCAACAATGGATGAGTTGGATCGCACTCCATGACCTAACGCGACTCATCCGACGTTGCCTAGCACCCCAAGGTCCTACCGGCGTGGTTAATGCCGTTCACCCCTTGGCAGTAAGAAATCGTGAATTTACTGCTGCCTTGGCCCGCACCCTGCGGCGACCTGCCGTCTTTCCCATCCCTGCCTTGGCGCTTAAACTTGTCTTCGGGGCTATGGCCGATGAAACCCTTTTGGCTAGCCGTCGCGTCGTTCCCAAGGTTGCGCAGGAGCTTGGATTTAACTTCACCGGAGGTCCCCATCCCCTGGAGGACGCTTGCCGTCGGGCATTGCTTAAACCCTAGGCAGGGGACGCTTTGGAGTTGAAGCCCCAGACGAGGGCGGGGATGGTAATGGCATGGTGCGCGCCCTTCTAACCCTAGCAGCTTTGCTCCTAGTCGCATGCGACAATTCTCCCGTGGGCGGAGAAGGTCCCGAGGTAGAGCACCCTGAGTTTCGCCAAGGCACCGCTTTACAACAACAGGGTGACCATCGTCGCGCACTCGAGTGTTTTTTAAAGGTCATTGATGACCGTAAAGATGCGGCTGAATCGCATTTGGAAGCTGGACGTCTCTATATTGAACTTCGCGAGCCGCTTTCCGCCATTTATCACTTTAAACAAAGCCAGCGGCTCAAACCCCGCCCTGAACGCGCCAATTCTATTTCGCAACTCATCCGCACCGCGGAAAGAAATTTTATTCAGTCGATTCCTGGTCAACCCTTTGACCCTGAAGGCGGTGGATCTTCCGTCGATGCCTCGCAACGCATCAGTCAGTTGCAAGCCGAGAACACGCGCCTGAAGCGCGAACTCGAAGATCTTTATCGTCAAACACGTACGGTACCTCCAGTGAACCGGGTTACCACCCCACCCGCGCCCGCCAATTCTGGATTTGGTGGATTCGGGGTTGGCACCAGCACCGCAACTACGACCGTAACGACCCAACCTGCTCTGCCTTCCAACCCAACCGCTCTGCCTACAGGGGCGCGACAACACACCGTTCAGTCGGGCGACACCCTCGCGAGTCTGGCCCGCAAGTACTATGGCTCGCCCGCTCGCTGGACCGATATCCAACGTGCCAACACGGGGGTTCTAGGCGGCGGCACCGCCCTTAAGATCGGGGTTGTTTTAGTTATACCTCAGTAAGCAGATGCGGGTAACTCGGGTACGCGCAGCCGACTTCCGTAATCTAACCTTTGCGGATGTCGACCTTGATGCGCCTCGGGTTTTTTTAGTCGGGGCTAATGGCCAGGGAAAAACTAATCTCATCGAAGCTGCCGGACTCATCACCGCGCTTCGCTCGTTTCGTATTTCGGATATCGCCCCATTAGTTCGACTCGGGGCAAGCGAAGCTAAAGTTCGTATCGATGTCGATTTAGGCGAAGCCGGTAAAACCCACGTGGAAATCTCACTGGTTAAGGGCCGTCGCAAGGCTGTGCTGGAAGGTGCGATAAGTGTGGGTGCGGCTGAACTGATTGCGCGTTTTCCCACCGTGGTACTTTGCTCCGACGATCTTAGATTGGTTCGTGGCTCGCCCAGCAATCGCCGACGCTGGCTAGACCTCGCCTTGAGTGGTACTGATGCAGGCTACCTTCGAGCTCTACGTGACTACAACAAAGCCATTGATTCACGAAATGCGCTCTTACGTACCGGATCCGCACCCGATGATGAACTGGAGGCCATTGAACGTGCTATGTTGCCCGCTGCACGCATCCTCGCTACGGCACGTGCCGCAGCTTTAGCTGAATTAACTCCTGAAGTAGATAATCTACGAACCCAAGCAGGTTTCGGAGGTCGTTCAAGTTTGAGAGCCGAGCCCGATGCCGCAATCGATGATCTCGCAGAGATTTGGCGAGACAGTAGACCTGCCGATCGCATCACAGCCTCGACCCGTCGTGGTCCTCATAAAGACGACTTCGCCCTTCTTTTTGGCGGTGAGTCGGCTGCGGATTATGCCTCGGAAGGTCAGCAACGTCTGCTCGCGCTGGCCCTCTGCCTCGCCCAATTGCGCCGGGCGCACCGACTTGCAGGTACGCCCCCCGTTCTCCTTGCCGATGATGTATTAGGTGAACTCGATGACGAACGGAGAAAGGTTTTTTGGCAGGCCATTGGCGAGGCGCATCAAGTTATTGCTACGGGCACCCAATTACCTGGTTCGGGCGCATGGAAGGTCTATCAGGTGGCGGATGGGGTTTATAGCTAGGATTCCTCTCTAAGGGCTTAAAAACTGCCCTTAACCAGCTTGCTTCCCCCTTGCCTCCCTTGCCCGCAGTCCTTTGCTAGGGGCTATGTCCGGTTTCCTCATCTCCACGTCCATCGTCCTCCTCTTCCTCGTCTGCGTTCTCGCAGTGATTGTCATCCTTATGCAAAAACCCAGTGCCAATGCCGGCATGGGTGCTGCTCTAGGTGGCGGCGCAGCTGAAAGCGTCTTCGGTGGAGAATCGGCCAATGTTCTAACCAAGTTCACCTCCTTCTTAACTATTCTGGTGTTTCTTCTCAGCTTTGGTCTCTACTTGGCCTTTATCTCAGATGAAAAGCGTGAAGCTTCGGCTCTCGACAAAGTCGCGGTACCAAGTGCAACCGAAACCCCCACTCCCGTACCCGTCGTTACGCCGGCTGCAACCGTGACGCCTACTCCCGCCCCTACAGCACCTGCTGCTACCGCGCCAACCTCGGCCAACCCATCTCCTTCGAAGCCCCAGACCCCTGCGCCTGCAGTCGCACCCGAAGTGCCTGCTAAGAACCCGGTTACTCCTGAGGCAACGGCGACTCCAGCCGTACCTGCTGCGCAGTGAAGCCCTTGGGTGTTGGGTGTTTCATCCTCCTGCTGCTCGCAGGTGTGAGTTCAGCCCAAACCCAGCGACCCCATAGCCCCTTACCGTCTCTGCCATTGGCCGAGGCTGAGAAGGCTTTAGCTGATTTCAGAAGCTCGGGCATGACGGTCGACCTCATCGCGCGTTTCCGTCTGCGCCACCTGCCTAAACGTGGGCCTGAGCCGACAGCTCTCCAAGGTACCCTCTGGATGAGTTGGCGTCACGGTCGACCTGCCGCGCGCATTGAATTAGCTGGGCGCTCAACTCTGCTGGTCCGCAGTGAAGGTGTTACTCGAGCCTGGGTAGCACCGCTAGGCTCAACCGCGAGTCCTATCGCCCAAGCGAATGAGCCTTTGGCATCTGGTTTTCTTTTAACCGCCCATGACATCCAAGCGCCTTATGCGGATTGGACGAATACGCGTTACCTCGGTAGTGAACGTCGCCGGGGTCGCCCTTTGAATCTTTATCTCGCAACTGCACCCGAAGGTGCACCACCTGCTTCAGTACGCTTCGGCCTTGATCGTGCTTACTTAGCCTTAATTGAAGCAAGTACGCTTGGGCCCGACGGCAAAGCCCTGCGTGAAATGCGCACGGAGGAGTTTGCCCAAATTGGCGAACAATGGATTGTGGCCAAACTGAGCGTACGCGAGGTCGCTTCAGATAATCGTGATGTGCTGGAAGTCCTCGAGGCCTGTGTCGACGCCCGCCTACCCGCTCAACTTTTCTCGCCCAAGACACTCGGAAGTAAAGTCCCCGAAGTGGAAGGCACATTTATCCGCCCTTAAAAATGTCGCTCACCCCTCGCGAGTTAGCCCGACGTTGCGACAGCTTAACCCGACGCAAATCGATTGAGGATTTTCCCGGTGCGCGCAACGGCCTTCAATACGATAGCCGAAAGCGGGTAAAAAAAATCGGGGCTGCGGTTGATGCGGGCACAGAAGTTTTTGAACAAGCGGCGCGGGCCGGGGTAGATTTTTTAATCGTTCATCACGGCATCCACTGGAAGCCTACCCTTCCAGGTGCGGCTACCTTAAATGCGCGCCGAGCTACCTTAAGACGACTCGGACTTTCACTCTACTCCAGCCACCTCCCCCTCGATGCCCACCCTGAGATAGGGAATAATGCGATTATTGCCCAACGTCTAGGTCTCAAATCTCAGCGCTGGTTTCTTGATTTTGAAGGGACACCTATTGCCCTGCTTTGCCAAGGCATTGCCCGCCGTACCCTAACCCAACGCCTTAAAAAAGATTACCCTAAGAGCTTTACCGCCATCGAACACGGCTCCGCCCACCCCAAACGTATCGCTATTCTCTCAGGTAGCGGACGTTCAGCTCTACCCTACCTAAAGGATCTCAAGTGCGACACGCTGATTACAGGCGAGCTACGCGAGGAACATTACAACGATGCGCACGAGCAGGGTTGGAATTTATATCCATGCGGGCATTACGCTACCGAGACTTGGGGGGTTCAGGCCCTCGCCGAATCCGTAGCGAAGGAAGCAGGTCTGGGTTGGACGTTTATACGGACGCGTAATCCTCTTTAATCATGGCGTCTTCCGCCTATCGCGGCCGTCTTGCTCCCACCCCCACAGGTTACCTCCACGTGGGTCATGCTCGTACCTTTGCGCTCGCTGCCAAACGTGCTCAACAAACCCAGGGCACCCTCCTACTCCGCATTGAAGATCTCGACGTAACTCGATGCCGTCCTGAGTTCACGCAAGCAGCGCTCGATGACCTTAAGTGGCTTGGCATAACCTGGCAGGAAGGTCCTGACTGTGGCGGACCCCACGCACCCTATAGCCAGTCGCAACGCTTACCGCTTTTCACTCAAGTCTGGCAGGCCCTACATGCCACTGGCTGCCTCTACCCTTGCGACAAATCGCGTAACGACGTTGCGCGCGCGCTCACTGCACCGCATGCGGAGGACGATGCTGAACCGATTTTTCCCATTGAACTGCGCCCCGACCTGTCAGCCGGCAAAGAGGCGACGACACCGCAAGGAACTAACTGGCGTTTTCGTGTACCCGACGGCGAGCGCATCGAATTCACGGACGCCCTAAGCGGACCCCATAAGTTTACAGCCGGAGAAGACTTCGGTGATTTCTTGGTGTGGCGACGTGATGGTTATCCTGCCTATGAACTCGCCGTGGTGGCCGATGATCATGCCATGGGCATCACCGAAGTCGTAAGAGGAGCTGACCTACTGCTCTCTACTGCGCGACAACTCTTAATCTACCGCGCGTTAAAATGGACACCTCCCCTGTGGGCCCACGCCCCTTTAGTTACAGACTCGGAAGGTAAGCGGCTCGCTAAACGCGCCGGCCATCTGTCCATTCAGTCTCTAAGACAAAAAGGATGGGCGCCTGAGGATATCCTCTCGGCGCCCATACAAACGTTCTTGAGCTAAGAACGGCGTTACTTGGTCGCAGGTGCCTTACCCTGGTTGGCAATACGCTCTCTCAACATCGCAATATTCTTTAGAGCACGCTCGTTACCCTCGGCAGCTTTAGCGGCCTCTTCTAAAAGAGCCAAAGCGCGGGTCTTGTTTTCAGGATCAATCTGCATCGAGACTCCAGCCTGGTTCAACTTAATCGCTAGCAAACGATTGGGCATGTCCGCTGGGAAGTTTTCTTCGATAATCTGAGCGGCGGCATTAAAATCCTTGGCGGCAATCGCAGCGCGCATCTTAGCACCGCGCGCTTCACGCTGCTTAGTAAGGGCTACACGCTCTTCACGCTCAGCAGCCAAGGCCTTAATCCCTTCGGGGGTATTTTGTTTCTTTAATTCCGCAAGATGGGCCAAGTAAGCTTCAGGGCCGCCGGGCTTGTAACCCGTCTGAGCATAAGGCTCACCTTGGGCATTGGCTAAAACAATGGTGGGAAAACCTTGGATACCCCAAGCCTTTGAAAGCGCCTCGCTCTTAGCTTTTTGGTCGGCAGGAATCTCTTTATTGCGGGGGAAATCAAGGTAAACCAAGACAAAGTCTTTCTGGGCCTTGAAAGCCGGCGTATTAAAAACTTCCTTATCGAGCTTAATGCACCAGCCGCACCAATCGCTGCCGGTAAAGTCGACCAGGATGTCTTTTTTCTCAGCTGCGGCTTGTTTCTTAGCAGCGTCGAGATCGGTGAGCCAACCCTCGGCAGCAAAAGCTGCAATCGGGGTTAGGAGGAGGGCGACGAGGTGTCTCATGGGGTTAAGATGTTATTAAACCTACCCCTCTTTACGGGCAATATGAAAAACCAAGCTAGCGCCTGGCTCCGATTGATTGGCGGCTAAGCCAGCGAGCTTAACGGAGTCGCCCTTGCCTCTTAAGTTATTAGTCTTTCCCTAGGGCAGGTCTATCTTAGCAGCCCACCGTAAAAATCCCATGAAGCCAATTTTACTCGCCGACAATGGTTCGCTTCAACCTGCAGCGACCCTTGGGCTGCGCACCTTGGCCGACAACCTTAGCCGAATTCTCGGCCACCCCGTTACGCCCGTATCCGTTCTTCATAGCGATAAAATTGACCCTGCACTTTTAAACGGCACCCCAGCGCAAACCTTCGAACCTTTCGCGCGTCAACGTCATGCCGAAGGCATACGCGAGCTCGACCTTCTCCCGCTTTTCATTGGTCCGAGCTTAGCCCTCACCGAATTTCTACCTGAGCGAGCACAAGCGGTAGGTGTGCAGCTCAACATGTTTCCCACACTTTGGTCACCCGGAAATGAGGACGCCTTAGTTGAGCTACTTCACGATCATTTGAAGTCCACGGGCTGGACACCCGGTAGCGGCACCGTCTTGCTCTGTGACCATGGCAGTCCCATTCGCGAAGTTACCGCAGCGCGGGAAGATCTGGCAGCCAGACTCCGACAGAAACTTCATTTAAGTAGCGATGAATTACGCGGCTGTGCAATGGAGCGTCGGGCCGGACCCGAATATGCTTTTAATGAACCCATGCTAGCTGACGCGATAGCAGGCGCTCAGGGCAAAGTTGTCATCTTGATGTTATTTATCTTACCCGGACGGCACGCTGGGCCGGGTGGCGATGTCGCTACCCTCTGCGCCCAACATGCCCCTGCCCATGTTACCTGGCAAATCACACCCTTGCTGGGTGAACATCCGCAACTAGTCAGGATATTAGCCCACAATTACCGCTCACAGGCTTAGGGTATCGCGGGTTTTCTGAGAAAAATTTCTAAACTAACTGTCGGCTTAATTCACGCACCAAACCTAAACGCACCACCTCGCCCACCACAATAAGCAGGGGCGTAGGCAAGCCAGCTGGGTCTATCTGGCCTGAGGCAATTTCATGCAGTTCGACCGTACGCAGTGATTCATCAGCTTGAGAAACCCGCGAGAGCAAGGCCACTGGAGTCGCGGGCGATTGACCAGCTGCTAGTAAGTCCACCGCCGTTTGCGTTAAGTGCTTTGCCCCCATGTAAAGACACAAGGTGGCACCGGTAGCGACGAAAGGACGTAAGTCGGCTTGGCGTCCATCCGCACAATGGCCGGTTAAAAAAGTAACTGCCATGGTCACGCCGCGATGAGTTAAAGGAAAACCAGCCGTGGCTGCTCCCGCAACTGAGGCAGTAACTCCTGGTACCACTGACCAAGGAATGCCATGTTCGTTAAGAAAAATCATTTCTTCGCCGAGCCGGCCAAAGACCCCAGGGTCACCCCCTTTGAGACGGACCACGCGCTTACCCGCTCCCGCGTGCTCCAGCAGTTGTTGATGAATTTCAGCCTGCGTGGCCGAGTGATGACCACAGCGCTTACCCACCGGGACTCGGACAGCATTTGCGGGGAACTCAATCAAGAGATCATCCCCAGGTAAGGCATCATAAATCACAACTTCTGCCTGCTGCAGGACACGTAACCCCCTAACGGTGATTAAATCCGCTGAGCCGGGACCTGCCCCAACAAAGGTCACGCTACCTGGTGCTATTTGGGTCATGCACGATTCAAGTTGACCTAATCCTGATTTCATTACCTATTTAGTCAACATTAACCTTATATGGAAAAGCCCCTAGCCAAGAATGAGCTGCTTAAGGCTGAAAAGCCCGATTTACGTGGAACCATCCGCGAAACCCTAGCCAACCCTGAGGCGGACCGTTTTAGCGGCGACGACGAGCAGTTTATTAAGTTTCACGGTATCTACCAGCAGGACGATCGTGATAAACGTAAGACGGGGAAAGAGTACTCCGTCATGGTGCGGACGCGTCAGACCGGGGGAATTGTCCCAGCTGCTCAATACCTCGTCTACGATGAGCTCGCTCGACGTTTTGCCAACGGAACCTTACGCATCACTTCGCGCCAAACCTTTCAGTTTCACGGCGTGCTCCAACGCGGCATTGGCCCATTGATTAAATCCATCAACGAAGCCTTAAGCACCACCCTCGCTACCTGTGGCGACGTGAATCGCAATGTCACCGCGCCCACCGCACCTCCGGTCGACAGCATTACTCAGGCGATTGAAGACGATGCGTTTGCCGTCACCACCGTTCTCCTTCCCCGCACCACCGCCTATCACTCGATTTGGGTTGATGGTGTCCAACTCGATCTTGGGCTCGGTGCAGTTGTGGCCCGTGCCCGCGGTGACCAACCTAATCCCTACGCCCCACCTCCTGCTGAAGACGATGCCTCGGGTATTCCTACCGATCCACTCTACGGAAAAACCTACCTGCCGCGTAAGTTTAAAACCGGCTTTGCCTTACCCCCTAATAACGACACCGACATTTTCACCAACGATCTGGGCTGGGTAGCGATTGTAGAAAACGGTAAACTTATCGGTTACAATCTGCTCGCGGGCGGCGGCCTCGGAACATCTCACGGCAACAAACAAACCTATCCTCGCTTGGCCGATGTCATCGGTTTTGTACCCCGTGCTCAACTCCTTGCCGCCTCCGTAGCCGTGGTTGAGACTCACCGTGAATGGGGCGACCGAACTGATCGCAAACACGCTCGCCTCAAGTATGTCTTACAAGAGAAGGGGGTAGCCTGGTTTAAGGACCAACTCGCTGCACGTCTCGGTGCGCCGCTCGCCCCAGCACGCCCCTTCGCCTTTGTCGGTCAAGGCGACCCCTTCGGTTGGTTCCGTCAAGCCGAGGGCCTTTCCTATCTCGGACTTTTCATCGAGACCGGGCGAATCAAAGATGCGGGCGACTACCGTTTGATGACAGCGCTCCGTCTCATTGCCGAACGCTTCGGTGCGACCTTCCGTCTCAGCGCTACACAAAACCTCATCCTCTCCGATATTAAGGATAGCGATAAAGCCGCGATTGATACCCTGCTGCGTGAACATGGTTGCGCCTCGGTTTTTGCCCCAGGATTGATTCGTGGCCGCGGCATGGCCTGCCCCGCTCTACCCACCTGTGGTTTATCGTTAGCTGAATCGGAGCGTGTCTTCCCTCGCTTACTTGAGCGTATTGCCGAGGCACAAGATGGCGCCGGGGTCGGTGGCGAAGAACTCGTGGTACGCATGACGGGCTGCCCGAATGGCTGCGCCCGGCCCTACAGTGCCGAAATCGGCATCATCGGCAAAGCACCTGGAAAGTATAATGTTCTCCTCGGCGGTAATCGCCAAGGAACACGTCTCGCCCGCAACTGGCGTGAGTCAGTACCTATCGACGAGATTCCTGCGGTCTTGGGTGAACTTTTCCAGCGTTACTCCCACGAGCGGGTTAACGGACAAGGTTTTGGTGATTGGACCGATGCCACGGCGGACATCTGGCCGGCACCTTCCCAAGCCTAATGCTACGACGGCTCACCCATTGGCTGCGCGCGCGGTCGGCACCTACCCAGCTTGATGCGGGAGAGTTGCCTGCGCTTAATCAAAAGCTGGCAGCGCTTTCTGCCGAAGATCGCTTAGCCTGGGCATGGGAGCGCTTCGGCGCTCGCGCTGCCATTGGCACCAGCTTTCAACCCGCGGGCATTGCCATTCTCCATCTCGCTAAACGTCGTAAGCTTCCGCTGCCTGCCTTTAGCCTCGATACTGGACTTCTCTTTCGCGAGACCATCGAACTCAAATCGGTTCTCCAAGACCACTTAGGTATTACGGTCGAATCCGTCTTGCCCGACTTAAGCCTAACCGAACAAGCCCGGCTTCACGGTGACCGTCTTTGGGAACGCGATCCAGATGCGTGCTGTGGGCTCCGTAAAGTCGCGCCGCTCGGACGAAAATTACAAACGCTTGACCTATGGATTACCGGTCTACGACGTGACGGTTCAGCCACTCGTGCGGCTACACCTTTTTTAGATGAAGCCCAGCGTCAAGATGGCTCCCTGGCTTGGAAACTTAACCCCTTAGCCGATTGGACGCGTGAACAAGTTTGGTCGTATCTTAAGGAAAACCGCTTGCCCTATAATATTTTACATGACAGAGGATACACTTCCATTGGATGCTCAGTTTGCACGCGATGTGGCGAAGGTGACAACGAACGAGGTGGTCGCTGGCCAGGCTTTGAAAAAACTGAGTGTGGGCTTCATAACCGAACTAAAACTCTCTCTCAATGAACTTATCTAGCGCTAAAACTCACGACAGCACAAAGGGAATTGTCCCTCCGATGGATCATCTCACCCGGCTCGAACAAACTTCGATTCACATCTTTCGCGAAGCTTTCCGAAACTTCCGCAATGTCTGTATGCCTTGGTCGATGGGTAAAGATTCTAACGTCTTAATCTGGTTAGCCCGTAAAGCCTTTGCCGGAAAAGTTCCCTTTCCTCTTCTTCATATTGATACCACTTACGAATTCCCGGAAATGTACACCTTCCGCGAATGGGCCAAACAAGAACATGGTATCGATTTACTGGTTCGCATTAACCAGGAGGCGATCAATCGCGGTGTAGGCTATGCCACACATGACCCTGTTACGGTAACACATGAGCTTAAAACCCTAGCCCTACGCGCTGCGCTCGATGAATTTAAATGGGATGCCCTGATTACGGGTATTCGCCGCGATGAAGATCCCACCCGCGCCAAAGAGCGCCACTTCTCGCCCCGTTCCGCCGAAGGCGTCTGGGATTACAAAGATCAGCCACCCGAGTTTTGGGGTCAATTTGCTACCCGAGCACCCAAGGGGGGCCACATACGTGTGCAACCCTTACTCGAGTGGACCGAACTCGACATCTGGGAATACATCCGGCGCGAAGCCATTCCGATTCCGACCCTTTATTTTGCTCGCGACGGTAAACGCTTCCGTTCACTCGGTTGCCACCCAATTACCCATCCTGTACCCAGTAAGGCCTCAAACCTCGATGAGGTCATCGCCGAACTCCGTGAAACCCGCACCAGCGAGCGGGCAGGACGCGCCCAAGACCACCACGAACGTAATGCCATGCAGAAGCTTCGTGCCAAGGGCTTCATGTGAGCTAACCGCCCGCCCTACCACTTAACCCTTCTGCTCAGTTCTTATGCCCTCTCTTATTGAATCGGACCTGCAACGCCTTCACGTCGTCGTGGTTGGCCACGTCGACCACGGCAAATCCACCTTCGTTGGGCGCTTACTTCACGATACCGACTCCCTGCCCGACGGAAAAATTGCCCAGGTTAAAGCTGCGTGCGCCGCTGAAAAAATGGATTTCGAGTATGCCTTCTTGCTCGATGCCCTACTCGAGGAACAGGAGCAAAATATCACCATCGATACCACGCGGATCTTTTTCCGCACCGCCCGACGCAACTACGCCATCATCGACGCACCCGGCCACCGCGAATTTCTTAAGAATATGGTGACGGGCGCTGCAAGTGCTTCCGCCGCCCTTCTCCTCATCGATGCCCAAGAAGGGGTGATGGATCAGTCACGCCGACATGCCGTCTTGCTCTCCATGCTGGGTATTAAGCAAATCGTAGTATTAGTTAATAAAATGGATTTAGTGAAGAATGAGGAAGCGGCTTTTAAACGCGTGGAAGTTGAGTACACCGCCTTTCTCAAGAGTCTCGGTATCGAAGCTTTACGCTTTATTCCCATCGCCGCTCGTCACGGAGACAATGTCGTAACGCGCGCAACCAGCATGCCTTGGTACAAGGGGCCGACCGTAGCCGAGGCCTTAGATAGTCTCGAGCATGCCGAAGATCTTACCCGACTCCC
>CAZEDB010000001.1:136381-138977 GCA_964510855.1 uncultured Enterobacteriaceae bacterium | reverse complement strand
GTGCAGGTTTCCCCTCCACGGCCGACACCCTTGAAACACTCCTGCCGATCGAGCGTAATGGGGTAGTAAACTTCACAACCAATTTTTCGTTCGGTTAAGAAGGCTTTAAAGGCATCACGCCGTCCGCCGGGAATGCGCAGCGTAAATTGATTCCAAATCCCTTCTCCGGAAAAGTCGCGCGGCAGCAGGATACGGGCGTCCGCAGGTGCGCCAGGAACGTTTTCGGCAATTCCTTTAGCACCGAGTAGACGCTGGTGGTAGTAGTGTGCATTGCCCGCTCGGTCACAGTTATAGGCAGGTAAATGCGGTAGTTTAGCGCGCAACATCGCCGCCTGTAAGGGATCCATGCGGAAGTTCGCTCCTAGTAATTTATGGTGATACTTAGGCTCCATGCCATGTACGCGAAGAATGCGCGCGCGGGCGGCTAAATCATCGTGCGAGGTTACTAAGAGACCTGAGTCGCCGAAGCCGCCGAGATTTTTTGAGGGGAAGAAACTACTCGCACCGAATTCACCAAAGGAAAGTGAGGGCTTACCCTTCCAGCGCGCCCCCATGGATTGGGCTCCGTCTTCGAGCACCTTCATATTAGCGGCCTGTGCTACCGCCAAGGTAGCATCCATATCCATCGACTGACCAAAGAGGTGCACGGGCATGAGCACCTTAGATTTAGGGCCGGCTTTACGCGCGACATCGGCGAGATCGAGATTGAAGGTATGGGGATCGACATCACACCACACCGGCGTCGCCCCTAAGCGAGCCACTGAGCCTGCGGTAGCAAAGAAAGTAAAAGCAGGGAGTAAGACCTCATCCCCTGGACCAACATCGAGTGCCATTAATCCGAGGAGGAGAGCATCGGTACCCGAGGAAACTCCGAAGGCATGCTTAACACTAAGTGCCTCGGCGCAGGAACGCTCGAAAGCTTCGAGTTCCGGCCCCATGATGAATTGGTTAGATCCTAAGACCCGTTCAAAGGCGGCGCGAAGGTCGGCAGCTAAAGCACGATTTTGTGGACCTAGGTCGAGAAGAGGAACGGGCGTCATCGGTCAGAAGGTTGGTCAGGGTTGCGGCGAGCGTACACCCACAGGCCAGCGCCTACGAGCAACATGGGTAGTGACCAAAACTGGCCAGCAGTAAACCCTAAGATAAAGCCGTCTTCAGGCAAGCGAGCGAGTTCCCCTAGGCTACGTACGATTGCGTAAAGCATGAGAAATTCAGCGGATACCTGGCCGGTTGGTAGGCGCTGCGGGTAACGGCGTAACATCCAAAGCCCAAGCAGTAAGCCTTCGAGAGCGGCTTGATAAAGTTGTGAAGGGTGACTGGGAGGGGACCACCAACCTCCGGGTAAAGGGAAGATCACCGCCCAGGCGAGCTCGGTAGGGCGCCCAATTAATTCGGCATTAATAAAATTTGCTAGCCGTCCGAGTAACAAACCTGCGGGTGCGAGCGCACAAACTAAATCACCGACTGCTAAAAAAGAGCGGTGTCGCGAACGGGCAAACCAAAGGGCTCCAAGGGTGGCTCCGACGAGACCCCCATGAAACGCCATGCCACCTTCCCAAACTCGCAGGAGCAAAGTTGGATCAGCAAAAAAAGCTTCGCGGGCATAAAGTAAAACATGCCCCAAGCGACCACCCACCACCACGCCGACCATCAAGGCGGTCATTAAGGTCGAATCATCTAATCCATCACGTAAAGGCGTGTAGCCGGCGCGGCGCCACCGTGCCATCATCCAACCGGCGAGTAAGAAGGCGAAGGCGTACGAAAGGCCATACCAATGTACCCCATGGATGGGCCAGCCCTCAGGAAAACGAAAAGCAATCGGATCGAGATCGTGCACCCAGTAACCCGGGGTTGGCGTCTCGGTTGGGCGCATAGATTACTGAGGGGTTTTATCTTCGCCGGCTTTGCGAGCTGGACGTAGCCCACGCTGGCGAGCGAGCTCACGCATGTCAGGGTGGGGGTCGTCCTTCTCGTAAATTTCAATACCCAATAAGGATTCAAAAATATCTTCGAGGGTTACGACGCCAGAAAAAGCCCCGAACTCATCAACCACCACCGCGAGTTGATGATGATGGCGCACTAAACCATGCAGAGCATCACTTAAGGAGGCGTTCTCAGGTAAAATGTGCGGCTTCGCCATTAACTCGCGCACGGTCACCGCGTCACGATCTTCACCCGCGGCTTTAAGAATATCGCGGCGGCGTACGACGCCAACAATGCGATCGGGTGAGGTTTCCCAAACGGGCAGTCGACCATGCGGCAATGAGGGGTAGAGGCGGAGAATATCGGCGACGGTTAAAGTAGACTCGAGGGCGGTAACGACCGGACGGGGGGTCAGCACTTGCGAAACCGGGATATCGTCGAGCCTAACGGCATTATTAACCAAGGTACTTTCGGCGTGAGTAATTTTACCAGCCCGGGCAGCAGCACGTGCCACACTACCAATTTCTGCATCGGCGAGGTCGGTTCCGTATTCTTCGGGTGGTGCAAAACCATCATGCAGGCGACCTAAGCGTCGTAAAAGACCTGCCGTGCCGCGTACTAAAATCAGGGGAAGGGTTACGGCGGGGGCTAGGCGCATTCTTAAATGCGCTCC
>CAZEDB010000001.1:95458-136281 GCA_964510855.1 uncultured Enterobacteriaceae bacterium | reverse complement strand
CAGGCGTTCAATCTCATGGGCGGTGAGACCGGTTACAAGTCCGTGGAGAAGAGAAATCCCGCCAGCACAGGCATTAAGCAGGAAAAAAGCAGTCCAAAGAAGAGCGGTTGGGTCCATAGGGACAGTTTTAACCCTACGCATTAAATCTCGATAATGCGAGATTGGAAAATGAGCGGAGATTGACCCTTAACGCCTTAAAGACAGTAATCATTCCATGCACACCTCGACGGCACGGCGCGTTTCTCAGTTAGCTGTTTTGCTGACAGCTGGATTACCCGCACTAGCGGGCATGCTTATTTTTCGTTCTCAACCGGTCTTACTCGCCGCCATCCAAGGTGAGCCCGGGCAATTAGGTGCCCTCACCCATGTCTTCTACAATATGCCAGGCGTGATGCTCTTGGTTTTGTTAGCGATTGGGTTTGGGCTCGCAGTCGCAAGTTTTCTCCAACTTCGCGAAATAGACGATGCCAGCCGACTCGCTACGCAACTCGTTCTCCTTTGTGCCTCCGCATTAGTTTCTGTGCTCTACGCCTGCCTCTTTGTCCTCGCCCTCGCGTTACCACTTTACGCCAGACTTACCGCTTTTTGAGCGCGGTAATGAGCTAGGCGTGCGCAAATGGCCGCAAGTTGAGGGTCAGCGGTAAACTTCCAACGGAGCGTATTATCGGTATTAAACCAGTGGGTGACAGGCACAATACCGTCCGAAAAGGTCGAACGAAGTAAAACCATCGCAGTCGTAGTTTCGCTGGGTAGGGCTTCAACTTCATCTACGGGTAGCCCAACAATTTCCATCAGCTGGGCTAGTGCGGTGCCAAGAATTCTGCCGGTACTCGCCGCGGGCACCTGCAGACGCTGATGGTCTATCCAAGCCATACTTGAACGCGTGCACTCACTAACCCAGCCGCGGCTATCGAGTTGGAGTCCTTCAACTCCGGCAGGTTCTCCGAGCCCACGAAGTTCTTGGGTGGCGGCGAGCGAATTAAGCCAGGGCGCAGATTTCGGGCGGGGTAGCCATTCGGGTTGATCGCGCACCGTGCGCAGCGTGCGTAAACGGAAGGTCGACGGTGTTGGGAGTAAAGGTCGCCAACTTAATTCCTCAAAAGTCTCACCAACGGTTAATCTTAAAATACCATCGTTACCGCCGAGGGCAGCAAAGCCTTGGCGCCATGCAGAAAGTTGTCCTGTCGCCAAAGGGCCAGGGGTTAACTTCAGGTGAGCCAGCCCTTTGCCTAAGCGATCGAGATGATGACTAAGGCAGTTAATCTTTCCGTTTCGGACCGCAACAGTTTCAAAAAAAAGTGCGCCTGCGGGAAAAGTGCCAGGATTAGCATCTCCTGGAGATAAACTGCCGTTACGCCAAACCTGTGTCATAAGGTTGCAACGCGCGCGAGGGCAACGCGCAAGGCAAGTGCCTTGCGTAAAGATTCCTCATATTCGCGACCGGGAATAGAATCTGCCACCACCCCTGCACCAGCTTGAGCGTAGCAATGGTCACGCGTTAACGTCAGCGAACGAATAATGATGTTAAGACAAAAATTACCTGTGGCACTAAACCAACCCAATGAGCCGGTATAAAATCCGCGAGGGGTAGGTTCGAGTTCCGCAATAATTTGCATGGTGCGCACCTTGGGAGCCCCGGTAATGGTGCCCCCAGGAAAGAGGGCTTTAACTAAAGTTGAAAGACTAGGCCGAGGGTGAGCGAGGGTGCCTTCAATTTGTGAGACCAAGTGCATGACATGGGAGTAGCGCTCGATGACCATAAATTCGGGCACACGCACCGAACCGGGTGATGCCACTCGGCCAATATCATTACGCAGCAAATCAACTAACATCAGGTGCTCGGCGCGCTCTTTAGAATCAGCGGCAAGCTCGCGCGCAAAAACGCTATCTTCATCGGTTTGCCCGGTGCGCGGTCGGGTGCCGGCAATCGGACGGGTGGCAAGGCGTTTACCTTGAAGTTCAATTAAAAGCTCAGGGGAGCCGCAGATAAGTTCAAGTTGGGGCGTACGTACATAACCCATATAAGGTGAGGGGTTGGTAGCGCGTACAGACTCGTAGGCCATTAAGCCTGACGTTGGACGAGGTAATTCGAGCCGGGTCGAAAGATTAACCTGATAGGTATCTCCCGCAGCGATGTAGTTTTGGGCGCGGCTCGCCGCAGCAGTAAAAGCTTCGGGCGGAAGGGAGGCATTTAAAACCGCACTAGGCTCGCCGGCTGGTTTAAGCAGGGGAGAAGGCTGCGTGGTCGCATGATCCCAGAGTTGTACTAGGCGAAGGGCGCGCCGTTGAGCAGCCTCGTAAGCGTTAGCACGTGGCGCAGTCGCATCGACCAACACAACCGCCGTGAGCGAACCCGTGGAGGCGTCATACCAAAGGGCCTCGCGTGCTTGTAGGTAGATCGCGAGCGGCAACTCAGTTTGGCGAGAGTTTGGGATGGGTTCAAAGGTGCTTACTAATTCATAGCCAAGCGCAGCGACCAAACCGCCTTGAAAATCAGGCCAACCTTCAAGGTGAGGGGCGCGGTGAGTTGAAGACCATTCATCCAACCAGGTTAACGGGTCGGCGGAGGTCTCGGTGGTGCCGTGTGTTGAAGCAATCTGGCAACGACCATCGGCGTGAAACGTCCATGTAACGTCGGCTTCAGGGATGAGGAGGGTTATGTTACCGGTAGGTCCACTTTCCAGCAGCGCGGCATTTTTACCGGTAAGAGCACTGGCCCATGACGCCGGTAATTTTTTGCCACCGAAAGAAATTAAGTAAGGTAGGCATTTCCAGTCACTCCCGACCGCTTCCCAATCGGCGAGGGTTACTTCGCGCAAAATTTTGGGTGGGGTTAGCATGCGGGAAGATTAACTTTATAACCTGCAAAGGCAGGGTTCGCTAAAACCGTAGCGGCTTGGGTGAGGGTTACACCATAAACATGCAACTCTTGGCAGGAACCCATAGAAACTACTGTGATACGCAGACCACCACGGAGTTTCATCACCTTGACAGCATGGGAACGCGCCCGAATGCCACCCTTGATCATACCGCGTGAGACACGGCCTAATTTTTCAAAGGCTACAACCACAGGGACTGCCGCTTCAATCAGCGTGGTATGCGTCCCTGCCCTGCCCCTTTGACGCGACATCGCTTAAGCAATCTCCCAATGATAAGCGTGGCGCGACAACAGGCGGTGGCCGGTTTTGGTAACTAAAGCGACGTCTTCAATCCGGCAGCCGCCGATGCCAGGATAATAAAGACCTGGCTCAATGGTCACAACATGGCCAGGCTGTAAGGGTTGGGTATTTCGCGGCGCAAGTGCAGGCTCTTCATGCACATCAAAGCCAAGTCCGTGACCCAAGCTGTGGAAAAATCCTACATACCCTTGCTTACGTTTTTCGGTAACAAAACCCTGAGCCTTGAGATAATCTGCGGCGGCAGCGTGTACTTCCGCCCCTGTTACGCCCGCGCGTAACGTTTTGAGCGCAAGCGTGTGGGCTCCTTTTACTGCGGTGATCATCTTGCGCCGTTGGTCGTTAGCCCGACCCTTAACATACGTACGCGTCATGTCGCCATAAAGCCCACTCGCAATGTGGCGCGGGTAAATATCAACCACGATGGGTTGATGTGCAGGAATGGGGCCAGTACCCGCAGCGTGGCAATCTACTGCTTGGTCACCCGGTGCTACAATTAGCCCGTGGTCATTGATACAGCCAGCGGCAAGGACCGCTTGATGCGCCGCCGCTTGGAGCTGCTCGGCGGTGAGCACCTTGCCCCGCCAGTAAACTTTATTACCCTTAATCGTACTCTGGCGTAGAATAGTTTCAATGGCACTAAAGGCAGCGGAAGAACCCCGATTGCCTGCCGTTATACCTGCCTGCTCAACTTTATCTTTGAAAGCGCGCTGCGGAAATGCCTGCGGTGCGGTGCGTTCATCACGACCCTTTCCTGCCAGCTGAAGCTTTAAACCTAAACTCCGTAAGGATTCCCAAAGACCCGCAGGAAAATCGTGGGGCACGGTAAACGTTTTCACGCCATAATCTTTGGCGGCGGAGGCGATGGCCTCGGCAACGCCAGCCTTAGGGTTGCGTACACGAAGGGTACGAAGGATTTCGGTGAGATTTAAAATGACATCAAAATCGGATTCGGATTTAGCCCTGCCGACTTCTAGCAGAGGGAGGAGACCGATTTTTTTACCCTTGGCAGAAAAGGCAGGAAAGGGATCGCCGGCTTTAAAACGGCTAAACCACCGCAAATCGGCGTTAACCGTGGGGGCTGCGAACATGAGCACATCAGGCAATTGAGGCATGGCTAGGAACGACTCTAGGGTGGGGAGAGAAATCAGCCTAGGCAAGCGGCTTGCCTTGACCTAAGCGCCAGAGCGTGGAAATCTCAGGGGGTCGCGGGTATCGTTCAGCGGTAGGACCCCACTCTTCCAAAGTGGTGACACCAGTTCGAATCTGGTTACCCGCACCAATTTAAAGTAACTTGTTACACAGGGGTTAAAGGCCTCGGACAAGTCTTAGTCCTTGATAAAGGCTGTATTTCAAGGGGAACTCGGGTTCATCTTAAGTATGGAAGATGTGCAGCGTGTTATCCCCAAGGCCCCAGGTTGGGGTTTGGTTTTATTAGACACTGTCATCGCCTGGCTTCTGCCCTCTGTGGGCGGGCAGGTTCTGCGGCTGATGCTAAATGAAGGCGCACTGCTTATGGGGGCCTTGCTGAGCTTACAAATTTTAGCCTTCTATATGATAGCCAAGGTGCGGGGTAGGACGGGTCTAATCCGTCACCTCACCCGCGTAGTGGGATTGATGGGGGCGGCGTCATTACTCATCAGTCAGGTAACGTTAAGTGAAGGGCTACTGAGCCTGCTGGTAATTATTGGGTGCGCGGCACTCGGGGGCTGGGTCGGTGCGCGGCGTGATTAAAAAAAAGAGCCCGTTGTCCGGGCTCTTTTAAAAAACTTAGCTTTGCTTAAGCCTTAACCGTCGCAGCTTCGTTGAGCGTCAGCGTGCTCCCAAGCGGTGTTACCCGACGGAAGGCTTTTAAGGTTTGGGCCCAGTCCGCTAGCAGCGCAGCCGTATGAGGACTCTTGGTGGCTTGGTGGTGGCGCGTGAGAAGGGCGCGTAAAGCGTCAGACTCACTGGCTTCAACAGATTTTAAGGCCACCATCTCAGCGTTATAGAGATGATCGAGCCGTTTTTCAGGATCCCAAACGAAGGCTAAACCGCCCGACATACCGGCGGCAAAGTTACGTCCAACTGGACCCAACACCACCACGGTACCTGCGGTCATATATTCACAACCATGGTCACCAACACCTTCAACTACCGCCGTAGCACCTGAGTTACGTACCGCAAAACGCTCACCTGCCCGACCTGCAGCAAAGAGGGTGCCTCCCGTTGCTCCATAGAGGCTGGTGTTCCCCATGATAATGTTTTCGTGCCAGGCAAAACCTACTTCGGGCCCAGGATGAATAATGATTTCACCGGAGTTCATACCCTTGCCTACATAGTCGTTGGCTTCGCCGATGAGTCGGAGGCGGAGACCTTGGACGCAGAAGGCGCCAAAGGATTGGCCACAACTTCCCTCGAACGTTAGATCAATCAAACCTTCGGGGAGACCACGGTTGCCATGGATGTAGGCAATTTCTCCGGCTAAGCGGGTGCCAATATTGCGATGCACATTCCGCACCTTGTGATGGGCCTTATAGGGGTGGGCTTTGTGTACCAATACATGGCGCGCATCTTGCAGAACCACGTCGTCGATGACTAACTCGTGGCCCGGAGGATTATTACGATCACGCGTGTGAACTCGGGCGGCATCACCCGCAGGATCGGGATTAAAGAGTAAGCCGTCGAGACGCAGGCGAGCGGTCTTAGGGTTCTCGGCATCAGGAACGAAACGGAGGAGCTCGGTGCGGCCGACAACTTCCTCAAGCGTGCGCTTACCTAATTTAGCTAAGATGGAACGTACGTCTTCAGCTACGGCATTGAAGAAGTGAATGACATTCTCGGGCTTACCGCGGAACTTCGCGCGTAAGTCTTCACGCTGGGTTGCAACCCCGACGGGGCAGGTGTTGAGGTGGCAAACGCGGAACATAGCACACCCCGCGGCAATCAGAGCAGCGGTACCAAAGTTAAATTCTTCTGCACCTAAAATGGCGGCGACCACAATATCCCGGCCGGTCTTCATGCCACCATCCGTACGTAAGACGACATGTCCACGCAGGTCATTCATCATTAAGACTTGGTGAGCCTCAGCTAAACCGATTTCCCAAGCTGAGCCAGCATTCTTAACTGAGGAAAGCGGGGAAGCTGCGGTGCCACCTTCATGACCCGAAATTAAAATCACATCGGCATAAGCCTTGGCCACACCAGCCGCCACCGTGCCGACGCCCGAACAAGAAACGAGTTTAACGCAGACTTTTGCGCGCGGGTTGACGCATTTAAGATCGAAGATGAGTTGGGCTAAGTCTTCGATGGAATAAATATCATGGTGGGGTGGCGGAGAAATCAGTGTTACGCCAGGAACAGAGTAACGTAGGGTAGCAATTAAGGGCGATACCTTGTGACCAGGGAGTTGGCCGCCTTCGCCAGGTTTAGCACCTTGAGAAATCTTAATCTCAATTTCTTTAGCTGAAGCTAAGTATTCGGCGGTGACACCGAAACGACCTGAGGCCACTTGCTTAATAGCGGAGTTGGCATTGTCGCCATTCTCCAACGGACGGAATCGACGGGGGTCTTCGCCGCCTTCACCGGAATTGGATTTTCCGCCAATACGATTCATGGCGATTGCCAGGCACTCGTGGGCTTCGGGTGAAAGAGCCCCGAGCGACATACCTGCAGTGGTGAAGCGACGGCGAATCTCTGTGGCCGGCTCAACCTCGCTTAGATTCAACGCTTGGGGAGCAAAGTTAAAGTGCAGTAAATCTTTTATGGTTACGGGCGCATGATCTTCTGCGGCTGTACGCCACTCCGACCAACCCGTGGCATCACCCCCGGATTTTAAGAACTTACCCATACCAGCCACAACTTTAGGACTCCAGCCGTGGGCCTCACCTTCACCTTTTTTATTAACTAAATACCAACCTTCGTTAGGAAGTTCGGTCGGAGTTGCGGGCCAAGCGCGAGCATGACGACGCAAGGTCTCACCCGCAATTTCTTCATAACCTACTCCGCCAATCGGCGAAGGTGTGCCAGCAAAACAGGCTTCAATGACTTTGTCGCCGATGCCAAGCGCCTCGAACACTTGTGCCCCTTGATAAGAAAGCAGTGTGGAGATGCCCATTTTGGACATAATTTTGAGCAGGCCTTTGCCCGCTGCCTTACGATAATTTTCCCAAGTCTGCGCGAGATCGAGTTTAGCATCTAACTTACCGCCAGCATGAAGGTCACGAATGACCTCAAAAGCTAACCAAGGGTGAACCGCGGTGGCACCATAACCAATCAGACAAGCGAGTTGGTGAACGTCGCGCGCCTCGCCGGTTTCAACCACAATGCCACAACGTAAACGTAAGCCTGCACGTACCAAGGCTTGGTGGACGGCTCCAACCGCGAGCAGCATGGGAATAGCAGCATGCGTGGCGGAAATTTTCCGATCAGAAATGCGCACCACACGCACGCCTTTATCACGAACCGCAGTAACCGCCGAGGCGGCTAAAGTTTGGAGAGCGGGCTCGAGCCCAGCAGGTCCACCCGCAATGGGGAAGATTGCCTGAAGGTCGTGACACTTATCACCAAAATGTAGCGGAATTTCTGCATACTCATGCGGCAGCAAGAAAGGTGTGTCGACCTGTAGGAAGGTGCGTTTATTTTCTAAGGTTTCGTAGATACCAATTTGGCCGCCGATGTAGTTAGTGAGTGACATCACTAACTGCTCACGAATGGGATCAATCGGCGGGTTGGTTACTTGAGCAAAAAGTTGTTTAAAATAGGTTGTGAGCAGACGTGGCCGACGCGACAGGGCAGCCAGCGGGGTGTCGTCTCCCATCGAGCCCACCGCCTCTTGCGCGGTGCTGGCCATAGGCGTGAGAATTAAATCGCGCTCTTCTAAGTCGCAACCGAAGGCGAGTTGAAGGGCGAGCGCATCCGCTAGGGGCTGGGGCGCCGTCGCTTTATTTTTAGCCAAGGTGTGCAACGATTGCACGGCCTCACGCAAGAAGGTGCCGTAATCGCGGCGCTCCGCTAAGACAGCTTTGCAGTCGGCATCTTCGAGGAATTTACCACTGGTGAAATCGAGGGCGAACATGCGGCCAGGCCCGAGACGACCGGCACGCACCAGAGGTGAACCCCAAGGAGCAATTAAGCCCGCTTCTGAAGCAGCCACTACTGTTCCATCGGCATAAACTTTAAAACGCAGCGGGCGGAGACCATTGCGATCGAGTGAAGCCCCTAAGAGACGACCATCAGTGAAAATAATCGCTGCAGGTCCGTCCCATGGTTCCATCACTAACGATTGATAATGGTAGAAATTGCGGACGCGCTCAGGGAGTTGCGTATCATTTTCCCACGCCGCCGGCATCATCATGGAGGCGGCAACAATCCCGCAGCGCTTAGCGGGGGGTAAGTCGGAGACAAGTAATTGGAAGCAGTTGTCGAAAGAGGCTGAGTCCGACATATCGGGCTGAATAATCGGACGGAGATCCGCGTAACGGTCGCCCCACTTACCTGAAATATCGGAGAACTCCCGCGCCCGCATCATATTGCGATTGCCGCGAATGGTATTAATTTCGCCGTTGTGCGCGATGCACCGGAAAGGGTGGGCCTTAGTCCAGTCCGGCAGCGTGTTGGTGGCGAAACGCTGGTGGAAAATGACGAAGGCGGTGGTGAACTCGCTATCTTTCAGATCGAGGAAGAATTTACGGACCTGCGGCGCATTGAAGAGGCCCTTGTAAGTGATGGTGCGGCTCGACCACGAACAGATGTAGAAGTTTTCAATTTTTGCCTCAGTTGCGCGCCGCTCAGCAACCTTGGTCGCAAGGAAACAACGGCGTTCAAATTCTTCGTCCGAGATGGCAGATTCGGCATCCGCTTTGCGAGCGACGATAGCTTGCCAAATGTCAGGGCGGGTGAGTTCGGCTTTCTTACCCAGACAGGTGGGGTCGACGGGAACTTGGCGCCATGAGACAAAGGAAAGCCCTTCGGCCTTGGTGGCCTCTTCGACAATTTTTTTAGCGTGGGAACGTTGATAATCCTCTCGGGGGAGGAAGAGCATGGCCACCGCTGTATCAGCCTCACGGGGGAGGAGATTCCCCTTAGACGCAAGGTGGCGACGGATAAGGGCGTGGGGGAGCTGGGTTAGAAGACCAGCGCCATCACCGGTTACAGAGTCGGCATCGATAGCACCCCGGTGGGCCAGGTTGCGGAGACCCTCAAGGGCACGTTCAATTAAGGCATGGGAAGGCTCCCCTTTGAGATTGGCAATAAAGCCAACGCCACAGGCGTCGCGCTCGTAGTCCGGGCGCCAGAGGGGGGAGGGATTGCGAAACGTTAGGGCCATCGAATGCGTAGAGGGCGCGGGGCGTTCCCGGGCGAGGGCACCGGGACGGCTACGTCCAGTCAGGAAGATTTGGCAGGGGTGGCCAAGGAGGCAAGCGTGGATGCCCTTTTACCGATGCTGGGTTTTTCCATTTGCCAGCCCCCTGCCCTACCTCCACCCCTCTTTCTATCATGCAATCCGATATCGGTCTCATCGGTTTAGCGGTGATGGGTCAAAACTTGGCCCTCAACATCGCTGACCACGGCTTCTCCATTACGGTTTATAACCGCACCACCGCTAAGACCGACGAGTTTTTGGCGGCCAACCGCTCCACCCCAGGCAAGCTCAAGGGTGCAGCCACACTCGCAGATTTTGCCGCGAGCCTCAAAACGCCGCGCAAAGCCGTAATCTTAGTTAAGGCTGGTACAGCTACCGACGCCGTCATCGATGAACTCGCTAAGGTCTTTACCGCCGGAGACATTATTATTGATGGGGGTAATGCCCTCTGGTCCGATACCATTCGCCGAGAGAAAGCCCTCAAGGCCAAGGGTTTACGATTTATTGGGTCAGGTGTTTCAGGTGGCGAAGAAGGTGCCCGCTTTGGCCCCTCACTCATGCCTGGGGGCGACCCGGCAGCATGGGCTGAACTCAAACCCATTTGGGAAGCTATCGCCGCAAAAGTAGATGCGACAACCGGGGTGGAGTTAACCGGCGGTGCTCCTGGCAAACCCATCAAAGGAGGCGTTCCCTGTGTCGCCCACATTGGGTCCGACGGTGCCGGACACTACGTCAAGATGGTCCACAACGGCATCGAGTACGGCGACATGCAGATGATTTGTGAGGCTTATGACCTCATGCGGGGTCTCTTAGGAATGACGCCAGATGAAATTGGGGCAGTCTTTGAAGAGTGGAATCGCGGCGAGCTTAACTCCTTCTTAATTGAAATCACGGCCAAGGTTTTACGGCAAAAAGATCCTGTTACCGGTAAACCTTTGGTGGATGTAATTTTGGATACCGCCGGACAAAAAGGTACCGGTAAGTGGACGAGTGCCAATGCCCTCGATATGGGCGTGGCTGCACCTACCATCGCTGAAGCGGTTTTTGCTCGTTGCCTCTCGGCTATTAAAGAAGAGCGCGTCGCAGCCGCCAAATCCCTGCGTGGACCCAAGCCACGTATCGCCGGTAAGGTCGATCGCGCCAAGGTAGTCGCCATGATTGCTGACGCCCTTTACTGCGCAAAAATTTGTTCCTACGCGCAAGGCTTCCAACTCATGCGCGAAGCCCAAAAGGAATATAACTGGAAATTAAACTTTGGCGAAATCGCACAAATTTGGCGCGGGGGTTGTATTATTCGCGCCCGTTTCTTACAAAAAATCACTGAGGCTTTTGAAAAGAAACCCCGCTTGGCTAATCTCCTACTCGACGGCCACTTCAAGAAGACCATGCGGCAGGCTCAGAAAAACTGGCGTAAGGTGATTGGTTTAGCCGTGAAGCACGGTATTCCTGTACCCACACTGGGCTCTGCTCTGGCTTACTTTGATTCCTATCGTACGGAAAATCTTCCCCAGAATCTTCTCCAAGGTCAGCGCGACTTCTTTGGTGCTCACACTTATGAGCGGACCGATCAGCCCCGCGGGAAATTCTTCCACATCGATTGGCCGCACCCTAAGCGCCCGCAGTTAGACGCCTAAGGATTAAAGGTTAAACTAGGCTCGGCTTACTCGAGCGTGAAACCACCGCCAGTGGCGGCGGCAAGACGTACCGCAGCCTGTCGACGTTCCCACGCATAACCTGCAAGGGTGCGTCGGGCGAGGTAGAGGTCACGACGGGCAGCTTCAACTTCGCTCCCATTAGCAAGGCCGGCTTGAGCCCGGACTTCAGCATTTTTTAAACGATCTTTAACCGCAGTGAGGACTTTCTCAGCCAGCTCTTCTTGTTGCGCAATGTCACGTAAATCAATCAGCGCATCGTCAACTTCTCTAAAGGCATTAAGCACCGCCTTGCGCCAATCAGCCGCAGCAATTTCAGCTCGGGCGCGGGCAGCTTCTAAAGCCGACTGGTTTCGTTGACCCTCAAAAATAGGTAAGGTCACCGTAGGCATGAGACTCCAAAATCCGGAACCGGTTTTGCCAATGCGTGAAGCAGGATCTGCTGCCCAACCTGCATCGCCTACCAACATAAAGCGGGGATAAAAATCTGCCTGGGCAGAACCTTCCCGGGCTAAAGTAGCATCAAAGGTGCGTGAAGCGGCACGCAAATCTGGGCGAGCTAAGAGCAGTTCGCTCGCAATTCCTGCGCCAAAATTGGGGACCTTAACAATTAAAGGCGCAGTGGCACCTTCGGTATCATGCACGGTTTCGGGTAAGGGTTGTCCCATCGGCTGATCAATTAAAACTCTGAGGGCATTTTCTAGTGCACCCAGACGACGCGTGGCATCGAGTTCGTCGGCCTTGGCTTGAGCGGCAGCAAGACGTGCCGAGGAGAGCATATCATCGTCATCGATTCCGGCCTGAGCCCGTAACGTTACTAAATTCATTTCCGTCATGCGGGAGGCAAAGTCGGCACGGAGGCAGGCGAGTTCTTCACGGGCGAGGCGGACAGCAAACCAGGTACGAGTGACTTGAGCGGCGAGTGCCACCTCAACCGCAGCAGCACGAAACGCTGCGGCTTCAGCATCGGCTAAGGCAGCTTGCGCCCGATCGGAAACTGCACCCCAGAGGTCGACTTCCCAAGTTAGTTGAACAGCGGCAGAACCAACGTTGGTACGACGAGGCATACCGGGAAAGTTTTGTCCGGTCTGATTCGACATCCGTTGCGAAGCCAAAGCCAGTTGGGCATCAAGCCGGGGCAAGAGGTCAGCATCGACGGCAATAAGTAAAGCGCGGGATTCACGCACCCGCGCAGCCGCCGCGGATAAGTCAGGGTTTTTTTGTAAAGCTTGGGCAATAAGTTGATTGAGAGCTGGGTCGGCAAAGGCCTGCCACCAAGCCGCGGCCGCCCGCGTGCCTCCAGGGGTGGTGAAGGAGGTCGAATCTAACTTCGGGGCCAGGTCAGCCCGGGAAGGCGAATCGCCTGAAGCGCAGCCTACAAGTAAGACTGCGATGAATAGTACCTTACTTGGCATCGGGAGAAGTATCAATGTACACATCCATCTGCTGGCCCACAAAGATGGGGCGGTCGGCTGGACGATCAAATTGGTAAATGACCTGAAGCACTCGGGTATCAACCCGCTCGGTGCTCACGCCGGTAAGCGAAGCTTTAGGAATAACAAAAGGATCGATACGAATGAAGCGTAGAGGAATGGCCCGAGCTTCAGCGTCTTCGCGATTGCCTTCGCCTTTAAGGTAGCCCCGTGCCGGAAGATTTTCGCGCATCCGCGGCGCCATTTGTTCATCAATATCGCAGCGAATTTGTAGCCGCGAAATATCACCAACCACGATGGAGGGCTTGCCTCCGGCGGTCACAAATTCACCGGCCCTAACCGAAACTTGCAGCACCGTACCTTCGATAGGCGAACGTAAGGTAGCGCGTTCGAGTTGAGCAGTTGCTAGATCGGAACGGGCGCGAGCTTCACGGGCAATTAATTCAGCATCAAGAATGGCTCGCTCAGAGAGGGCGCCCGTACCCGCAACCGAACGTGCTCGACGGGCCGCATCTTCCGCGCGCTCGGCCGCGGCTAAAGCAGCGGCTGCGGCTGGACGAAGTTCACGCGTATCTAAAACCACCAAAGGATCGCCGATTTTTACTTGGCTACCAATCTTGGCCGGAACTTCCGCCACAAGACCACTAAAGGGCGCACCGATTAAAGTGTTTTCTGCTACGGCTTCGACTAAACCTGCAGCCGAAAGAAGCCCATCGCGATCACGCTTAGCAGGTTGATAAGGCGGGGGAGTAGCGGCGGGTTTTTCGTTGGCCTTTAAGGCCAGTTGCACGGCGGCGGCAGCACCGACCAAGGCGATAAGCGCAAGTAAAAGGCGGAAGGGTGGACGTTTCATGTTTTTATAAAATTAATGGAGAGGAAGGTCGAGGGAAGCGGGATCGCTGGTGACCCGACGAATCCGACCGTCTTCCATTTCGGCAATACGATCGGCAAAGCGGAAAATACGGTGGTCGTGAGTTACAACCACGACACAGCGATCAGGTGCGCGGGATAAATCACGAATCATCGCCATGACTTTACCTCCGGTGTCTTTATCGAGAGCTGAGGTGGGCTCATCGCAAATTAAGAGGCGTGGACCGTGTACCAAGGCACGGGCAATGGCTACGCGTTGTTGTTGGCCGCCCGAAAGCGCCGTGGGCGAACCTTCTTCACGCCCTTCAAGACCAACCAAACTCAAAATGGCTCCGGCGCGCGCCTCGGCCTCGGCACGCCCTACGCCCTGAATGAGCAACGGAATCATAACATTCTCCCTTACGGTTAAAGTGGGAATGAGATTAAAGGATTGAAAAACAAAACCTAAGTTGCGGCGGCGGAAAGCGGTGAGCTCGGCCTGACTTAAGCCATCGAGCCGTTGACCAAAAACTTCAATCTCGCCTGCATCGGCGGAAAGCGTGCCAGCAATAACTGAGAGCAAGGTGGTTTTGCCGCAACCCGAAGGCCCCACGAGCATAATGAGTTCGCCCGCATAGGCCTCAAAGTCTGCTTGCTTGAGCGCAGCCACGCGGGTTTCACCTTCGCCGAACGCTTTGTCGACGCCGTGAACACGCAAAGCAATGGAGGGAGAGTTAGGCACGGAATACAGAAGCGGGGTCAACGCGCGCCACCTTGGCCATACCAATGAGAGCTGAGCACAGACTGATGCCCAATACCAATACCAGGGTGGCGACGAGGATTTGCGGGTACATGACGAAGGGCGGCATCCCTTTTTCAATCATAGCCCTTCCAATGGTTTGAGCCATGCCTACGCCGAGCCCAAAGCCTAGTAAACCCGCGGTGGTGGCTTGGAGTAAAAGCATGCGTGCTAAGACCATGTTGTTAGCCCCCATGGCTTTGAGGGCGGCGAAGTAGCGCAAGTTTTCTAGCACGAAGGAATAAAAGGTTTGGCCCGAGATGGCGATGCCGACGAAGAGACCAAGCAGGACGGCGGTGCCGAAGGAAAAAGGAATACCGGTGTTACGCCAGAACCACCAGAAGGTGCTGCGGGCAAGGCTACGCTCGCCCCAGCCCCAAAGATTGGTATCCGACGTCCACGCCCTCAATCCGGTCTCATTTTCGATCCGGGCACAAAGCGCCTCGATGGTGATATCATCTCTGGGCTCTACTAAAATATAACTTAAAGTGCGACGCACACCTGCGGTATAGGTTTTAGCGCGATCGTAAGTGGTGTACACAAAAGGCCCGCCAGTAAATGCTCGCTTTACTCGGCAAACCCCGACGATGCGCGCTTCGGTATCATTGAGTTCGAAGGTGTCACCAGGGGCGAGGGGAATGCGTTTAAGGGTTCCGTCGGCTTGGACAACTTCACGCCCTAATAAATTAGCGCCCCACTCATCAATGATAACGGTATTGGGTAGGCGCAGGTCTTCAATTCGCCCCACGGTCATGACGGCTGGGGCACCAGCGAAGGTATCACTATCAATACCTATTAATGAGATGAGTTTAAATTGTCCGTTCGGTAAGCGCGCTTGAAGAATCGACGAGTGGAGGGGGGCGGCCCAAGAAACCCCATCAATAGAACGCACGCGCGTAACGTCGGTATCGCGCATGGGTTGGGCATCATTCACTTGTTCGACCTGAGGATCACTTACCCAAATTGGCGCCTGGATATTAACCATCGGCGTATAGGTCCAACTCATGATACCAAAGAAGACCGAGCTTTGCTGGGCCATGAGGAGGGCAGAGAAGCTTAAGCCCACTAAAAGCATGGCAAGCTTGGCGCGGTCGCCAAAGAGCATGTTGAGGGCGAGTCGGAGCATGGATTAACTAGTTAGAGGACGCAGGCCGGTGACGGCGTGTTGAACTAAACTATCGAACAAGGCATCGGGCGCTAGCGCGCATATCTGAAGGTGTCTTAACCGTAGGCATAGACCAGCAGGGACGGATTAGTCCCTGAAGTCAAACGGTCGTTAAAACTAGCTAACTTAACCGCCGGGGGTCGGAGGGGGCACAGGTGCCACTTCAGAAGCTGCAGGAAGAATCAGCCAGTTGGTTTTGAAAACATCAGGACCCCAAGAAGCGTTGGTCGCCCAGGTTGCAATCAAGAGCAAGAAGGCGAGGCCCCAGCAAATGGTTACCTTACCCCGCTCGGCTGACTTAGCAGAGGCATGGAGTAATCCCACTGCTGCTAACGCAAAGATGAGGTGGAACCAGGACACAGGGCGCACCGTTACCCAGAAGAGGGTGATTAAACCGATCACGACGTTGATATCGACTAATACCGCGACGATGCGCTGGTAGACGACGCGGGGTCGGCTGAAAGCGGCGAAGAGAAAGCCGATTAAAACCAACAATAAGATGAGCGAGCCGTAGTGTTTGTGAACTTTTGTCAGGATATCCATAACTGCACCTTGAGGGGTGGTTTGCCGCCCGCAAGCGTGGATGCTAAGCTTTAGGCCGACTTTTCTTCAGGATAAAAGACCTTAAATAAGCCCCAGCCCACAAGGGCTCCTAAAATTTGGAAGGCGACAACCAAGATTGCCCAGGGCAAGAAATGGCCAAGCCGCTCCGCTTCGCCCAATAGAGCGGGTCCAACTTCATCCGCCCGCAGCGCTGAAAACGCATCGTGCAAGCCCCAAGCCAGCAAGGCTGCGGGGTTAAAAAATGTCGACCAGTTGCCAAACATTTCCAGCAAACTAAAAAATCCCACTCCAACCAGAAGGGGAGCTAACGTGCTGCCGGCATGACGACGTGAGGTGAAGGCCGCCAAAAGCAGGAGACAAAGGAGGGCGGTGCCCAGAAATTCGACCGAGAGCGAACTTAACCAGGCAGAGGGTATGGGGCTAGGCGCATCGGGTGCGAGGCGCCCTGGATTATGACCCACAAGGAGAGCGGTAAAAAGTGCCGCAGCCACGGCAGCAAAAAGCTGCACGAGTATTAAGCCTCCGGCCCAAACCCAACTTAGCCGGCGGCGTAGCGCGAAAACAAAAGTGGCTGTAGGATTAAACGCTCCATGGGGCTGATGAGAAAAAATCCAGAGGCAGGCCGCCAAGGTTGCAGCGACCGCTAAGCGGCTTGGCGCCAGCAGTAATGTACTAATCAGCAGGAAAGTACCTAGAAACTCAGAGAGGATTCGGCCCATAGAATGAACCCCACTTGGGGGAACTTGAGACTGTGCCTGACTAGGATTTTCTCAAGCCCGTTCCCATGAATACAAACATGCTCACCCCCCGAACCCCCATCGTGGTCGCGCTCTTACTCGCGGCCCTCACCGCCCTGCCCCAAGCTTACGCTGTAGAGCTGAATGCTGATGAACGCGAGCGCCTCACCACCGCCCGCCGCGCCGCAGCTGCAAAGCCTGAAGTGCTTGTCGCTTCGGAGCAGGCTAAAGCCGATCGTGCCCAAGTCCGAAAGCTCTTCCTCGATTACAAGTCGATGCGAGAAAAAGCGGAGGCCTCGGAAGCCGCCCATCGAAAACTCCAGGAAGCGGCTATGAAGGAGGCAGATCCCGCCTCCGTCGCCTTGGTAGAAAAAGAAAAGGCGGCCTTCAAAGCACGAATGGAGAAGGCCCGTAAAAACGGTAAGGCTCCCGAGTCGGACGAATCGGAAGAAGGTTAAGGACGGCGCCTGGGTCTGACCTGTCGGCTAATGGCAGGTCAGGCCTCTAGGGCCGCACTAAGACGAGCTTGAATCCAAGCTACGTCTTCTGTGCCTACAGACAGGCGAATTAAATCCGGTGATAATCCCGCCCGACGAATACGGGCGCGGCCGGCTTCTTGGGTAACCCATTCAAAATGGGAAAGCCAGAGGAAGGGGGCGAGGAGGGTGAAATCGAGTCCGAAGCTCGGGCCCTTTACTAAATCAACCGCGTTATAGAATGAAGCCAGGTCACCTTTGAGTTCAAAGGTGATGAGTGAGCCAGGCTGATTCGGGCCGCGGGCAACTTGTGCGTAGGCCGCAGCGGTGGGTCCTTGATCAGCAACTAGAACTCGAGCAACTGCTGGGTGTTGCAGCAAAAAGGCGGCGAGTTGTTGGGCGTTTTTATTTTGTACCGCTGCCACCGCCTCCATGGCAGGCAACTGCTCGGCGAGTACTAAAGCATCTCCAGGGGCGACCGGTCCGACCCAATCAAAGGCAACCTTGCGCAGGGCTGAAGCGTGAGCGCCTTGTGGATGCACCACAATTAAACCCATCATCACATCACCTCGGTGCCCTGAATATTTGGTGAGGCTAGTAACGAGGACATCTGCATAAGGCATGAGGTCAACATTGACCAAGCCACTCGAGGAGGGATCTAAAATTAATAAAGCCCCCTCGGCTTGGGCTAACTTTTTAAGGTGCGCAAGTTGAGGTGAAGCTAACCCAGGATTGTTGGGCAACTCGGCCAGCACCCCGGCAATTTTTCCTTGGTGTGCGGTAAAGAAGTGCTCAAGGGCAGTTAGATCAGCGACATCATCAAGCACCACCAGAGTTTCATCGGCCGGGAGGGTTTTGCGCAGCAACTCGGAGGAGTCTACATAAAGCCAACCCAGTTGAAGCCAGACGCGGCGATGATGAGGGCGTTGCACTTGCCTAACGGCTTCAATGGCAGCCGCTACTGCGTTCATCCCCGAGGGCGTTAACTTTAAATCATCTAAACCTGCAGGCTTAACCCAAGGCAGAAGCAAGGGCTCAACCGTTTTAATTTCTTTTAAAAGCAACTTAGTCAGCCAGGCCTCAGCGGCGCGAGAGGCGAGACGAAGGCCCGCATGTTGAATTATTTTTGAGGTACGCTCAAACGACGCAGGATCTACTTCGAGGAGCGACCATGAGCCCATATCATGACAGCGAGCCTGGGCAGGTTTCGCTAAAGCAATGGCCTGCTTCGCACCTTTAAGAGAATGCAGGGCGAGCGATTGTAATCGGTTGTAACCCAACTTATCTGCCGCTTGATCACGGCACGCTTTGACTAAGTCATTAAGGACAAAGCGTGGGTAGCCAGCGCGGATCGTAGCCCAAGTTGCCGCGTCGTGACGCTCATAACCGATAACATCAGCTAAGGTGGGCAGGGATAAAACTGTACCGTGAGGGTAAGAGGGCAAAACCTCACCCAGGGGAAAGGGTGCTTGAGGCTTCATACTTAAATCCCCTCAGGAATCATTTCATTCGCCAACATTTGGTCGAGTGTCTGGCGGCGGCGTATCAGGTGGGGCTGTTGTTTTTGATCGAGGAGAATTTCCGGTGCCTCTGGGAAAGAGTTGTAGTTTTTTGCACTCATGGCGGCGGCGTAGGCCCCTGCCCCACCAATCACAACTAAATCACCCGCTGCGGCCACGGGTAGTTGGCGTGGCGCTAAGGTTTCTGATTCTCCGGGAGCACACGTGAGTAAATCACCGGACTCGCAGCAGTGACCGACCACCACCACCGACTCATTACCTTTATCTTGGGCGGGCCAAATCGTGATAGGGTGTTGTGACCCGTAGAGAGAGGGGCGCAGTAACTCCGTCATCCCGGTATCGAGTTTTAAGAAGCAGCGTTGATCGGTGGTGACGCGGTCGACCACCCGCGCCAATACCGCTCCGGCATTCGCCACCAAGAAAGTGCCGGGTTCAATTTCGAGTTTTAATTTTCTCCCCGTCCGCTCGGCGAATTTAACAAAGGCTTCGCGCACAGGGATACCAATGACTGCAGGGTCGCTGGTTTTTTCACCAGTAACGCGCGCAACTTTATAGCCGCCTCCGAGATTAAGGATGGTGACTTCAGGAAAACGCTCAACCAAGGCGAGGCTCGATTCAGAAACAGCCTGCCAAACCGCGGGGTCGCTGCCTGAACCAATATGGGTGTGAATGCGCACCACTTTAAGTTGATGGGCAGCAGCAATTTTTTTGGCCTCGTCGGCTTGCTCATACCAAATACCGAAGGACGAGTCTGACCCACCGACATTGGTTTTGCCGTTACCGCCTGAGCCCTTGCCAGGATTAAATCGTAAACCAATGGAACGACCAGGGCGCGCTTCGCCTAGACGTTGGACTTGAGCGAGCGAACAGGCGTTAACCTCGATGCCGAGATCTAATAACTCCGCCAGGTCGTCAGGGAGTTGCTGGGTTGAAAGTGAAATTGCGTTGGGCTTAAAGCCCACCCTAAGAGCCCGGCGGACTTCCCATCCTGAAGAAGCGTCAATAGCGAGACCTTGCTTTTGGAAAATTTTTAGGAGAGCAGCCGAGGGGCTTGCCTTCATAGCAAAGCGAACCGTCAGACCATAGGCAGCTGGAAATGCCAGCATGTGCCGAGCTTGTTCCTCTAATCGGGTTTGTGAATAAACATAGCAGGGCGTGCCAAAGGTGTCGGCAAGCTGTTGTGCTAGGCTGCGATTTAAAAATGGAGTCTCGGGGGACACGGTAATTTTTAACGATGCGTTGAGGTGGGTGGGGCTTCCAGCCTTTTTCCGTCTGTGACTTGCGGATTCGGGTCGGGAGCCTCACTCTCTTTAACTTATGACACTGCCGGACACGATTGTCGCACCTGCAACCCCAGAGGGGGTTTCGGCACTCGCCATGCTTCGGCTAGATGGGGCTGAGGCTCTCACCTTAACCGTGGCAGCCTTAGGACGATCAACCCCTTTGGTGCCGCGCCGCGCTACCTTAGGTATTTGGCATAACCCTCAAGGCCAAGCCTTGGACCAAGTGGTAGTAACATTTTATGCGGCGGGTGCATCAGCTACGGGAAATACTAGCGTTGAAATCGCCTGCCATGGTAATCCGCGTTTGGTTCGCGCGCTAGTAACCGATTGCCTCACGCGCGGCGCGCGCATGGCTGAACCGGGAGAATTTACCCGCCGGGCTTTTTTAAACGGTAAAATCGATCTCACTCAGGCGGAAGCTATCGCAAACTTGGTTCATGCAGAATCCGAAAGGTCACTTGAGTCAGCACGCCGTCTTTTAGCAGGAGAATTAGGCCGCGCGGTAGCAGCATGGTCCGACCGAACCTTAAGCGCTCTAGCCACGCTTGAAGCACATATTGATTTTCCTGAAGAAGATTTGCCGCCGGAAAATCCTCATGGTCCACGGGGGATTTTATTACAACTCGGACGTGAACTCACCACCGCTGCTGCCACCGCACGACACGAAGAAAGCTTGCGCCATGGCATTCGTCTCGCGGTGGTGGGCGCTCCCAACGCAGGCAAATCCTCACTGCTCAACGCTCTTTGCGGGGCATCACGTGCTTTAGTCAGCCCGGTCGCGGGCACGACGCGCGACTATTTAGAAGCTGAAGTACAAGGCCTCCCGATTCGAGTCACGGCGGTGGATACAGCGGGATTACGAGCTAGCGGCGATGTCCTTGAAGCAGCCGGGATGGAACGCACGCGCGAGCAAGCCGCGCGCGCGGACTTTTTACTTTGGGTTGTAGACCAATCCTGCCCGCCCCCTGCCCTTACTGAAGAATGGTCGCAATGGCTTACGGCTGGTCGTGCCGCATTAGTCACCAATAAATCGGATCTACCCGCGCATCCTGAACTTAAAAACTTTCTCCCCGCCCTGCCCCGGATAGCTTGTTGTTTACTCGACGGAAGGGACGCCTCGCATTTGCGCCAAGAATTGGGTCAGCTCTTAGAGCGGGCGGATTTAGCCCCTGCGGGGGATCATTTAGTGGTTGGAACGCGACACGCCGAGGCGATGAACCGGGCGGCCGCACGCTTTTTACTCGCAGCCCAACATCTAGAAAAAGGGTCTCAGGCAACCGAACTGGCGGCGACCGAGGTACGGGCTGGACTTGATGACTTGGCCGAAGTGGTGGGTAAGGTCGACAATGAGCGTATGCTCGACAAGCTGTTTGCTTCCTTCTGCATAGGGAAGTGATTCTCTGCGGGGGGTCCCGCTATGCTCAGCCATCGAAAGGAAATCCGAATCGGCCCTGGCCGTCCTTATGACGTTCTCGTCTGCGGGGCTGGGCATGCAGGTATTGAAGCTGCTTTGGCCGCAGCTCGCATGGGTGCTGATACCCTGCTGTTAACGGGCAATCTTGATACCATCGGCCAAATGAGCTGTAACCCGGCCATTGGCGGGCAAGCCAAGGGCCACATGGTGCGCGAGATTGATGCCCTTGGTGGGGCGATGGGTTTAACCGCCGACGTTACGGGCATTCATTACCGCCTGCTTAATTCTTCTAAAGGACCTGCGGTTCAAGCCCCCCGAACCCAGTGCGATAAGAAGGCCTATCAGCTGCGGATGAAGCACCTTTGTGAACTTCAACCCAACCTAACGATTTTCCAGGCTCAAGTAACTGGGCTGCTTAATAAGGGAGATCGTGTGACGGGGGTGCAGACCAACTTGGATTTAGATTTTTACGCTAAATCTGTGGTGGTAACGACTGGGACGTTTCTTCGTGGTTTAATGCACATTGGCGCCAATAAAAACGAGGGGGGTCGATTGGGTGATTTTTCTTCTAAGTCGTTGTCGGGCAGTTTTTTACAACACGGTATCGAGCTGGAAAGGTTGAAGACTGGTACCCCTCCGCGCATCCTTGGTTCTACTATCGATTTTAGCCAATGCTCGGAGCAGCCAGGAGACCCCCACCCTACCCTGTTTGCCTTCATGGACACCCGTCCTGAAACCGATCTGTTCCACGTGGAACAAGCCGGTGAACGCTTGGCGGGCTGGAAGCCGGGCACTGAACAAGTTTCCTGCTGGATGACCGAGGCCACTGGTAGGACGGGCGAGATAGTTGCGGCCAATCTCCACCTCTCCCCACTCTATGGGGGCGAGATTAAATCGGTTGGGCCCCGATACTGCCCTTCTATTGAAGATAAATTTGTTAAGTTTAGTGATAAAGAGACCCATAAGCTCTTTCTTGAGCCGGAGGGGCGTGGCACCAACGAGTGGTATATTAACGGGCTTTCAACCTCCCTGCCCTTTAACGTGCAGCTTGAAATGGTCCGCTCAGTGCCCGGCCTTGAACATGCCGTGATGTTACGTCCGGCTTATGCGGTAGAATATGACTTTGCACCCCCTACCCAGCTCCACCCCACCTTAGAATCTAAAAAACTGGGCGGCTTGTTCTTTGCGGGCCAAATTAATGGTACCTCTGGCTATGAGGAGGCTGGCGGCCAAGGCCTTGTCGCGGGTGCTAACGCCGCTTCGCAGGTTTTAGGCGGTCCACCCCTAGTTCTAGAGCGCGACCAGTCCTACATTGGGGTTCTTATTGATGATCTGGTTACTAAGGGTACCAAGGAGCCTTATCGTATGTTTACCAGTCGTGCCGAATACCGATTATTGCTTAATCACGGGAGCGCCGATGTACGGCTAGTAGATGTGGCTGAGAGAATGCAACTTATTCCCGAAGAACGACTTAAGCGAGTTAAAGAAAAGGCCAGTCATGTCCATCATTGGGCGACTATGGCCGACAAAATGACTATCCCTGGCGGGCTTATGGGAGATGTGGTTCGCAAGGCCCCTTCCATCGATGGGGTTTCGCTGCCGCCAAGCTTCTTGGGCCTTGGTGCGGAGATAAGAGACGAAGTTCTGTATAGAGTTAAGTATAAGGGCTACCTCGAGCGCGAGCAACGTCAGGCCGCTAAGTTGCGAGATCTCGAGCACTGGTTTGTGCCCCCTGGCTTCAACTATCAAGCCGTGCCTTCTTTAAGGCTCGAGGCTCGGGCAAAACTCCAAGAAATTCAACCCGCGACCCTCGGACAGGCAGGCCGGATAAGTGGCATAACGCCAGCTGATATCGCTTTACTGATGATTTGGCTAAGGGCGAAAGGGGAGGGTGCTCATGTTCCACGTAGAACATAAGATGTGACCCTAAGGGGGCATTTAGGTTACGCTAAGGTTAATATTATACAAGTGGTTGATAGATAGTGGTTTGTGTAAAATTTGGGAAATGGTTCGGGTTTAGAAAAACCTCGCCATTAAACCACCGTGTGTCGCACATTCTCTATATGGCTGCGCACGAAGAAAGGCGGGTTTTAATCGTCGATGACGAGCCTGATGTTACGGAGCTTTTAGAGTTCAAACTCAAGCAGGCCGGATTTTTAGTCCGGGCAATTAATGACCCCTTACGGGCCCTGGGCGTTGCTCGAGATATTAGGCCCGAGGTTATCATTCTGGATATGATGATGCCCGATTTAAATGGGCTGCAGTTATTAAAAATGATTCGCGCCGATGCACTTTTGCGCGACACCCCAGTTTTATTTTTAACCGCTAAAGGAGAAACCGAGGATCGCCTTAAGGGTTTGGAAGGCGGGGCAGACGACTACTTGGCAAAACCGTTTGATGCCCGAGAGGTTGTCTTACGTGTGCAGGCACTTATCCGCCGGACCAAGCCCTCCTCAACCACGGACGCAACCCGTCTATCGGCAGGGAACCTTGTAGTCGATTTAGAGCGGCACGAAGTTTTAATCGACGGAGCCCCCATTGAACTAACGGCTACTGAATTTAAACTCCTACGCACCTTAGTTGAGCGCAAGGGCAGGGTGCAAACGCGCGAGCGTCTACTTGAAGATGTTTGGAATTATGCCCCTGATATTGAAACTCGAACGGTTGATACCCACATGCGCCGTCTGCGCGATAAATTAGGCGCTGGTGGCGAGATTATTGAAACGGTTCGTGGGGTAGGGTATCGTATTCGCGATTAATCACCTTCGCTCTCGCCCCTGCGGTTTTATCACTTAGATTATTCGGTATGCTCGTCTGGCTTCCTTGGGCACTTCTTGCTGCACTCGTCGCCCTAGTATTTTTTTCCGCTTCGCGTTTTTCCTCTTATCTACGCTGGGCAAGGCGCACCTTAGCAGGCTTTGATGCCGGCACACCTCCCCGTGACTATCTAGCACGTGCCTTTGGTCTAGCGCCCTTATTTACTGCGATTGAACAGCGCTCCAGCAATGAAGCTGAAGCTCAACTCAATCACAACCGGCAGCTCGGCGAACTTCTCGGTTTATTAACCCAAGCTGTGGTAGTGGTAGATGGTCAGGACCGACTTCAACTCGCCAACCCTGCGGCCCGTCGCCTCTTCCGAATAGAACAAGGTGCGGAAGGGGATTCAATTGTTCCTATGGTGCGAAGTGCGGAGTTAGTTAATTTCTTACGTTTAGTGCGAAATTCAGGGAGTGAATACCAGGAAATCCGGTTATCGCGACCGCCCGCAGCCGATCTCTGGATTAATGTTTATGCAGCACCTGCAAAAGGGGACACCTATGGAGCAGGCGCCGTGATTATTGTTGCAGAAGATTCTACGCAACTTCGGCGCCTGCAAGAGGTCGAGCGTGAGTTTTTAGCTAATCTTTCCCATGACTTACGTACGCCTGTTACTATTTTAAAAGGTTATGCAGAAACTTTAGAGCAAGATGGTGGCAACATGTCGGCCGAAGACCGCGCACGTTTTACTACCAAAATTGTCACCGCTACCGCCCGGCTTAACACCATGCTAGAGGGCATGCTGGCCCTCGCTTCACTGGAAGCGGGTGCAACCGTTGAGCCTACTTCTGGGGCTTTAGCTCGCGCGGCCGAAGAGACCGTCGATGCCTTGCAAGAGCGCGCAAAAAATCAGGGTATCACCTTACAACTTAAGCTCGTTAATCGAGAGGGCAGGGTAGATGCCTTACAAGCCCGTCGGGTGGTACAAAACCTGGTCGCTAATGCTTTGGTTCATGGACGTGATGCGCGAACCATCCATATCCAAGTTGAGGGGGCGAGAGTGGTAGTTGAAGATGATGGGCAAGGGGTGGCGGAAGATGAGTTGACGCGGATTTTTGATCGGCTCTACCGGACCGACCGTTCGCGCCGGCAGGGTAGTACCGGTTTAGGTTTAAGTATCGTCCGCGAGATTGCCCTTATTCACGGCGGGTGGGTACAGGCGGAAGCGGTTAGGCCCCGGGGCTTAAGGGTGGTGGTACAATTAGACGCCACCCCAAAACAAGCGGCTCCCGTCTAAGACGGGAGCCGAGAAAGGGAGCGGGCGAACGGATTCGAACCGTCAACATCCACCTTGGCAAGGTGGTACTCTACCAATTGAGCTACGCCCGCGAACGACTGACCATCTCACCCTTAGGCTTATTTAGTGTCAAGCCTTTGCGCGAGGCGCTCGCGTATCAAGACGGGCGTGGGGATAAATTGGGCCTTTCTAATCTCGCTAGCAGCCACGTCTGAGAGCAACCAGGCAATAAAATCACGGTGGGTTGCTACTTTATCTTCTGGCACGCAGAGCACCAAGGGTAGGCGTAAAGGATAGTCACCATTGTAAATATTGGCGTCGTCGGGGAAGTAGGCGGTCTTAGAACGTCCTTCACGGCCATCGGCAATGCGTAAGAGTTGTCCTATCCCCTCGGGTGTTGGGGAAGATGAAATCATAATGGCATTGGTGCTACCTGAAATAATTTCCTTCGCCTCTACCAGGGGAACCCTGAGGCGCACATTGGCACGATAGGGTCGACCCGAGAGAGCAATGCCATTAAAGAGTGTGGTTGAAGGGTGCGTTTCATCACTCGAAGTAAAGGGCATGATAGGTTCCTGAAAACGTAGGCCGGGGACATCAGACCAAAATTTGAAATCATCTTTTTGGCCGGCACCAAAAATGGCCGCCAAGGTGGCGAGATTAGCTTCTTTTAAATTTAGGGAAGGGTGAACGTAGACGTAAGCTGCAGCAGCACCGAGGGGAAACCGGCGTAGGGCTTTACCACTTGGCGTACGCTCTAAATTTTGTCCGTCCGGTTGAAGAATCAGTGCAATATCAACTTGTCCGGCGTCCATACCCTCAAGCGCGGGGAGCGAACCGCGAAAAGCAATGGTGTGCTTCTTGCCGTCAGCCGCGAGGTGGCGCTCAATCGCAGCACCTAGGGTGGGAGTGAGAGTATCAGTGCCGCCGACATTAATCGCCGAAAGCGAGGCACTCAGAAAAGAAAGGGTGAGGACTATATAGCGCATAAAAAAACGTGTCAGCCGTGGGTGCCGGTGTCGAGTTCAGGCCACTGCAGAAGTTTACGGTGAAGGGTGCGGCGGCTGATGCCCATAAGTTCTGCTGCTTGGGTACGATTGCCACCCGCCCGGGCAAGCGCTTCTTTCAGCAGGTGCTTTTCGTTAGCGGCTCGATCTAAACTTGCCGGTACAGCGCTCTGACCCCCCAAAGAGGTTGCCTCCGATGGGGCGCGGGGCGGGGTAGGGCTCGCAGAACGAAAACGGGCATCTAAATCAGCAGGGGTCACTTCACGCCCCGCGTGAAGCACCACGAGATTCTCGGCGGCGTTACGTAATTCTCGGATATTACCCGGCCAGGGGTGATGGCAAAGAATGGATATCGCCGCAGGGGTGAGCCGGGGTAGCTCGAGATTATTCTCTTTGGCAAAACGACGAAGGTAATGGGTTAGTAAGAGCGGAATATCATCCTGCCGCTCGCGAAGGGGAGGTAACCGGAGGGGAACCACCGCCAGACGATAGTAAAGGTCTTCGCGGAACTTACCTTCACGAACCATGGCCTCAAGGTCGCGGTTGGTGGCACAAACCAGTCGAAGGTCGAGCGACAGGGGTTTGTGTGAGCCCAATCGCTCGATGGTGCGAGACTCTAAAAATCGTAGCAGTTTAACTTGGGTCGCAGCATCGATTTCTCCGATTTCATCGAGAAAAAGCGTTCCGCCGTCGGCTGATTCAAACCGACCCGCGCGCCGTTCATGGGCGCCCGTAAAAGCCCCTTTTTCATGACCAAATAATTCGCTTTCAAGTAGATTGGCTGGAATCGCGGCACAGTGAACGGGAATAAAAGGCCCCTTGGCGCGCCGACTATTTTGGTGAATCATCTGCGCAAAGAGCTCTTTACCGGTGCCGGTTTCTCCAGTTAATAAAATTGTCGCTCCTGAGGGTGCCACTTGGCGCACAAACTCGACCGATGCCAATAGGGCAGGGGACGAGCCAATCACTTCGCCGAGAGCAAATTTTTTATCGAGCCGGGTGTGCACCCGATCGAGTTCGTCTTCCGTGGTGCGGGCCTTAAGTCCGCGCTCTAAAACTAGTTGAAGACGACGAACATCTACCGGCTTTTGTAAAAAATCATAAGCCCCACGTCGCATCGCCTCTACCGCAGTATCAATATCTCCATAAGCGGTTAACATCACACAAACTGGGCGATGTGAAAGTTTTAGCGCACGGTCCAACACCGTCATACCATTTTCACCCGCCATCTTTAAATCCGTAATAAGAACGTCGGGGGGGACATCACGCATCATCCGTTCCGCCTCTTCGGCGTCACGCGCTACAAAAACTTCGTAGGTATCTTCGAGCACGGCGCGCAGACCTTCACGGGTAGATTTTTCATCATCCACGATCAGACATGTAGGTTTTAATTTCATGAGGGGTTGGCAGGGGTGGCGGCAAAAGCACGTGCGGCACGTTCTGCGAGAGCCGCCCGGGCTCGAGTGGCTTCAATCTCACGAGCACGTTGGTTGATATTAGCAACCGCTGCCAGGTCATCCAAGTCGGCTAGATAAGCCCCAGCAAGTTGACGAATCTGAGGGTCCATATTTCTCGGTACACCTAGATCTACCAAGAGCCACGGGCGGCCTTGGCGACGCTGCAACGCTTGGTCAGCCTCGGCTTTAATCAACAAGGGACGTTCCACTGTGGCACAGCCGATAATAACATCGTGCCCGTGAATTTGTGAAAGCGCCGGAGTGAGTTCAAGTGCGGCACCACCAAGTTCGGCCGCAAGTTCGGCCGCATGGGTGAAGGTTCGCGAAGCTACCGTGAGTGTACCCGCTCCTCGTGAAACTAAAGCTTGAGCCACCCGCCTGCCAGCATCGCCTGTACCTAAAATTAAAACGCGCGCCTCCGAAAGTGAGCCGAAGGCTCGCTCAGCAAAATCAACTGCCACATTGCCTAAGCTAACCTGGCCTTGACCAATACCCGTGTGGGTTCGTGCCCAAGCCGCGGCTTGAAAGGCACGTTGAAAAATTCGGTTAAGTACGGGCCCGGTCATGCCGCGGGCAAGCGCATCGCCATAGGCCGTTTTAACTTGTCCAGCAATTTCAGCCTCACCCAGCATTTGTGAATCGAGCCCTGCGGTAACTGAAAAAAGATGTTCAACGGCTGCCGCGCCTGGCAAAGCACGCAAGTGGGTATCTAAGCCTGCGGCGCCATCGCCCGCGGCAAAAGCCAAGGCATTACGCGCGTGTAGGGCTACAGCTTCGTCGCCGACCACATATGCTTCCAGACGATTACAGGTCGCTATTAAAACGGCTTCTGCGACGCCGGCTTGGCGTACAACTTCATAAAATCGCGACTCTCCCTCGCTCGTTAAAGCAAAGGCGGCTCGCGCATCGATACCCGCCGTGCGGTGGGTTGCGCTAAGTGCTACTAAAGATGGACCTTTGCTCGTGCTCATCTTGGAAGAGAGACCGAGAGGGCAAGTAGGGCAGGAATTAAAATCCCGAGACAGGCACGCGCAAATGCGGCGCCCGATAACGACCCGCGCCTTCGAAACAATAAAACTAAACTGGCGGCAACCCAGGTCACTGCGGACGCGCTAAGTTTTAGGGGCGATACAGGAAGACCCTGCAGGCTTCCCACTACTCCAATCACTAACGCTAATCCTAACATCCAAACCGCGGCGCCTAATAATTGGTGACCGATGCGATCGAGTGGAACTAAGGGCGGAAGAAAGGCATAAATGCCGCCAAAGTTGCGCTTCACTAGGGCACGATCTTGTAGCAAGTAGACTGCCGCATTAACACCTTGGGCGGTTAAAAGACAGTAAGCTAAAATAGCTGAGGCAATATGGAGGGTAATCCACGGCTGGGTATCACCGGGTATAAAGTTTAAGGCCGAGGCAAAGCCTACTGCTACCCCAGCAACCGTACCTACTAACCATGAGGGGAGTCGGTGACCAAAAGTTAGGTCTAAGAAAAGCGCTAGGCCGGCCGTGCCCCAGGCAATCCAACCAAGAATCCCTGCCGAACTCCCAAAGCCCGCGAGGCCAAACCCTGCGAGGGTTGCAGTAAGAACCACCCAACCAAGGCGAAGCCCCCAGCGACTTGAGTCTCCTAGAGCTGTCCAACCCCGAGAACGACCCAACCAATCAGCCAGGGCAGCTCCCAAAAAGAGCAGGGCAGCAAAACGCAGGCTGGGTATCAAAAACTCCATTTAGAGGCAGGGTTTTATAAGTAGGTGTGTCAAAATGGCAAGTATTGGTGTATATTACTTATTCTGTTGATAAAGAATGATTTATGTTATCAATTGACGCCCCAGCCTGCTTGGTTTGGGCTTTGTTATGGCCTACGACCCTTATGATCTAACGCAACACGCCCCGCGAAGCCCCCGGGTGCGCCTCGGCGGCTATGTCATCTTACCCCGGATGCTCGATAAGTGCCGCGCCACCCTTAAAGGCAAACAAGGGGATTATGAATACGGCTGTTCGTTAGATGGTTATTTTTTGGATTTTGTCGGCATCGACCCTGAGGCCCTCAAACAGGAAGTTGCCAAGGGTTTGGGTGATGGAGCGCTGTTGGCGTGGATTGAGGCTCAGGCACGATTTAAGCGCCTTCCGCACGAAATCGTAGCGTTTAGCCATTGGCATGAGAGTCGAGTACCTACTACCCCTGAAAAGCGGGCGAAGCTGAGTAGTCTTCAGGCTTCTACGCCGGCAGGCGCTGCCCGGACTGATGTCGGGACTTGGTTTGAACTCCTCGACCTCGACGATCACGCCTCATTTAAAGGTCTTGTTTAGACGGAACCTTCTACCCACAACGCTTACTTCTTACCCATGCGCACCTTATTCATCTTAGCCACCTCCCTCCTCGCCTGTGCCCAGTCGATAGCGGCAGACTTTGATTGGTCTACTATCTTTAAAGAGGGCTTGGTTAATGCCGAGGGTAAGCCCGTAGCTGTAAGCACGCTTAAAGGTAAAGTGGTGGCGGTGTATTTCTCCGCGGAGTGGTGCGGCCCCTGCCGAACCTTCTCGCCTCAATTAGTAAAGTTTGCAGAAAAAAACTCTGCTAAGATGGCGGTGGTTTTTGTGAGTTTAGATGGTTCTAAGTCTGCCATGTTGGCTTACATGAAGAAGGCCGGCATGCCTTGGGCCGCTACGCCTTTTAAATCAGCATCTGGCATGGGATTAATGGAGAAGAACAACATTAGCGGCATTCCAACGCTCTTGGTTTTAGGCAAGGACGGCAAGTTGCTTACCGCCAACGGTCGTAATCTAGGTAAATTTCAGGAATTGTTAGATAAATAAAGCTACACACGTTTTTCATCCTTCAAAAGGTGGTCTATAAACCAACCTTGGTGGGGTGGCTGCTTGTGGTTTGTAGTTTGCCAGCGCAAGGGCAGGGCTCCATCTTCTTCTCCTAATGTTTCAAGTTACTTTTAGTGATCAGGCGATGGGTGAGCTTAATCGTATTCCTACCCTTGAGCAGATGACGGTGGTTGAGGCCTTTACGGGTTTAACGGCTGAAGACCTTATTAAAGGAAATCCGAGTTTAGGAAAAGTGCGCCGTGAAGGTCATACCTATTTGCGTTTAAGGGTGGGTGACTTCCGAATTTATTTTGAATCTAAAGGTGAATCGCTTCATGCGCATTTTATTCTTCATCGTAACACGTTCTCCGACTTTGCTTTCCGGAGCCGCCTGCCGGTAGATATCGATGAGCCCTCACTCGAGGCTAATAAAGCCTTCTGGACCTATTTAGAAAAACCTCCGCATGGATCCTAAACCCCAGTATACCACGCCTGAAGAAGCGGCGCGGATTTACTTACTCCCGAACTTTTTTACCGCCGGCAATATGCTTTGCGGCTTTCTCTCGATTAAACACTGCATTGAGGCGCGATTTGTAACTGATGTGGCAGAAGCTGCGACCCGGGCGAATCACTATATTTGGGCGGTTTGGTTTATCGTCATCGCTTGTGTATTTGATCTTTTTGATGGGCGCGTAGCCCGTGCCTCCGGACGACAGTCCCTTTTTGGGGCAGAATTTGATTCCATTGCGGATACAATTTCTTTCGGCATGGCGCCGGCTTTAATGGCCTGTTTTTTACTGATTCAACCAGGACAAGATGAAGACCTTCGCTTAGCTACTTGGCTGTTCGCGTTTATCTATCTGGTGTGTGCAGGGGTGCGGTTGGCTCGTTTTAATGTGCTGACAAATCCGCTGGTGCCAGGAAATGAAAAGCGGGCAAGCGGGGGAGATTTTGTCGGTCTCCCATCACCTGCTGCTGCAGGTATGGTGGCGTCGGTGGTTTTAGTATTAGCTTACATTCTCCGCGATGATCCGGCGGGCTTAGAGCGCCACCGCGAGTTACTAGGCTGGACGTTACTCCCCTTAATGCTCCTGCTCTCGTGGCTCATGGTAAGTAATATTAGATTCCCCAGCCTAAAGGCAGTGACCTGGAATGCCCGGGCCCGTACGATGGGTTTTGTTTTGTTAATCGTTACCTTATTGGCCGCCTTCAGGTTTAAAGAGTTAGCGGTGCCAGCGATTTTTGGCGGCTTCATCTTTTATGGTATTTACCGGCATTTCTTCCTGCTGCGGCGTGAAGAAACCGATCCCGCACCCGATGATGAACCTTCGGAATGAAGCTGTGAATGGGGTGTGTAAAACTGGTCGGTAACTCTACCCGTTAATAAGTTAAGGTTTATTCACCCTACTTTCACACCCTGACTTATAACATAAGTGCTGTCTAGCAGGGGGTTGCGGCTTAATTCACGCTTAAGGGCTAACTATGTACTATGATTAACCTTATAAATAAAGAACCCTATAAAGAGATACAGTTCTGGGTATAGTGGATGGTTGCCAAAGGCAGATGAGATGGTTCACAGTTAACCCATCATGAAGTTTAAGGTTAACCGAAATCATTTCTTTAACGGCCTTGCTTGCGTTTCCAACATCGTCGGATCGCGGGTAACCATGCCGATTTTACAGAACGTTTTAATCGAGGCTGAAGGCGAAACGGTTACCCTCACCACCACCGTGATCGACATCGCGGTTAGCTGTAAAATTAAAGCCGTGGTTTCAACCCCAGGCCGCATCACGCTACCCGTAAAACGTCTAGCCACGATCATACGTACTCTTCCCAGCGCGGATGTGTCAGTTGAACTTAACGGCAAGGAGCGAGTTAAAATTGGTTCCGGTTCTGCCACCTTCCAAATTTCTGGCATGGGCGCAGAGCAGTTCCCTCCTGTAATTACCCCGGCGGGAGGCAGCGGAGCCGAACTCGACCAAGAAGCACTTGGAGCCATTTTACGACGGGTCAGTTACGCCCAATCGAACGACGAAAATCGTTATATTTTGAACGGCGTATTTTTTGAATTCGAAGCGGAAAAACTTAACGTTGTTGCTACCGACGGACGTCGTTTAGCGAAATCAGAACTCGCCCGCAAGGGCGGTGAGGCCTCGGCAGGCATTATCTTGCCCGCCCGCACCATCTCTGAACTCAGCAGGATGCTGAAGACCGGAAAAGTTATTTTTGGCCACAATGACCGCCAGGTTTCATTTGAAATTGAGGTCCCTAAAAACGACGAAGGTTTCGTGGACAAAATCCTTTTAATATCTCGGGTGGTAGAGGGTAATTACCCGAACTACCGCCAGGTGATCCCCAAAGACACCGGTTTCAAGGTAAGGCTAGAGCGCGAAAAATTCTTAGAGGCGGTGCAACGTGCAGCCCTGATGACCGACGAGCGCTCGAACACCGTTCATCTAAGCGCAAGTAAGTCTAAACAAACTTTAGAGATCAGCGCACGCTCGGCAGCGGGTGAAGCCAGCGAGTCCATCGTCGTGAAATACGAAGGTACGGATGTAGCGATTGCCTTTAATCCTACTTACCTAATCGAGCCCCTTAAGGCCGTGACCGAAGATGAAATTGATCTAGAAATTAAGTCCGACACCGATGCGGGGGTTCTACGTGGGCTGAAAGAACCCTTCCTCTGTGTGGTCATGCCGCAGCGCGTGACGGCTTAAAGACCAGGGTCGTCACTATCAGGTAGGGCGCTAATAGCGGCCAGGATGCGCCGTGAAGCCTCTAGGTAACGCCCCGGGTGTTGTTTCCCTGGGTCAAGCTCTTGAGTAAGCAAGGGCTTACCAAAACGAACCCTAATACGGGCCGCACCAGAAGGTATCCAGCCGCCACGGGGTAAAACATCTCTCGCCCCGCGAATGCGCACAGGGATAACGGGCACGCCCGATTTTAAAGCGAGTAACCCAGCCCCCGCTTTCGCTGGCATAATAATACCGTCTTGGCTGCGTGTACCCTCAGGAAAGATTAAGAGTTTTCTGCCCTCTGCTAAAACTGCCAAAGCCCGACGAATGGCTCCAAGATCGGCATCATCTCGGTCTAAGGGAAGGGCACGACAACCTCGAATAATCCAACCAAACAAGGGATTTTCAAACAGGGTCTTACGCGCAACAAACGCAATTTCTTCGGGCAGTAGACCGCCAACTAAAGGCGGGTCGAGCATGCTCTGGTGGTTGCTAGCAACTAAGCAAGGTCCAGGAGGTAAGAGGTCCCACCCATCTGCCTCCACCGTAGCAAAAGTTTCCATTAAAACCCGCCCGCCATGGTAGACAAAATGGTAGGAAGGGTTGCGTGAAGGAAGAATCATGCGCGCAGACGTGACGTTTTAATTAACTGTCCAATTTGACCTACCACCTCAGCTAAAGAAAGCTGGGTGTTATCAATACGCGTTGCACCAGCCGGACAAGTCAGGGGTGCGGTAGCTCGTGAGGCATCGGCATGGTCGCGTTGTGCGATGGCATCGCGCACCCCTTCGGCCGCACGACGGGCACTGCGCACCGCGGTGTCGGCCTCTAAGAAGATGCGGACTTCAGCCTGAGGTAAAACTACTGAACCAATATCCCTACCCTCCATCACGACTCCAGCAAACCCGCCTTCTTCAGCGAGCCGGACCTGATCCCTTTGGTAATTAAGCAAGAAGCTGCGCACCGCAGGAATAGCAGAGAAAGCAGAGACTGAGGCGGTTACCTCGGGTAACCTTAAGTCCTCGGGAGAGGGCATGGTCCCACAGATAGAAACCCAAGCCGCCCGCCCTAGAATGGTTGAGGATAAAGAAAGTTTATCTAACAGCAGTGGAATCGTATGAGGTTGCTCGGCATTCCCCCCCGCACGGAGCAAGGCGAGCGTCACCGCCCGGTAATGTGAACCGGTATCAACATGTAATAAACCTTGTTCAGCGGCGAGCAGGCGGCTGGTAGAAGATTTTCCTGAAGCCGCGCCGCCATCAACCGCGACACAGATAAATTTACCGCGAAGGATTTCTAAAGCCGAAAAGAAATCAGGAAAGGTCTTACTAACGCAGCCCGGATCTTCAATAGAAAGCCAGGGCCGACCATCTCCGTGTAAATCATAAGAACCTAAGATCCCAAAACTCATCGCCATCCGATGGTCTTCATAGGTATGAATAGAAACGGGCTGAGTCTTACTGGCTTTAATCAAAGCTGAACGAGAAGGGTGAATCGTAAGCGTGCTCAGCGAGGGATCGGCACGTAATGTTTCTGCAGTTGGGTCAACCCTAACCCCCAATCGCTCTAACTCTGTGGCCATAGCCAGGACACGATCGGTTTCCTGTTTTCGAGTATGACCAATGCCCGTCAAGGTTGTGGGCCCCTCAGCAAGGGGCGCTAAAGCGGCTAAGGTTAAAAAGGTATCTGAAAAATCATTGAAATTAAATGTGCCCCCACGGTGGGCTTGCCAATTTTCAACTAAGGTAAAGTCGGCCCCATGTTTTAGTTGGGCTCCGCAATCCTGGGCGACTTGGGCAAAGGCGACATCTCCTTGTAGGCCATCTTTGTTATAACCCTTAAGACGTAAGCGCGTACCTTTACCCGCCACTGCCCCTAGCCCAATAAAGTAACTTGCGGCGGTGGCATCTGGCTCAATCAAGTAACGGGGCTGGGCGCAGTAAGGGCCCGGGTTGGGGCAACTCCAAGTTGATCCCTCGCGTACAAGGGGTCGCCCAAAAGCGGCCATTAAGCGCTCTGTCATGAGCACAAAGGGTTCCGAAACCGTTGCACCCTCGAGCTGGATTTTTAGCCCCGGAACCAGCGGCATTACCATTAATAAAGCCGATAAAATTTGTGAAGATGCCTTAGCATCACAAACCAGGGTTGTTTTAGTAAGTCCGTTAGACTCGAGAATAAATGGAAAGCCCAAGGCGGGTTTACCTTCGGGAGTTGTAAACCGACAACCGCCTTGTTCGAGAGCGCCTAGGAGCCCAGCCATCGGCCGGGCGCGCATGGCTGTATCACCATCTAATTCATAACGGCCGCCCTTACTTAAACCTAACATAGCGGTAAGAAAACGCGCGGCGGTACCAGCATTTCCGACTTTAAGAGAGGCCGACTTTAGAGGAATTAAACCTGCCTGACCAACGATGCGAATACGTTGAGCAGCAGGTTCGGCCTCTACCGTAAAATTAAGATTTTGTAAGGCCTGACAAAGCAGGTGGGTGTCGCGACTAAAAAGAGCGCCCTCTAAGACGGTTTCACCGTTGGCTAAGGCAGCTAAAATTAAAGCCCGGTTGGTAATACTTTTCGATCCAGGCACGGCCACAAGCCCGCGGGCGGGGCCACGAAAAGGTATAACAAGATGAGAGACATCCGCCATTTTAGAGCGATTGGCGGAAGCGGCGGCCTTTTTCTAACAAAGCCTTAACCGCGGTTTTATCTCCGCTCGCTAAAGCCTTAGAGAGTGAACGAACGTCACCCTCAAGGGTGGCCAATAAAGGGATGAGATGATCGGCATTTTCTAACAGGATGGGCAGCCACAGCTCACTGTCTCCGCCGGCTATTCTGGTGGTATCACGTAATCCGCCTGCAGCTAAATCTGTACGCGGCTGGCGTTCACTTAATAAAGCAGCCAGCAAGGAAGCGACTGCATGAGGGAGGTGGCTAATCTCTGCTACTGCCCGATCATGAGCTTCGGGTGTCATGAGATAAACTTGTGAGCCAAGTCCCTGCCAAAACTTTTGTAAGGTTTCAGCGAGAGGGTTTAATGTCCCTTCAGGGGTTGTAATGATACAGGGGCGATTAACAAAAAGATCGGCTTTGCCAGCCGCAGCACCTCCACGTTCAGAGCCTGCCATGGGGTGACTACCCACAAACTGATTTTTCCATGCCGTGTTGGCCAATAAGTTATGGGCCCCACGCTTGGTACTTCCTACATCCGTTAAAATAGCGGTGGCAGAAATCCCGGGTGCAGCAGATTTTAAAAGTTCGCCGAGCGTGTCAATAGGTCCAGCCGCGAGAATGAGATCGGAACTTTCGCAGGCTTCAGCAGGCGTGGCCGCTACCGAGGCCCAGGCTTTCGCCGCCTCACGACTAGGAGCTGATCTTGACCAAGCAACCAGACGGGTTTGGCCTAAACGCGCACGGGCAGCCATTAGCACCGACGAGCCAATAAGGCCGACGCCAAGAACCGTTAATTGTTTGGGGGGAGGGATTTCCAAGGTTGAAAGATGTGTTTGTATGCGACACAGTGGAACTGCGTCCAATGCAAAACCGCAGGTAAGCGGCCGCCATGGTCCCCTTTCCACGTGAATCCCAAGTTTGAGTCAGCCTCTCCCCAGCGTCGTGCTAATCTTAAGCAAGAGCGGCAGGCCATGTCGGCTGCACTCTGGAAAGAGCGCCTAATTCTCCCCATCGTAGCCATCCTACTCCTTCTTGGCCTCTTGGCTGCCGCTTGGGTGATTGCTAATGACCAAAAGGCCAACAAGGGCCCCCGGGTCGAGATTAGTGAAGAAAACCTCAAAATTCTCCGCGACGAGGTTGAGGAGCGACTTAAAAACTTTGAGGTATTGGCCGGGCGCAAAAAAAAGCTCCTCGATGAAGATTTAAAAGAACTCGAGCTCGCCGTAGCTGCGCAAGAAAAAGTCATTAATGCGGTGGGGTTAATTCCAGCAGATACTAGCCGCCTAGAGAATCTTCGAGCCCGCCTGCATGTGTATCGCGCCGAGCGTGTACGCGAAGCATCGGTAGCAGCAGAAAGTGAAGCCGAAAAAGCTGCTAAAGAAGGCAATCTTGAAAAAGCCCAAGGGTTTCTCAAGCAAGCCCTCCAGTATGAACAAGAGATAAGAGATAAGTGGGTTCTTTCTAATCTAGATGATCGGGGCAGGGTTGCACGGCTCGACATTCGTTTAAGGAGAATGGAAGCCCTGCCGATTTGGGAAGAAGGGAGAAAACTTGAAAAACAAGCGCAAGAAGAAGCGGTTAAAGGAAATTTTGAGCAGGCCGACCAATTACTGCGGCAAGCCATCGCCCTCGAGCAGGTCTATGTTATGCGTTACCGTGACGTGCGGGCGACAGAACATAATCGTATTCAGAAACTTGAGGAAAGGGCGGTTACGTTGCGCTCCCAGGCTGCCAAGGTTGCGGTTAATAAAATGGTCGACGAGGCAGAACGCGCCGAGCAGGCCAGAGAGTGGGAGCGTGCGATTAAACTTTGGGGCGAAGCGACTGCGGCGATGAAAGAAATTTTAACGCTTTATCAAGGTAGCGTTTATGCGGATGACAAACTTCCTGTGGTTTATGCCCGACGCGAAGCCTTAGCGCGCGCCATGCCCGAAGTAGAAAAATTCCGCCAATCCATGGATAGCATTAGAGAGTTGCTAAGGAGTGGGGATGTTTCGCAAGCGGGGGCGTTGGCCAGTGCGGCTTCAGCTCAACTTCAAGTCCTGATGAATAAGTTTCCTGAAGCGGTACCTGCGCAAGATACCGACCGCCGGGCACTAACGGTTATCCAGGAGCGTCTCACGAGTCTGTCGGTGGTACGCGAAGCTTTTGTTAATCAACTTGTACCCCTTCCTGCTTATCCAGGCCGAAAAATTTTAAAGACCGAAGTTACGCAGGCTCTTTATCAAGCGGTCATGGGGTCTAACCCGAGCGCCACGCGCGACCCGGCTTTACCCGTTGAATCCATCGACTACGGCCAAGCGGAAGACTTCGCTCGGAGGCTCGGTTGGTTGACGGGTTTAAATGTTAAGCTCCCCCGGCCCGAGGAACTTAATGCTGCGCATCTGCCTGAACGTGAAAGTATCCCCACCCAAGAGGCGTGGACCCTAGATAATTCAGGAGGCAAGGTGCGTCTCGTGGCCACCTCCCGCCCCAACCCCGCTGGCATTTACGATCTGTCAGGAAATGTTGCCGAGTGGGCTTTGGCTACCGACAACAGCCCTACTGCACCTGTGGTTGGGGGAGATGCCCAGTCGGTACCTGAATCTAAACAACTTGGAGTTAATCTAGTGGGGCGCAATGAAACGTCCCGCTTCCGAGGCTTCCGGGTAATTGTAACGCCTAACTAAAGATGCACCGCCACTCCCTCCAAAACCTTAAGCGCCACGCCCTATGGTTTTTGCTCTATGGGGCTCTCTTAGGGTTAGCCTTCTGGTTCGCCTACTGGGTGCGGTTTATTGATTCCAATTTTGAACAAGCTGACTCCAGAATTAATTTTTACGCCGACCAAAGAGAAGCTGCCCTATTATGGGTAGTGGGCTTTAAAATTTTGCTTATTTGGGTGACCGGACATTTTCGGGGATTGGTCGCATATTTTCGTTTAAGAGACGCAACCCAACTCACCGGGGCGCTCGTATTAGCCACCACCGTTTTATTAGCACTATCCTTCATCCCTGACCATCTTTTACCCAATACATTTAACTTACCCCGCGGGGTTTTATTGATTGATTTAAATTTATCCCTTTTAGCCGTTATCGGCTTCCGGGTTTTTTATCGGGCGTGGGTTGAGCGCGTTACCGCCCGTGAAGACCAAGGTCGCGTTAAGGAACGCGTCGCCATTGTGGGAGCAGGAAGCGCTGGAGCACAACTTGCCGCCGAACTTTTAAATCGGAGGGGGCACGGCCTCTTACCTGTCTGTTTTCTCGATGATAATGAGGATAAGGTCGGCTCGGAGGTACACGGCATTCCTGTGGCAGGCTCACCCACACAAATGGCTAACTTTAAAAAGAGTTATGCCTTTAAAAAAGTCATTCTCGCGCTCCCCTCTGCAAGTATTCGGCGTATTCGTGAAGTTAATGAAGTATGTAATAAAGAAGGTATTGCTACCCTTGCGGTGCCCTCATTGCGCGAGCTGGCAACCGGCAAAGTGCGAGCTTCCGACCTTAGAGAGGTTTCCCTCGAGGACCTGTTAGGCCGTGAGCCTGCACAACTCGATGATGAAGGGATCGACAGCATTATTAGCGACAAGGTGGTTTTGGTAACGGGTGCTGGTGGCAGCATTGGTAATGAAATTGCTCGCCAAGTTGCCTCCCGTCGGCCCGCCCGCGTGCTGATTGTCGATCAATGTGAAAATTTACTCTACCAGACCGAACAGGATTTAATTTCACGCGGTTTTGGCGCACTTATTACCCCCCTAGTTGCGGATGTTACCGATTTACCCCGCATGGCAGGTATTTTTGAAAAGTATCGTCCCCATCTCATCCTGCATGCTGCTGCCCACAAGCACGTGCCCATGATGGAGTCTCAACCTGGCGAGGCCCTTAAAAATAATTCGCTCGGTACCGAACTCGTGGCGCGGCTCGCCTCAGAACACCAAGCTGAAAGGTTTATTCTGATTTCAACCGATAAGGCGATTAACCCTACCAATGCGATGGGCGCCTCAAAACGTTTGGCGGAAATTGTGGTGCAAGCCCACCAAAGTCGTCCAGGCAACCAAACCCGCTTTGTAGCGGTTCGCTTTGGAAATGTTTTAGGTTCCAGCGGCTCAGTCATTCCTCTTTTCCGTAAGCAAATAGCCGCTGGCGGACCCGTAACCGTTACCCATCCGGACGTAACGCGCTACTTCATGACGATTCCTGAAGCTGTGGGTCTAGTCTTACAATCAGCCACCCTTGGCCAAGGGGGTGAAATTTTTGTCTTAAACATGGGTGAGCCACTCAAAATTATCGATGTTGCCCGCGAGCTTATAAAACTTTCGGGCTTAAAGCCCGAGGTAGATATTGAGATAAAAGTCGTAGGTCTACGTCCAGGTGAAAAACTCTTCGAAGAACTTCAACACCAAGGTGAGTCTTTTGCCCCTACGAGTCATCCAAGAATCACCCGCTTCCTTTCCACGCCTTTGAACTGGCAGGAGATGGATGACTTTTTAGCTCGAATCAGAGAGCTGATACATGCTGACCGTGAACGTTGTAAGATGGGTATTAAAGGTTTAGTTCCGGAGTATGTACCCTACATTGAGTAAGGGATTCGGGCTTCCCTAATTACCCTAGTTTGTTTCAGCATAGGTTGATGAAGTCATCCGCTGTTAAGCCAATTGTTGCGGTTATTATGGGCTCTCAGTCTGACTGGGAAAC
>CAZEDB010000001.1:0-95358 GCA_964510855.1 uncultured Enterobacteriaceae bacterium | reverse complement strand
GGATTAGACTCCTTGCTTTCGATTGCACAAATGCCCGCGGGTATTCCCGTGCATACGTTTGCGGTGGGTAAGTCAGGCGCGATTAATGCCGCGCTTGGAGCGGCAGCTATTGTCGCATTAAGTAATCCTAAGGTAGCCAAGTTATTGCAGGCGTTTCGTCAGCAACAAACCCGCGCTGTGTTGGATCAGCCTTATCCGGGTAAGAAGTCCAAGAAAAAGCGCTAAGTTAATGGAGCCCCCACTTTCGTCCGGTTCTTGGATTGGTATTCTTGGGGGCGGCCAATTGGGCCGCATGAGTGCCCAGGCAGCTCAACGATTGGGTTATAAGGTAAGAACCTATGATCCAACCCCAGGAGCCTGTGCCGCTGCGGTGGCGGATGAGCACATAACCGCAGCATGGGATGATACCGCAGCCCTTCAGCGCTTTATGGTGGGTTTAGGAAGAGTTACGCTTGAGTTTGAAAATATTCCACCAGCCACGGTTGCAAGGTTAGCCCAAACTATTCCGGCTCATCCTTCGGCCACAGTTTTAAAAATTTGTCAGAACCGCCGTCACGAAAAAGATTTTCTTAAAAAAGTTGGGTTGCCGTGCGCCCCGTTTGAGGTCGTGGAGAGCTTAGCAGCTTTTAAAAGGGCGGCACAAAATATCGGCTTTCCTTGTGTGCTTAAAACCGCCGCCTTTGGTTATGATGGTAAGGGGCAGATAAAAATACCTTCCGCGTCAACCGACTTAGAAAAAGTGTGGCAGGATCTTGGGGTAGAGGCGGCGGTGGTCGAGTCGTGGTTAAGTTTTGATCGTGAAATTTCTGTACTCGTTGCGCGCACAGCAGAGGGGAAGATGATGACCTTCGAACCCGCAGAAAATATTCACCGTAACCACATTCTCCATTTATCGATTTCTCCAGCCACACTAAGTCCAGCGTTAATGACCCAAGCCCAGACGCTTGCGCAAACCGTCGCCGAGAAGCTTGATTACGTAGGCTTACTTGGTGTGGAGATGTTTGTTTGCGGTTCACAACTCATCATCAATGAACTCGCCCCGCGCCCGCACAATAGCGGCCACCAAACCTTAGATGCCCATGTTACAAGTCAGTTTGAGCAACACATTCGGGCGGTTTGTGGGCTTGAGTTAGCTAGCACTAAACTAAAACAACCCGCCGCGATGGTAAATCTCTTGGGTGATTTATGGAAAAATGGCCAGGAGCCGAATTGGGCCCTTGTCGAGCGTGTGCCCGGAGCGCACCTACACCTCTACGGCAAAGGTAAACCCGCTCCTGGTCGTAAGATGGGACACATCACCGTCGTTGCTTCCACGCGCGAGGTCGCCAGGCAGCAAGCCGAGTCGCTCCACGCTGCCCTGAGCGCTTAATCAGTCGAGCGTATCAGGTCGGCGGAAGAACCAGGCAACCGGCGGCTGGGCCATCATCATAAAAAGCAGAATGGCCTGAAAGACCGGGGGCTTTGCTTTCATGCCTTTGTTATTAGCTAGGTAGTTTTTAGCCATCACCTCACTAATCATCATAAATGAGAAAGCCACGGCCATGAACGCGAGTAAACCCAACCACCAAGCCCAGCGCTGGCTGTGCATAAGGCGTGGCCAAGGTAAGAGCAGCAACAACCCACAAAAGATATGGAAGTAAGAAGCTGCGGTTAAAGCCTTGGGCCAGGTTACGGTTGCTGGATCCCAGCGCGGGTAGATTCCTAGCAAATCACGCAGACCATTAAAGATAAGAAACGCCCCAAACATTAGGCCGAGGATACGCGCATAGCGTAAGCCCGCAGGAAGGATAGGAAGGGTAGTCATAAAGAAGCGGGTCTAAAAAGAGCGACATCGGACCACTCACCTAAGGTTCGACCCTCAGTATGAACCGAGCCCCAAGCGACTTGTGCGCGTTGCGAAAAGTGCTCACTTACCCGGGCTTGTTCTCCGGCCAAGATACCACTTAAGGCGAGTACACCGCCGGGCTTTACGGCCGAAATTAGATTATCGGCATAAATTAAAAGCACATCACTAATGATATTGGCTAAGACAACATCAGCAGGCCCTGCCCACCGCAGCCCATCTTCTAATCCAGCGTGGGTAAGACGTACGGCGGATTCAGCTAAACCATTATCGCTACGATTAGCAGCAGATACCCGCACCGCTTCGGGATCGCGATCAAAGGCAGCAACCTCCTTACAACCCAGCAGGCTGGCTGATAAAGCTAAGATGCCCGAGCCACAACCTGCGTCGGTCACACGAACCGTAGACGCATCACGCCCCTCTAAGTAATCGAGTAAACGAATCCCACATAAGCGCGTGGTGGGGTGATCCCCGGTACCAAAAGCTAGCCCGGCATCAAACCAAACCACTTTAGCTCCAGCAGGTAAGGGGTAGCTGTCGCGCATCCAAACGGGAACCCAGTGTAAATTACCGTGATGCCAAGGGCGCAGGTGTTCCTTATAAGCTTCTTGCCAATCTCGGTCAGGAAGAATGCCCAGAGGGCAGGGCTCAGGGAGGCGTTTAAAAGCCTGCCGCAGCGCCTTCCAGCCCGCCACCGCCTCGGCTTCAGTTTCAAAGTAGCCCATGACATAATGCGGCTTCCCTGGTCCCTCATGATAAAGCATCCAAGGCGACCGCACTAAACCACAAAACCAGTCTTCTAAAGGTTGGGTAAGTTCAGCCGCAATTTCTTGGCGAAGTTCAATCATGGTAGGGGCTGCTGACTCAGTTGGGCGATAACCGCGGGCAAGAGCTGATGTTCAGCTTCATGTACCCGGGCGGCAAAAGATGCTTCGGTGTCGGAAGGAAGTCGTGCCACGCGTTTTTGACCCAAGGGAGCACCCGCATCTAATTCAGCGGTAACCCAATGTACGGTACATCCCCCTTCTGGAACTCCCGCGCGCCAGGTTTGACCAATTCCATCTAATCCTGGGAAGGCGGGTAGAAGACTGGGGTGAAGATTAAGGATGCGGCCCGGAAAGGCATTTAACAAAGGCGCCTTAATGACGCGCATAAACCCCGCCAACACGACCAGGTCGACGTTTGCTGCCTTGAGAGCCTGCGCCCAGGCCATTTCCCGCTCAGGGGAAAACTTGGTTCGGAAGGGTCCAGGATCTAGGAAAACAGCTGGGATGTTAAACTGGGGTCCAAGATCAAGGATGCCTGCATCTGGAATATCACACCAAATACCAACCACGTTCGCCCGACCAAGGTTACCTGTAGCCGCGGCACGGAGAACCGCAGCAGCATTTGAGCCGCGACCCGAACCTAGTAGGGCAACACGCATGAGCAAGCAACCTGCCGTGATTGCTAGATTCCTTCAAGCGGGAATGCAGTTCGGCTCGCCCTCTGCCAAACGGGTGCCAAAGTTTGGGCTCATGCGCCGCCGCGATTTTCTCACACAAGCAGGGTGGATTGCACTCGTTGCCAGCATGCCCGCATGCGTATCAGCTGCAGAAAGACCCCGCGTGCGTTTAGGCATTGATGGCCTCGAAGCCCGAGGATTCTCGGATTTAAAAGGTGTGCGTTGTGGTTTAGTAACCCACCCCGCAGGGCTTACTTCAGATGGTAGGCGCACGGTAGATGTTTTAGCCCGCGCCCCCGGGGTTCGTCTCATTAAGCTTTTCGGGCCTGAGCACGGTTTTGATGGTCAAGCTCCCGCCGATGTTAAAGTGGGTCACGGACGTGACGCACGAAGCGGTCTCCCTGCTTATTCGCTTTATGGGGCGACGCGCCGACCCACCCAAGAAATGTTAGAAGGCATCGATGTGATGGTGATTGATATGCAAGATATCGGTGCCCGGAGTTATACCTACATTAGCTGTATGCGCTATGTGATTGAGGCGTGCTTTAAGGCACCCCGCCCCATTCGCGTCCTCGTACTCGACCGTCCTAATCCCTTAGGCGGAGAAAAAATCGATGGTCCCGGCCTCGATCCTAAATGGAAAAGTTATGTAGGGGCTTATACCATGCCATATGTCCACGCCCTAACCATCGGCGAAATCGCCCGCTGGGCAGTAGCGACCCCGGGAGTATTAGAATTAAGCGAAACCGAGCGGCGGCGCGGGGTCTTGCAGGTGATGCCGATGCAGGGCTGGACGCGTGACCAAACCTGGATTCAAACCGGTTTACGTTGGCATCCGACCTCGCCCCGCATTCCCACCCCTCAGGCTGCTGTAGGATACGCCATGACTGGATTAGGCTGCCAATTAGGGGACTTCCGCCATGGTCATAAAGGGGGCGAACTTCCCTTCCGTTTTGTTTCATATCCGAAACGTCGCGCCGAAGAAATTGTCGCCGCTTTTGGTAAGAAGATTCCCGGCCTTAAACTTGAACCCCGCGTTATGGCGGACGGAACCTCGGGCGTTTATACTACCATAACGGACTGGAACCGTTGTCAGCCGTGCGCCCTTTCAGCTTACATGTTACGCCAGGCCTGTGTGTGGGGAGGTAACCCTTTTCCTAAGGCCACTAAAAACGAACGAGATTTATTTATTAAACATTGGGGACGGGAGGCGGACTTCGAACAGTTCCGTCGTGATGGTGCCCGTACAGATGTCGAAGGCATGATTAGTTCCTGGGCAAGCGAACACGCCGCCTGGCGCGCAGTCAGTAGCCCCTTTAGACTTTACCGCTAGATTAACTAGTAGGAGCGACCTTCACGCTTCTCCCAATAGTTGATATACGAGCGGTTCAATACCGCCAAACCCCCTGGGGTAGGGTAGTTACCCGTAAAGTACCAATCACCCTTACTGTTTGGTAGAGCTTTATGAAGATCAGGAATAGTTTGGAAGATAAGACGTAGCTGTCCCTTCCAGCCGGTGCGCACAGGGTAGACCAGTTCGGCTGCCTTAGCTGCGAGTTGGTGGTCGTCGAAAGCTGCGTAAAGACGACGCACATGGTTTTCCATTTCCGCTGCAGGTCGTTGTGCCTGCGCTACACAGGATTCATAAATATCTCGGAGAAGTTCTTTCCGCCCAGTGTCCTGGCAGAGAGCTACCGCAGCTTGAAAAGCGAGGAACTTACCCATTTCCGACATATCAATCCCGTAGCAATCTGGGTAGCGAATTTGCGGGGCGGTGGAAGCAATCACAATTTGCTTCGGGTTAGGACGGGCTAAAATGCCCAAGATGGATTGTCGCAGGGTGGTGCCTCGGACAATCGAGTCATCAACACAAACCAAGGTGTCGCCTTCTACAATCGTACCATGAGAGATATCATAGACGTGTGAGGCCATTTGTACCCGGCTCTTTTCTTGGGAAATAAAGGTACGAAGCTTAACATCTTTATGTGCCACCTTTTCCCCTCGTGGCCAGTTGTCCATAATCAGGTGATCAAGTAGGGCAGCATCGAGTCGGCCTTCTTTTTGAGCCGATAAAATGTCGCGATGAACTTCAGCTCGGCGGCGCTGACGAAGTTCTTGCATCAAGCCATACCAAGCGATTTCCGCGGTGTTAGGGATATAAGAAAAGACGGTGCGCGAGAGATCACCCCCAATGGCTTCTAAGATGGGCTCAGCTAGGGCGGCTCCCAAGGCTTTGCGCTCTTGGTAAATTTCAGGGTCATTACCGCGCGAGAAATAGATACGTTCAAATGAACAATGAGTTTTAATCCCAGCAGGCAAAATACGTTCCACTCGGTAAGTACCATCCGCCTTGATGATGAGAGCCGAGCCCGGCTCGAGTTCTTGGACGCCTGCAATGTTAGAACCTACAATTGTCATCAGGGCGGCGCGCTCGGAAGCAACCGCCACGCTTTCCTCTGTAGCCGCCCACCAGCACGGACGAATACCATTGGGATCGCGCAAGACAAAGGCATCACCATTACCTACCGCACCCATTAACGCATAACCCCCATCCCACTCCTTAGAAGCGTGACGTAAAACACGGCCGATATCTAAGTCGCGAGAAATAGCGGCCTGTAACTTTTGTCCATCTAAGCCAGCATTACGGTGCAAGAGGAAGAGGCGGTCATGTTCTTCATCGAGCCAGAAACCAATTTCTTCTAAGATAGACTGGGTATCAGTAGAGTGAATGACGTGAGCGCCGCGTGCGCCCAAGGTGCGATTCAGGGCCTCGGTATTGGTTAGATTAAAGTTACCCGCAAGTAAGAGGTTTCGCGTTGGCCATATCGATTTGCGGGCGTATGGGTGGCAGGCGGAAGCATCAGCCGCGCCTGAGGTTGCATACCTTAAGTGACCTAAGAGTAGTTCACCGCCGTAATCAAAGTGGCGACTTACCGACTCACCGATTTCAGGCACAATGCGACCGTCGCGTACCGCTGCATTATATTCCCGTAGTTGGCGTGCGTAGATTTGCGTTAAACCTTGGGGTCCTACTTCACGGTCGCGAAAGAGAAAGGCTTCGCCATCGGGGGCCCCAATTTTAATGCAGCCAATGCCAGCCCCATCTTGCCCCCGGTTATGTTGTTTCTCCATGAGAAGAAACAATTGATTGAAGCCATGTAAGGGTGAGCCGTGACGCTGCTCATACCACCCGAGGGGTTTAAGAAGACGAACGAGGGCGATACCACATTCGTGCCGGAGGGAGTCGCTCATAGGCAGAAACCCATCTTGCCCAAGGGTTGGAGTATCTGTCCAGCGTGGACTAAAAAAATCTAATTTCTTAAGATACGACCGAGGCGTTCGAGGCTTATGCCGATTAAGTCGGGCATATCTCGGGCAGTTTTAAAATCATCATCTCGATAATGCTCGACAAGACCCTGCGCGAGCTCAGTTACCCGCTCGGGTGTCGACAAAGGGGTTTCCCGTAGGGCATCGAGTAAATCGCGGAGACGATCGGGGGCCGCTAAGTGACGACGATGGATTAAGGCTTGTTCCTCGCGGCGATACTGGGCCGCAGTGGCAGCATTAATATGCCGCGCACAGAGTTCGACATAAGGTCGGTTCTCTTTAAAAGAGCCAGGGAGATAAAACATGAGCCGGCCGTTGTACGATTGCTGGTCAAAATCCATCGCCCGCACCCGAATCGAGGTGGCATCAAAGTCAGGTGTTACTGCGACGACAAAGTTATAGGCCCGCATGTCACCCAGCAGTCGAACTAGACAGCGCTCTTCAAATTTAATCAGTTCTTTAGCCAGACGCACGGGGTGGTGACTATCACCATTAAGCCATTTCGCAGCAAAGTGATCGCCCGGAATCCCCGTTACATGCTCTTCGACCAAGGTATCCGCCTCGGTTAAGTAGTGCATCCGGTTGGGTGAGAGCAGGTGTTCTAACTCTAGCCCAGCAATTCGAGAAGCATCCCCTACTTTTACATAAAAGTAGTCATGATTTTCATTATAAGCGTTTACGATACGAATACGAAACGGTTGGGAATTACCGAAGGCACAATAATCAATCCGGTCGACGAAAACGTGGCGGAAGACCTGCATGGAGCCTTCGCCGCGTAAGAGCGCGTAGGTTTTAAGTAAGCCCTCGGACAGACTTGCCATATCTTCTTGGCGGTAGGCCACCGTCTCCCAAAGAGAGTCAGTGCCGTCGCGCTCTAATAAAGGGACCGCCTGAGAAAATTGACGGAGACGCGCGTAAGTTACTGGCAGGGGAACATCCCGCCCTTCACGCGCTAGGTAAGCCCGTAGTTTAGTACCAATTGCCACCGCCGGCTTACGGTCGGTACGAAAGTTTGCGCCTGCGCCCCCTGCTTCCATTTCAGTCGAGGTGGGGCCGAAGATGACTTTCTTCCTCGGTGATAATGAGCGGACGTGAGGGGTCACACTCGGCACGATAGGCCAAGAAACTACCGCGGTGTTGATCCCAAACCGGCCAGAGCAACTTACGGTCAGTGGCAGGGAGATTAAGTTCATCTATCGCCGCACGCGTAAAGAACCCAAACTGACCTTCATTTATATCAGCTGGCAGGGCAGTCATAGGCTTACGACAATCGAAAAGAAACATCAACCAGTGGGTCGAACTTTCATAACCCCGTTCACTGACCATCCCAAAAAGATGGAGATCAGAAGCTGTGATGGTGTGACCCGTTTCTTCGCCTACTTCACGCACCGCACACTCAAAAGGCGATTCCCCTTGGGGCATCTCGAGTTTTCCTCCAACTGGACTCCAACAACCAAGATTAGGAGCCTTCGCCCGCTTAATGAGTAGGTGCCGCCCTGCAGCATCTTTTAAAAAGACGAGCACACTAATCTTAAAAGGCAGGGTTGGGCTTTCAGCCATGCAATTAAGGTGACGGGCTTCAAACGCCGAGCAACCGCATTTCTTAACAAGAATTTGCACTTAAGTCTAAGCTGCATCTCTCTTATCCCATGCCCGAGCTTGCCGAAGTTGAGTGGTTTAGAAAACGCTGGGATAGCGGCCTTAATCGCGAGGTTATGGCAGTAGAGTTTAATCGCCAGGCGCGCTGTTGCCGCGACATCAACCCTGCGCTGGTTAAACGAGCACTGGTCGGCAGCCAAATGGTCCATACTGAGGCCGCTGCGAAACAAATGGCCTTCGTTTTTTCGAGCGGAGCATGGCTCGGGGTACACTTAGGCATGACCGGTGTCACCGAACAACTCACCCAAGACACTAAGGCGGGAAAGCATGACCACTTTATCCTTCGTTTTAAAAAAGGGCCTCACCTGGTTTTTCGCGACCCTCGCATGTTTGGTAAAGTGCACCTATGGCAAGGGCAGGGCAGGCCGCCCTGGTGGGAAGCGATTGCCCCCGCGATTCTTTCCCAAGCTTTCACCCCTGAACTGCTTAAGGCATTTTTAAAACGCCGCGCGCGTGCGCCCATAAAGGCGGTTTTACTCATGCAAGAACGCTTCCCTGGTGTCGGAAATTGGATGGCTGATGAAATTTTATGGCGCGCTGGATTTCATCCTCAGGCACAAGCGGGAAAATTTGGACCCAAGGCTCAAAAAACTTTATACCGTTGTTTAAGGCAAGTATGCCGTGATGCCCTTGAAGTTATTGGTAGCCAAGGCGCTGAACCTCCCAACACCTGGCTATTTAATCACCGCTGGGAAGATGGGGGGATTTGTCCGCGAAGTAAAAAAACTCTTCAACGCGCAACCGTAGGGGGTCGCACCGCCTGTTGGTCGCCAAGTCGTCAGCGATTGGGCAACGAACGCGATTGACGCTTAATCACGAAGCCTCTCCTTAGTTTGATGCGCATCACGGGAGGAAAAGCTCGAGGAATTTCGCTGCGCGTACCAGCCGGCCCAGTAAGACCTGCTACGGATTATTTAAGAGAAGCGGTTTTTAGTTCACTCGCGGCTTGGGTGCCCCAAGCCCAAGTACTCGATCTTTTTGCCGGTACTGGTGCTTATGCTTTAGAATCTTTATCACGCGGAGCAGCTGCAGCGGTCGCGGTTGATGAAATAACCGTTTCCACATTGGCTATAAATGCGGCAGCAGTTGCAAAATCAATGGGGCTAGAGGCCTTGCCTTTTGAAGCGATTAAAGGTGATGCCCGTCGTTATGACTCTCCTCTGCGGAAGTTCGATTTGGTATTTATGGATCCGCCGTGGGACATGTGGGAGCGTGAAGCAGATTTATTAGTGAGCACCGCTGCCGCTGCTGCAACTAGCGGAGAACACGCCCGTTTAGTCCTCGAAGCCCCAGGAGGTCTTACCCTCCCAGTTCCCGAAGGTTGGCGGCTGCATAAAGTTCTCGGCAAAGGCAAAGGTCAGCCCGCCGCCTCTATTTTCCGTCGAGTCTAATTTAAACCAGTGCGCGATGAGCTCGCCAAGCACCTAAACCGGCCAAGAGCAGGCCGCTACCCATGACGCAGGCGGTTTCAACGCGAAGAACTCGATCACCAAGGTGACGAAATAAAAAGCCGGCAGGACGAAGCAGCTCGCGTTCCGATTTATCCCAACCGCGCTCAGGTCCGATGGCTAAAACAGCATGCGAGGTTTTTGGGAAGGTTGCTTCTTGGGGTCCCTCAGCTTCGTAAGGATCGAGAGCTATGCGCCAACCGCCTGGTGTACAATTAGCCAGTGCGGCCTCTAATGAGTGGGCATGATCGACTCGGGGAATCAGCACTGAGCAGGCCTGCTCTGCACCTTTTTCTAAGAGTTCTTTCCATTCATTACTACTCCATAGGGTACTCGTAGCATAAGCAGGGTCGCCCTTGGCGGGTTTAAAAAAAGTAATGCGGCGAGCGCCGAGTGACGCCAGATCATGCAAAACTTTTCGGGCAGATTGCGGCCGCGGAAGTCCGACTAAAACATCGAGTGGCAAGATCTCCTGGGGTTCAGGCTCCCAGCGAATACCAAAGGTAAGCCGGGGTTCCGTGGTTAAAACTGTACCCAAACCACGCCGCTCGCCCAGAATGCCTACATGAAGCCGGGTGCCGATATTAGCATGTAAGGTTTTTAAAAGATGCCGGGCGCGGGGATCTGAAGGGAGAAGGCCATGTTTCACCTCTTCTTTAGACAGGAGCATTAAGTTCACCTCGCTACTAAGGCAGTATTTTAACCTGCAGGCGAGGTCACAACGTCCCTACTTGCCGCAAGCTACCTAAAGCCTAAGACTTGGGTTAATGGATATTAAGGGACTCCGACGTGACTATGCTAACCATGGACTTGATATCCATGAGTTGGCTGCTGACCCTTTAGATCAGTTTCGCGTTTGGTTTAAACAAGCCTGTGATGCAGGTTTACTTGAACCCAACGCCATGGTTTTAGGCACGGTGGCGGCTGATGGAGGTCCTACGACTCGGGTGCTTTTATTAAAAGCCTTCGACTCCCGCGGATTTACTTTTTTCACCAATTTTAAAAGTGCCAAAGGTTTAGCACTTCAGGCCCAACCCCGCGCCTCCCTGACGTTTCCCTGGGTGGACCTAGAGCGCCAGGTTCACCTTCGCGGCTCCGTTGAGGCGGTTAGCCATGAAGAGACCCTAGCTTATTTCCATTCAAGGCCCCGCGGGAGCCAGTTGGGTGCTTGGGCATCCGCACAAAGCCAGCCGATTGACGATCGCGCTACTTTAGAACGCCAATTTGCCCAAGTTGAGGCCCTTTATGCCGGAAAAGAAATCCCCTTACCGCCTCAATGGGGTGGATTTAGGCTCGTTCCTGAGTCCTTTGAGTTTTGGCAAGGTCGACCCAGCCGGCTACATGACCGTTTTAGTTATAGTAAATCTGCGAGCGGCTGGAAAATAACCCGACTCCAGCCTTAGCCATTAGCAAAACTTATAGCCCCCGGGGCTTTGCCTAACTCCAAGGTTGCCCCCTTACCGAGTGTTGACCCTTTTAACAGGCTGACCGTTCTCCATCTTAAGCCTCGTATGCTGCGTCTCGCCTTTACCTTGGTTCTTTTACCCGCCCTTTCATCGGCGGCCGTTTCACCGCGCTCTACCGATCTCGGATTTGAAATTTTTGGCTTACCCATTTCTAACACGATTTTAACTACTTGGGTGATTGCTGCCCTCATCATTATCGGGGTGCGCCTTACGGTCGGAACACCCCAACTTATTCCAGGCAAAGGCCAAGCAGCCCTTGAGGGCATTGCGCAAGGTTTACGCGATACACTTGAGCCGATTGTTGGTAAGAAAATGATTGGGAAGACATTCCCTATTCTCTGTGGATTCTTTGTTTTTATTCTCTTCATGAATTGGAGCGGCCTGCTCCCCGGGGTGGGCACGCTTAAATATGCTCAAGAAGGCTTAAGTACGTCTCCCGGCGGAACACCATCTATCAATTGGCTCGAGGCGGTACGCCCAGCTAATACCGATTTGAATACGACCTTGGCCCTGAGTGTTTTATCCTTCGGCTTCTGGACCTACTTTGTGTTGCGCTATGCGGGCATTAAAGTCCTGGCCCATGATCTCTTCGGCAACAAATCGGACAAAAAAGAAATTGGTATGACCATGTGGGTGTTGCTCAGCTTTATTTTCTTAGCGGTTGGGGGCATTGAAGTTATTTCCATTCTCTTCCGCCTCGTTTCGCTTTCCTTCCGCCTCTACGGCAACGTCTTTGGCGGCGAGAATCTTATCCACGCCCTCGCTAATATTGTGCCCTTTGTGGTTCCTACCGCTGGGGCGATACTCGAGGTTTTAGTTGGACTGATTCAGGCCTTCGTATTCACGCTGCTCTCAGCCGTCTATATCGGGCTCATTTGTAACCACGAAGGCGGTCACGACGACGAGGAGCACGCTCACTAACTTTTACTTTCAAGGCTGGCGACTTGCTGGGACTTCCCCAAGCGGACAGCTAAGAGAAACCCAAAACAAAATACACTACATGATCCTCGCACAAATCACCGGTTCACTCCCTGCCGCCGTTGGCTGCTTCGCCGCCGCATTCGGCGTCGCTATGATTGGCGCTAAGGCAGTTGAATCCGTAGGTCGTAATCCTGAGGCCTCCGGCAAGATCCTCGTCCAGTCCATTCTGGGCATGGCACTTGCTGAAGCCGTCGCGTTCTACGCGATCTTCCTCACCTAACGACTCAGCGGCGGGTCTTAAACGGCCCGCCGCTTCTCTTTTTAAAAGGACATCTAAGAACCATGACCCTCCTCCCCCTCACGCTCGCTGCCGCCGACGCTAAGATTACCGAACTCACGGAAAAGTTCGGGGTTAATCTGCCTGGGTTCTTAGCCCAGATCGTAAACTTCTCCATCTTAGCCTTTGTCCTCTACCGCTTCGCCATCAAACCCGCCCTCGGTCAATTAGAGGTTCGCACCGCCATGATTGAAAAAGGTTTAGCCGATGCTGAAGCTGCCTCGCGTGCTAAACTCGATGCCGAGCGCCGTCGCGAAGAAGTTCTAACGCAAGCTGCACAAGAAGCCGCTACCTTGGTTGCACAAGCCTCAGCCACCGCGAAGCGTACGGTCGAGGAGGCAAAAGCCGCCGCCGCGAGTGAAGCCGCCGAGGTACTCCGCCGCGGAAAACTCGTCCTCGATGCCGAGCGTGTTAAGATGCTCGCTGAAGTTCGAGTGGAAGTCGCCCGTCTCGTCGTGGCCACTACCGCAAAGGTTATTGATCAGTCGCTCGACGATGCCGCTAAGACGCGCGTTAATGACGCAGCCGTTAAAGCCCTTGCCAACTAACCATGGCCTTTTCCCCTGCCGCCGCCCGCGCTGAAGCCAAGCGCCTCTTAGCTCTCTCACTCGAGAAGGGTGAAGTTTCTGCTGAGCGCGTCGGGGCCGTTTTAGCCGCCTTAGCCAAACACCACGCCTCGCATCAATTGCGCCCGATTTTAAAAGCTTACTTAGCCAGTGTGCGTCGTGAAGTGGCACGCTCGGAAGCACGCGTTGAGCACGCGGGTCCAATTTCAGCCGAGAGTCTCAAGGCTATCGGCGTCGCCCTTTCGCGTACCACAGGTCGCACCTTACGTGCCACCGCCCAACGCAACGATCGTCTCCTCGCTGGCCTTCGGGTGCGCGTGGGAGATGATGTTTTAGATCTTACCGCCCTCGGTCGCCTCGAGCGTCTTGAGCGCAGTCTCGCCGCCTAAACCTTAACCCTTTTTTCTTAAAAACATGAGCAACGTCATTGATCAAATTCAACAAGCTATCGCGGGTCTCGATGCCCGTGCTGGTAAAGCCAACGTCGGCACCATTGTTACCCTTGCTGACGGCGTCGCCGCGGTTGAGGGCCTTTCCGGGGTGATGATGAATGAGATGGTGGAGTTCCCTGGAGGTCTCATGGGCGTGGCGCTGAATCTCGCCGAAGACACGGTAGGTTGCGTCGTGATGGGCGATATCTCGTCCCTCAAAGAAGGCATGCAGGCCAAAACTACTGGGCGCCTTTTATCCATCCCCGTAGGCAAAGGTCTTTTAGGTCGTGTGGTGGACGCTCTAGGTAATCCCGTTGACGGCAAAGGCCCCATCCAATCAACCGAGCGTTATCCTGTAGAGAAAATTGCCCCCGGGATTATTCCTCGCAAGTCCGTCGATCAGCCCATGCAAACGGGTATCATGGCGATTGATGCCATGATTCCTATTGGTCGTGGTCAGCGCGAGTTGATCATTGGTGACCGTGCTACGGGCAAGACCACGATTGCGATTGATACCATCATTAACCAAGCCAACGCCAACCGCGTTGGTCTCGCTTCAGGCGACCCTAAATTCCGTCCCGTTTATTCCATCTACGTTGCTATCGGTACCAAAAATTCTTCCATCGCCCGCACGATTGGTACTTTAGAAAAAGCCGGAGCCATGGAGTTCTGTGTGATTGTTGCTGCGCCTGCGGCCGACAATGCTGCCAACCAAGTTTTCGCGCCTTTCGCCGGCACCGCTATTGGCGAGTGGTTCATGGAAAACGGACAAGATGCCTTGATTGTGTATGATGACCTTTCGAAGCATGCTGCGGCCTATCGCCAAATTTCCCTGATTCTTAAGCGCCCGTCTGGACGTGAAGCCTATCCTGGTGACGTCTTCTACCTCCACTCCCGTCTGCTCGAGCGCTCCGCTCGTCTCGCCGGCAAGGGCTCTCTCACTGCGCTCCCTATTATTGAAACCCAAGCGGGTGACGTTTCTGCTTACATTCCCACCAACGTCATTTCCATTACCGACGGTCAGGTCTTCCTCCAAACCGACCTCTTCAATCAAGGTATCCGCCCAGCCGTCTCCGTGGGTCTCTCCGTTTCCCGCGTAGGTTCTGCCGCTCAGATCAAAGCCTTTAAGCAAGTTGCTGGTAAGGTTAAAGGTGAACTCGCTCAGTATCGCGAACTTGCGGCCTTTGCTCAATTCGGCTCCGACCTTGATGCACAAACGAAAGCCATCCTCGATAAGGGCGACCGCTTCGTAGAGCTCTTCAAACAACCGCCCACCGCACCCAAGTCGGCTGAAATCCAAGTTGCCTTGATTTGGGCGATGCAAAACGGCTTCTTCAACGATGTGGCGGTCAAGTCGGTTACCCAAGCTGCTGCCACCCTCCAAGCTGCCTTAGAATCCTCTAAGCCCGCCGTCATGGTTAAGATCCGTAACGGCGAGAAGATTGATGATGCAGGAGCTGCTGAGCTTAAGGCCGCCTGCGAAAGTTGGAAGCGCACCTTTAAGGCCTAATTCTAAATTACTTTTTCCTCTAAACTATGCCCAAGGGACTCCGCGAGATTCGTAACCGAATAAAATCGGTTAAGAGCACCGGGCAAATCACGCGGGCGATGCAACTCGTGGCATCGTCTAAGATGAAGCGCGCACAAGATGCCGCTAAGTCGGGCCGCGAGTACGCCGAGTTGCTGGGCGAAATCCTTGATACCGCGGCAGCTAAAGTGGGAGAAATCAATCATCCCTTAATGGCCCGTCGTGAGGTAAAAGTAAGAGGCATCTTAATCGTCACCCCTGACAAAGGTATGTGTGGCGCGCTAAATAGTAATCTCTTGAGGGCAGCGTTTGAGATTAAGTCTGCCGCCTTCGTTACTCTAGGGCGTAAAGGACGCCAGTCGCTGGCTCGGGCTGGGCGCACGCTTTTAGCCGACTTCCCTGTGACCGATAAGGCCACCTTCACAGAAATTAGGCCCGCCGCAGAATTTTTACTTAAAGCCTTTTTAGAGGGCAAGGTCGACACCGTGGAAGTGCTTTATGCCCACTTCAAGAATACCTTAATTCAAGCCCCCCGCGTCCAACAGTTACTCCCAGCGCAGGCTTTGGCTGAGCAAGCCCGTGAGATGAGGGAGAAACTCGGATTAGCCGCCCCGCGTATCGAAGCCGATGAGCGTGATATGGTCTTTGAACCTTCCGCCGCCGAGATCCTCGCCGAGCTACCCGCACTTTTTTACAAAGTAGCGGTTCACCAAGCGGTACTCGAAGCCAAAGCTTCTGAGCACAGTGCCCGAATGGTGGCAATGAAAGCGGCCACCGATAATTCCAAGAAAATCGCAGCCGCGCTTTCACTCGAGTATAACAAAGCCCGCCAAGCCGCGATTACTCAGGAAATTCTCGAGCTTACTGCTGGAGCTTCCCAAAACTAATTTATCCTAACCCATCCTTTTTCCATGAGCACCACTGGTTCTATCACCCAAGTCCTCGGCGCCGTCGTCGACGTTCAATTCCCCGCCGATAAGGTCCCTGAGATCTATAACGCCGTACACATTAACTACACGATTGAGGGCAAGCCCACCCGCCTCGTGCTCGAGGTTCAACAACACCTTGGCTCAGGCCTCGTGCGAACGGTCGCCATGACCACCACAGAAGGTTTGGTGCGTGGCATGCCAGCACTTGATACCGGTGCCCCCATCACGGTTCCGGTTGGCAATGGTGTACTGGGCCGCATTTTCAATGTAACAGGCGACCCTGTTGATGAGCGCGGTGAAGTTAAAGCGGATAAGCGTTACCCTATTCACCGCCTGCCCCCTCCCTTAACTGAACAAAAAACTTCAGCTGAGTTACTTCCCACCGGCATTAAGGTTATCGATCTAATTTGCCCCTTCGTTAAAGGCGGTAAGGTCGGCGCCTTCGGTGGTGCGGGCGTCGGTAAGACCGTGGTTATCATGGAGCTGATTAACAACATCGCCATGAAGCAGGGCGGATTCTCCGTCTTTGCTGGTGTGGGCGAGCGCTCTCGTGAAGGTAATGACCTTTATCACGAAATGTCAGAGGCGGGTGTTATCGATCAGAAAGATCTTTCAAAATCTAAGGTCGCCCTCGTCTACGGTCAAATGAACGAGCCCCCTGGCGCTCGTATGCGCGTGGCACTTTCGGCGCTCGCTATGGCCGAGTTCTTCCGCGACGAACAAAACCGCGACGTTCTCCTCTTCGTCGACAACGTTTTCCGTTTCTCCCAAGCAGGCTCTGAGGTATCCGCACTCTTAGGTCGCTCCCCTTCAGCCGTAGGCTACCAGCCCACGCTCGCTTCTGAAATGGGTAACCTCCAGGAGCGTATCACCTCAACAACCAAGGGTTCCATCACCTCCTTCCAGGCGGTATACGTCCCTGCCGACGACTTAACCGACCCTGCACCTGCAAACACCTTCGCGCACTTGGACTCCACCGTCGTGCTCGAGCGTCGTATTGCCGAGTTAGGTATTTACCCTGCGGTTGATCCTCTATCCTCGACCTCAACTGCCCTCGCCCCTGAAGTCGTGGGTGAGCGTCACTTCAAGGTGGCCCGCGGCGTTCAAGGCCTGCTCCAGCGTTATAAGGATTTGCAGGACATCATCGCCATCTTGGGTCTCGATGAACTTTCGCCCGAAGACAAGTTGGTCGTCTTCCGTGCTCGTAAGGTACAGAAGTTCCTCTCTCAACCCTTCCACGTAGCGGAAATCTTTACCGGCTCACCTGGTAAATATGTTTCCCTCGAAGACACCATCCGCGGCTTTGAAATGATCCTTTCCGGTGAGCTCGACCATGTAAATGAAAACGACTTTTACATGAAGGGTGGCATTGATGAGGTGCTCGAGACCGCCGCTAAGGCCAGCGCCAAAGCAAAGGCCTAATAGCTATGTCGCTTAAGGTTGAAATTGTTACTCCTGACCGCCGTGCCTATGAAGGCGAAGCGGATGGGGTGACGCTGCCTACTTCTCTAGGAGAGGTAGGGATTTTAACCGGCCACATTCCCTTAACCGCCATTATTTCTGCGGGTGAAATTACTATCACGCGCGCCGGACAAATTACCCGACTCGCCGTTGATAAGGGATTTGTGCGCGTGGTTGCCAATAAAGTTTCCGTCGTCACCGAGGCTGCCATTGATGTCGCTAAAATTGACCTCGAAGCCCTCGATAAAGCTGAAAGTCGGGCACGTGATGCCATTGCTGAAGCTAAAGGCTCCAAAGATCCTGATCCCGAGGGTTTACTTCGTCTCGAACAAGCCCTGCGATATGCCGCCATCCAGCGTATGGCTAAGGGTCGTTCGACGAATACGGCCAACTAACGCCGAGTGGGGTTGGCAACCTGAGCGTTGTCTCTATCCTCTACAAGATGACGGCCCACTCCTCACTCGCCACCCAGGCGGTTGAACTCGCAGGTAAACTCTTGGAGTCGGCCCATCGTCGTCTTCAACCTAAGGATGCAAAAGCCCTAGCCCAGGTGGCCCGGATGATGGAGGACCCTAAGGGTAAGGCTGCAACCTTAGCCCTTTGTGACCGCGTGTTTCGTCCTACCTCGGCACGCGCAGGCGCTCAACAGCTCCGCAGTGTGGTGCGCGACCTCGGTGTCCCACGCTATCTTTCAACTCTAGACAGAATACTTTTTGCCGTTGGAGCCGAAGCCTCCCGCTACCTTCCTTGGTTGGTCATGCCCCAGGTTGTCCGCCGACTACGTGGCGAAACCGGAGCGGTGATTCTCCCAGCCGAACCCTCAGCCCTGGGTCGTCACCTGCAGCGCCGCCAAGCAGAAGGCGTCCGCCTTAATCTTAATCGTTTAGGCGAAGCCATTTTAGGGGAAGAAGAAGCGCAAGCCCGCTTTGAGGCAAACCTGCAACTCCTTGCCGACCCCAAAGTTAATTACATCTCAGTAAAAGTTTCCTCTATTTGTTCGCAAGTGAGTTCGCTCGGCTTCGAAAAGTCCCTCACCGATATTCAACAACGTTTACGCGAACTTTATCGCGCCTGTCTACGCCGGTCCCCCGCGGCCTTTATCAATCTTGATATGGAAGAATATCGAGATCTCGAACTGACCACCGAGGCTTTTATTAGGACCTTAAGTGAGCCCGAGTTTCATAAACTTGAGGCAGGAATTGTTTTACAAGCCTACTTACCCGACGCCTTTTTAGTACAACAGCGGCTAACCGCCTGGGCATTATCTCGCGTGCAGAAAGGAGGGGCACCCATCAAAGTGCGCTTAGTGAAAGGAGCTAATTTAGCCATGGAGCGAGTGGAGGCTGAGTTACACGGCTGGGAACAAGCACCCTATCTTAATAAAGCAGATGTCGATGCGAATTTCAGGCGCATGCTGCTCTGGGCAGCCCAACCCCAGCACATCACTGCCGTCAAACTTGGTGTAGGCTCACACAATCTCTTCGATTTAGCCCTTGCCTTAGTTTTACGCACCGAGCGTAAGCTAGGAACGAATCTCAGTATTGAAATGTTGGAGGGTATGGCGCCGCATCAGGCGGCAGCTGTTAGGGCTGAGGCGGGCGACCTTTTGCTTTATGCTCCCGTAGTGCCGCGTGACGATTTTGGTTCGGCGGTAGCTTACCTTATTAGACGACTCGATGAAAATACCACCGAGGGTAATTTTCTCCGAGATCTCTTTGCCTTAGAAATCGGCTCGCCCGCCTGGGAACGACAAAAGCAAGCCTTCCTAAAAGGTATGGATGCTGCTGCCACGGTTGCGGTTGGTCCGCGCCGTCAACAAACCCGCACCGAGTTAAGCCCGGCCACCCCAGCCGCGACTTTTCATAATGCAGCCGATACTGATTGGACGGCACCTCACAATCGTCAGTGGATTGCCTATCACTTAGAGTTGTTACGTGTACGTGAGTTAAAGATTCCGTTTTCGGTGGGTGGACAAGAAAGTACCAAGCCTTTGACCGGTGAAGGTCGCGACCCTTCGCGCCCCGGCCTTGTTGCTTACACCTATGCGGTAGCGGATGCTAAGGATGTCGCTGCCGCTTTAGCCTGTGCCCACCAAGCGGTCGGCCAACTCTCCAGTGATACTTTAAGGGCAACGCTGCTTAAGGCCGCTCAGGTTTTAGAACGACGCCGAGGTGAAATCATCGCTGCTATGGTACTTGATGGCGGCAAAACCGTTGCTGAGGCCGATGGTGAGCTTTCCGAAGCGGTTGATTTTGCCGAGTACTATGCGCGCGCCTTTGATGATAAGGCAAAGTGGTCAGGAGCCTTACCTAAGCCCTTAGGTGTGGTTACGGTTACACCACCATGGAACTTCCCCTTTGCCATCCCGCTGGGCGGTGTTGCTGCTGCCTTACGCGCAGGTAATGCGGTTATTCTTAAGCCTGCGCCCGAAGCGGTGTACTGCGGCCGACTGGTTTGTGAGGTTATGTGGGAAGCAGGAATTCCTAAGGAACTTCTACAATTTGTCCCTGCCCCCGATAACGAAGTAGGGCGACAGCTCATTGAGGATAAACGCGTCGCTACCGTTATTCTTACGGGTGCCTCATCTACCGCCGATCTTTTCCTTTCTTGGCGCCCCGAGCTTCGACTCCTCGCTGAAACCAGCGGCAAGAATGCTTTAATTGTTACGCCCGCGGCAGATCGTGATGCGGCGATTAAGGATGTGGTAAAGTCGGCCTTTGGACATGCCGGACAAAAATGTTCCGCCTGTTCCCTCCTTATTCTCGTGGGTGAGTTGGGAGATGATAAGAATTTTCTCCGACAACTCCGCGACGCAGCAGCATCCTTACGTCTCGGTTCAGCTTGGGATCTCGCTACCAGCATTCCTCCATTGATTCGTACGCCCGAGGCTATCTTGCAGCGTGGGTTAACTCAGCTTGATGCGGGCGAAACCTGGCTACTGAAGCCAGCACAAGACGGTACCAACCCCAATCTTTGGTCTCCAGGTATTCGTTTGGGTGTCACAACCGAGAGCTGGTTTTTCAGTGCCGAATGCTTTGGACCCGTCTTGGGCGTGGTTAAAGCCCGCAATCTTGAGCACGCACTTACGATTGCGAATCAATCCCACCTCGGTCTTACCGGGGGCCTTCATTCCTTGGACGCAGAAGAAATTGCCTACTGGATTCAGCGAGTTCAGGTCGGTAATGCTTATGTTAACCGCCCCATCACTGGAGCCATCGTGCAACGCCAGCCCTTTGGTGGCTGGAAAAGGTCTGCCTACGGTCCAGGTGCCAAAGCGGGAGGAACTCATTACGTACCCGCCCTTTGTCGTTGGGAGGATGATCCGTCGGCTGATATTATTTCACTCCATGCGCCTGAAGCTCGCGCCGCACATGCCAACGTTCACGGTGAAGATCCTGAGAAAGCCCACTTCGCCCTCAGTCTTCCTCACTTTATCAAGCCCATTGATGTTTCGGCGTTGGCGGCCGAGTCAAACGTTACCCGCCGTGTCCCTGCTGGCGACGCCGACAACCCTCGCCGGATTGTGCTGCGTTTAGCCGCCGGGGCCGACAATGCTGAATGTCGCCGCGCGCTTAAGGTGGTTCTTGCTATGAAGCACGTTTGGGTGGTTAGCATCGATCGTGCTCATGACCCTTACTTAATTGAGGCTGCGGCAAAAGTAGCGGCTTTTTGTGAAGTCCAAGACGACCTTGAGTTCGCTGAGTTCTTATCGGAGGGCTCACGCGTGCGCGTGGTGGGCTCAGTTGGGGCTTCCCTCCGCGAGGCTGCACGTATTCGCGGGGCAACCCTTTTTGAGGGCCCAGTAACTCGGTGCCCTGCACTTGAGTTTGCCCCTTATTATCTCGAACAAGCCTTGAGTGTAACGCGCCACCGCCACGGCAATCTTCTGCCCGACCCTCACTACCCCCGGGTTCGCGCTATTTGGGAGGACGCTGGACTTATTCGTCCGTCTACCTAACCCTTATCAAGCAACGCTATGAAAGCTCTTGTTAAGAAGGAAGCTAAAGAAGGTCTCTGGCTTATGGATATACCTGAGCCAGCTTTCGGACCCCGCGATGTACTCATCCGCATCAAGCGCACCTCCATCTGTGGCACGGATGTCCATATTTGGAAATGGGATGATTGGGCAGCGAAGACCATTCCCGTTGGGATGAATGTTGGCCACGAGTATCTCGGGGTGATTGAAAAAATAGGAGCCGATGTGCGTCACCTTAAGGTTGGGCAGCGCGTCTCAGGTGAAGGCCATATTGTTTGTGGTACCTGCCGTAACTGTCGCGCTGGTCGTCGCCACCTCTGTCCCAATACTCAAGGTGTTGGCGTTAATCGTGCGGGTGCCTTCGCTGAGCTGCTTGCGATCCCCGCCGAGAATGTCGTTTCGATACCCGATGATATTTCCGATGATGTCGCTGCGGTTTTTGATCCCTTGGGTAATGCCGTACACACCGCGCTTTCCTTTGATCTCGTGGGCGAGGACGTGTTAATCACCGGTGCTGGCCCTATCGGTATCATGGCCATCGCCATTGCTAAGGCGGCAGGAGCCCGAAAAATTGTTATTACGGACGTTAATCCTTGGCGTCTGGAACTCGCGCGCAAACTTGGCCCAACAGCGGCAGTCGATATTTCTAAAAAAGATCTCCGTCAGGTACAAAAAGAACTCGGCATGACCGAGGGCTTTGATGTTGCGATGGAGATGTCGGGCAATGCCCGCGCCTTGGATACCATCCTCGACAATATGGCTTGTGGAGGACGCATCGCCCTCTTGGGCATTATTCCAGGCACTGCCGCCATCGATTGGAATAAAGTTATTTTCAAAGGCCTCCATCTCAAGGGCATCTACGGTCGCGAGATGTATGAGACTTGGTATAAGATGATCGCGCTGGTGCAGTCGGGGATGGACATCACCCCAGTCATTACTCACCGCTTACCTTACAAGGATTTCGAGCAAGGTTTTGCCGCCATGCTCTCCGGACAATCAGGTAAAGTGGTTCTGGATTGGTCCAAAATTTAATTCACCCATGTACGACGACCTTAAGCCCCTGCTCGACGCTAAGCTTGCAGATATCCGCAATGCCGGGCTCTTCAAGCAAGAGCGCCTCATTGCGGGTGCCCAAGGTGCACGGGTTACGCTCAAGGACGGACGTACCGTTATCAACCTTTGCGCTAATAATTATCTCGGTCTTGCCGCTGACCCCCGGGTCAAAGCTGCTGCGGCCAAGGCGCTTGAGCAATGGGGCTACGGTATGGCTTCGGTCCGCTTTATCTGCGGCACCCAGTCCCTGCACCGTGAACTCGAGGTAGCTATCAGCGCCTTCCTTGGCACGGAGGACACTATTCTCTACTCCTCTTGCTGGGATGCCAACGGTGGTCTCTTTGAGACCGTGCTCGGCCCCGAGGACGCTATTATCTCTGACGCGCTTAATCACGCTTCAATCATTGACGGCGTCCGTCTCTGTAAGGCTCAGCGTTTCCGCTATACCACTAATGACCTCGCCGACCTCGAGGCCAAGTTGATTGAAGCCAAGGGCGCCCGCCTGCGCATGATTGCCACCGATGGCGTCTTCTCGATGGATGGTTTTATCGCGCCGATGAAACAGATCTGCGACCTCGCCGAGAAGCACCGCGCCATCGTCATGATGGACGACTCCCATGCGGTTGGCTTCCTCGGTAAGCAGGGTCGCGGCACGCATGAGCACGCGCATTGCATGGGTCGCGTTGATATCATCACCGGCACTCTCGGTAAGGCGCTGGGTGGCGCTTCAGGGGGTTATACTTCGGGCAAAAAAGAACTCATTGAAGTTCTACGCCAACATTCCCGTCCTTATCTTTTTTCTAATTCACTCCCGCCCCCCCTTGTTGCTGGGGCGCTTGAGGTAATTCGCATGCTTTCAGAGTCGACGGCGTTGCGTGACCGCCTGATGGACAACGCCGCCTATTGGCGCAAAGGCCTGACCGAGCTCGGCTTCACGCTCCAGCCCGGCGAGCATCCTATTGTGCCGGTCATGCTTGGAGACGCTGTCCTCGCCCAGAAGTTCGCTGCGCGCCTGCTCGAGCTCGGCGTCTACGCCGTCGGCTTCTTCTACCCCGTGGTGCCCAAGGATAAGGCCCGCATCCGCACCCAAATGAACGCTGCGTTAACTCGGGAAGATCTCGATAAGGGTCTCGCAGCGTTTGCTCAAGCCAAGCGAGAGTTGATGCCTTAAGATGGACTCCGCACAAAAGCTCGAGGAGCAACTTGCCCATCTTCAGCGCCATGTTGAACAACAAGACCGCGCGATGCTTGATTTAACCCGTGAGTTAGAGCGTCTCCGTCAACGTCTTGAACGCTTAGAAACTAAACCCTCAAGCGAAGGTGATAACGCAGCTGGCTCGCCTGCGGATGAACGTCCCCCTCATTGGTAGGCCGTGTGTGGTCGGGTAACTCAGTTCGACCGTTTTGCTGAAATACCTCAGCAGTTAGGCTTAAGTGTACCTTTATCGCCACCGCGTTATAATTTAGCCCCGACCCAGCCGCTGATAACGGTACGTCAGGTTGATGGTGCACTACGCTGTGAGCCTTTACGTTGGGGCTTTAGGGCTTCAGTAAATATTTCTGATAAACCCCAAGCGGCGGGCCCAATCAATGCCCGGTCAGAGACACTCGAACAATTGCCCTCGTTTCGAGACGCGACACGTAGTCGTCGTTGCCTAATACCTATCGATGGTTTTTACGAATGGCGCCGAGAGGGAAAACTCGCACTCCCTTTCTATTTTGAAAGAAGTCAGGCAGGTCCCCTCGCTATAGCTGGGCTATGGTCACCTTTTTTAAATCCTAACGGCGTCCGTGAGGTGAGTGTCTGTCTTATTACGACCACTCCTAATCGCGACATGTCCCCTATCCATAACCGCATGCCGGTGGTCTTAACTTCTGAGCATTGGCCGCTATGGCTAGCAGAGCGCCCCTTGGCATCGGCCCAACTTAAGCAACTGACCGCTCCCGCCCCAGATGGGCTTTTAGGGGTGCGGCGCGTGGGTGCAGAAGTTAACCGGGTGTTATCTGACCATCCTAGGTTACTTGCATCTGTTGCTTCTGCCTCGCGCCAAGGTGATTTTCTTGGCGACCTCTTAGGTTGAGTCTCTTTACTACCCTAGGTTCATCCCTTAAATCGCATCTATGACTACTCCTTGCACACAGCCTAAAATTGTAGAAAAGCCCTGGGGCCGCGAGCTCTGGTACGCCGACCAGAAGGCCTACGCGGGCAAAATCCTCGAAGTGAAGGCCGGGAAGCGCCTCAGTCTCCAGTACCACGAGCGCAAAACCGAGACCCTTTATCTGCTTAGTGGCCACGTGAAGCTTACCTTCCGTCCGCTCGCCGCGGGTGAGACCCACGACACTGCCCCAGTTGGCAAGGAGCACGTCCACGACTGGAAGCCTGGTCAGGTCATCCATATTCCCGTGCGCACCATCCATCGCTTTGAAGCGGTGGTCGACAGTGTGTTGCTCGAGGTCTCGACGCCTGACCTGACTGACGTTGTTCGTCTGCAAGACGACTACGCCCGCCCCGCGCGCGACGTCTAAGTTTTGAGATCTTGGATAAGAGATAAGGGATCGCCGCTAAAGTTAGCGGATATCGGGCGTAGGGCATCACACAGGGAAGCCTCGCCGACTCCCTAATCCCAATCTCTGCTCTCGTCTCCCCAATCCCTAATCTCTAATCCCTTATCCCATATCCCATATCCCTAATCTCATATCCCTTATCTCTAATCTCTTATCCCTAATCTCTAATCCCCCTTATGCGACACGTCCTCGGCTTTGATCTCGGCGGAACCAAGTTTGCCTATGGGGTTGTACGCGAGGACGGTGTTGTACTGGCGTCTGATAAGGTCGATACCCTCGCCCAAGAAGGCCCCGCCCAAGCTTGTCAGCGTGCTATCACAGGTGCCCAAGCTTTGCTCGGAAAACTTAATATTAAGCCCAATCAGTTACTCGGCGTGGGCATTGCATCGCCTGGTCCACTCGATCAAGCGAAGGGCTGTGTGGTGGGGTCACCTAATTTACCTGGCTGGTCGGATTACCCCATCGCCCGAACCTTGGGCGATGCTTTCGGTCTCCGTGCTCGTATTGATAATGATGCCAATGCTGCAGCGCTCGGGGAACATCGTTTTGGTGCAGGTGTTGGCAAGCGTCACTTGGTTTATGTTACCATCTCCACGGGTATTGGCGGCGGCGTGATTGTAGATAATCGCCTAATGCGTGGGGCTAATGGTAATGCGGCTGAATTGGGCCACCTCATCCTTGATTACCATGGACCCGCTTGTCCTTGTGGTGCCAACGGTTGCTTTGAAATGTTTGCTTCCGGCACTGCATGGGCGCGCTTAGCGCGTGAGGCGCTTGCCCAAGGGCGCACTTCCACGCTTTCCCATTTAGCAGGTTCACCTGATAAGATTAATGCGCGCCACATTTTTGCTGCGGCTGAGGCAGGCGACTCCTTGGCGGCTGAATTACTGGCCAATGAAATTGAATATCTAGGAAGAGGCTTTGCGGTAATCATCAATACCTTTAACCCTGAGCGCATTGTGGTCGGCGGGGGTGTGGCCTCGGTCGGCGAAAAATTTCTGGCTCCTGTGCGTCAACGCGCACTCCAACTTGCATTCCCGAGACTCGCTGCCGCCTGTGATATTGTTCCTGCTGCTCTCGGTGGCGATGTTGGTGTGGTAGGGGGTGCCGCTTGCGCCTTTGAGGAATTTAGCGCCGCGTGAAAATCAGCATCGTTATACCCGCTTACAACGAAGAGCGCCTCTTGCCGGCGACGCTCGAAAGTGTGAGAAAGGCCTGCGAAGCCTTCTCGGGTCGCGGTTGGGATTGGGAAATAGTGGTCTGCGATAATAATTCCTCAGATCGCACGGCCTTGCTAGCTCGTGAGGGCGGTGCACACGTTGTGTTTGAGCCCGTTAACCAAATTGGCCGCGCGCGTGATACCGGCGCGCGTGCAGCTAAAGGCGAATGGCTGATTTTTATTGATGCCGACTCTACACCCAGCGTTGGGCTGTTCTCATCTATCGCAACCGCGATTACTCAAGGGAAGGCTCTGGGGGGCGGCGCCACAGTGCGACTGGATGACCAAGCTCCATGGCAAGCGCGTCTGCTTGGCTTCTGCTGGAATACTTGGAGTCGCTTAGTAAAGTGGGCTGCCGGTTCGTGTATTTGGGTTTCCGCTAGCGCTTTTCACGAGGTAGGAGGATTTGGTACTGAGGCTTATGCGGGTGAAGAGGTTGGCTTGAGTCGGCGGTTGAAGCGCCTGGGAAAACAAAAGCACCGCACCTTCATTATTCTTTCAGATTATCCCCTCGAAACGTCTTCGCGTAAGGTTCACCTTTATAGTCCATGGGAGATGCTTCGACTCCTCCTACGTATGGTGGTTTCCTTGGGTAGAGGTACCCGAGATCCCAAAACGTGTCACCTTTGGTACGACGGAAGACGCTAAGTTTACAGCCGCTGTCGCTTCCAAGCTGGGATGGGGAAGGTGGTTATTTTATCCGATGCCACCTCAACTTTATCTCGGGGTCTTAGGGCACGTGCCTGTTTTTCCGTTACAATTGTGGTGTGGCGAATCTCGGTAATCCGAATACTTACCTCCCAGCGATTGCCTTCGCCATTAATCCAACCCGTGTCGCCAAGCTTACGCAGGTCAAAAGGTACGGAGTAACTTCGTAAGGTTTTGCGTGGGCCCTTAGCGTATTCGTGGAAGTAGGACATCGCCAACTCGCGCACCGAGCTGTAAACGGGGTCGCGCCAACGCAGACAGGTGTAGTTAGTTTTAGAAATTGCGCCCCACTTACCCCTCACTTTGAACGGCGCAATCACGTGGTCCATATCGCGGTGGGCACAAAAATCTAAGAGCAGGGGAGGGTGCCCCTGTAGCCATAAAGCAAAGGCCGCAATCATTGCCCCTTCGATACAATGACCACAATTAGCGTCCATCGCGCCTTGCACAGAGCGTACCGTATCACCATCCGGCTCAAAATTCTGCGGCAAGTCTACTAACCAGTCCTGAATCGCTCGAGGGGTGCGCAGGCGAGCTAAGGTTTGGGCATGGGGGCGGGGGAGACCCCGACGTTCCGCAAGCCGTGTACGCAAAGCTAAGGACATACCTTGGGTTTAACCCCAGATGCTTAAGGTCTCAAGGCACAACTCCCACGCACTTCGTGCCCACTTACTTAGGTTAGTCGCGTACCACAGTTTGACTTTAGTCGCTGCTGCGTTGGTAGTTTATGGAGTTATGATGTTTGCCGCTATAGACATGGAGGCCCTGCGCCAAGGCGCGCTGCTAATGATTCTTTTAGTGGTATCGATAAGCATCCATGAATTTGGTCATGCTTGGGTGGCTGACTTACGCGGGGATCCACTCCCGCGTGCTCAAGGCCGGGTCACGCTCGACCCCATGGCACACATTGATCCGATTGGTACCTTACTTATTCCTGGGGTAATGATTTTTTGGCCGGCGTTTTTTGGTGGAGGGGCACCCATTGCCCTTATCGGCTGGGGTAAGCCTGTTCAGGTCTTACTCGCTAATCCCCGTACGCGTTATTGGGATGATATTTTAACAACCTTGGCTGGCCCAGCCATGAACCTACTACTTTGCATCATTGTCGCTCTTGGTACCGCCTTAGCTGGCCTGCTGGGGTGGATTCCTAGCTTTGAGATGCAAAGATTTTTACTCCTCGCACTCCTTTTGAATGCGAGTCTGATGGCTTTTAATTTACTTCCGATACCACCCCTGGATGGTGGCCGCTTGCTTCGGCGCTTGGTGGGTATGACGGAGGAGACCTTTATTCAGATTTCTACCTATGCCCCATGGGTCCTGTTGCTTTTGATTAATCTCGGCCCCTTTAGGGCTTTCTTGGGTGGCTTAGTTGGGTGGGTTGCTGCCCCGTTTATTTGGATTTCAGGACTTTAAGCCTAGGTTGGCACCCTAGGCTTGCCATCTTCCTGGCAAAGGGGAGTCTAGAAGCCTCATGCAGTCCCTCGGTGAACGTCTTCAAGAAGCCCGTCAGCGCCTCGGTGTTACCGTGCGCGAAGCCGCTGATGTAACCAAAGTCCGCGGTGATTATCTCCAGGCGATGGAGGCTAACCAATTTGAGTCTATCCCCTTAGCCGATGTTTATAAGCGTGGGTTTGTGAAGATTTATGCCAAGTACCTCCGTCTTGATGAGGAGAAGGCAGTAGCTGATTTTAATACCCATCACTCGGTTCGTGCCTCCCGCCGCCCGCTTGATTTGGGCACTGATGCCGAGGAAGCCCCTTCGGCTCCTTTGGCCTCTAGCATGAGCAAGGACAGCTTAATTTGGATGGTGATTGGTGTGACCTTCGCTGCACTCCTGCTCTGGGTGTTGCTCAGCTAAAGACTTCCCCGCGTTGACCCCACGGCATTCTTGGGCACAGTTGGCATGTGCCCGGTCGCCTTGACCAACGCGTTCTTGTTCTTAACCGCCTATGGCAGCCGGTTAATATTGTCGGTTTAAGGCGTGCCCTAAACCTAGTTTTTCGCGGACGTGCTTCAATTTTACACCTCGATGAAGGTGATCACCGCGTATTTCCAGCTGAGGCATGGTTGGAATATTCTCGCCGCTGCCCGCCCCCTGAAGCCATCGCCATTCGCACCCCACGTATTCATTTAGTGCCGCCCCGCGTGGTCTTGCTGGGTGAATATGATCGGGTTCCTCGCCGGGATATTCGTTTTAATCGCCGTAATGTTTATCTGCGGGATAGCCACTCCTGTCAGTACTGCGGCCGCCGCTATCCCGAAGAAGAACTTAATCTCGATCACGTTGTCCCGCGCGACCGTGGAGGGGTTACCACCTGGGAAAATATTGTAACTGCCTGTATTCGCTGTAACGCCCGCAAAGGCAATCGTCTACCTGCTCAAGCTAGCATGGAACTTCGTCGTGCCCCACAACGCCCGAAATGGCGGATGCTGATGGCCGCTTCACTCACTGCCGACGAACACCAGCTCTGGAAAGATTTTCTCGAGGTTACTCCGGCAGGTGAATTGCCTTGGCGAGGATGAAGGGCACTGCTCCAGGCGCTAAGGCTTTTTAAAACAAAGCCTTATTATCTACTCGTTGTTGTTTTGGTCGCTTCAAAAACCCAACCCTCGGCTTGCATATCGATGGTTAAATTGCGGCCAGGATTTTGAATTTCCTCTGGCACGGGGTCATTGGTGGTGCGAAAAAGCTTCAGCGAGCCTTCACCGACAAACTCACCTTTTTCTTTCTTGGGCTTGGCGACTTCGATGGCGAGGTAGACATCAAAACTCCCTCCTGGTCCCTCTCCCATAAGTATCTCTATGGGTATAGCATCCCCTTTTCTAACCGTAATCCACGGTCCACATTTGAGATAATGACGACCACCAGGCGTACGATCAATAGGGACCTGTACATCAACTACCTGACTGAAATCGGTGTACTTCCCCCCTTTTACTTCGAAGGTTTCATAGCCTTCATCAAAGGCAATTTTACGATTCCAGCGCACAATCAGCCAGTCATCACCTGAACCTACAAAACGAAACGTCCCAGCCTGAGGGGCGCGCACCGTACCTTTGTAGTGCACCAACCAGCGTGAAGGTTGAACCTCTTTTTCAACGCCGAAGGCTACCGGGGCTGCACTGGCAGATCGCCCTGGAATAAAAAGCTGACTCATCATTAAGGTCTCAGGGGCGCGGAAGTAGCGGTCAAATTTGTTGGTATTCCAGTTGCTGCTCAAAAAGCTTCTTATGACATCGCGATAAGGCTCCATACCAGCAGGATAGGGCTGAGCATTGGTAGCCTTACGTTCTTTGGTTTGTTTGATATCGTAAAAGGTGCCCGACAATCCATTCGCACCAAACTTAGCCCCAAAGAGTCCAACAAAATTTCGCGAATTGCCAACCCCCACACCTTTACCCGCACCAATCCCGCCACCCGAGCCACCGCCAAAACCCTTTGAGGAGCCACCCCCCGTCATCCCCGACATTAATGAGGGAGTTGAGGTGGTGGGTAAATCAGGCAAAGCGACCGATGCCGTAGCTGACTTAGAGGTGATGCGGCTCGTATTACGCGCTAATTGTTGGGCGTTTTTGGGCTGCATTTTATGCTCAAAGATTTTTGCCCGCTCACCTTTTGCACCGCCCCCTGAACCGGTGGCAAAGGTGTCAGGGTCAGTGGTCGCAGTGTCCGTGATGGTGGCAATGACCCATACGGCAAAAATCACTAACAGAATGGCGTGTAAAACTACGGAGATAACTAAACCTTCACCACCGATGCGTTTCCAGAAAGGAAGACGTGGCCTTAAGGGTTCGCCAGTAGGTTCATCCTCATAGACTACGGCCTGCTCTTCACCTTCGGGAGGCAAGGGCTCTAGAGGCTCTGAATCAGATGGAGGTTGGGGTGACACCACGCCTTTAAAATAAGGCTTTCCCTCTATAAATCCAGCCCAACCCTTGCGGCTCACTCGTTGCTTTCCTTTGTTTAAGGCTTAGTTACTAATAGAGAAATGGCTCAACTTGACGGCAAACGCATTGTCTTAGGGGTAACAGGCTCGATTGCCGCTTACAAAGCAGCCGATCTTACCTCAGCGCTTGTTAAGCTCGGGGCCACGGTACAGGTAGTGATGACCAAGGGGGCAACCCAGTTCATTACACCTATGACCCTGCAGGTGCTTTCACGTCATCCCGTAGCGCACGACTTGTGGGATGAAGGTAAGGGTTGGGTTCCTGGACATATCGAAATCGCCGATACCGCAGATTTACTTCTGGTTGCCCCTGCAACTGCGGATTGCCTAGCACAATTTGCCCACGGCCTAGCTCCCGATTTACTCAGCAGCATTTATTTAGCTACGCCTGCGCCCGTGATGCTATGCCCAGCGATGAATGGCAAGATGCTCGAGCACCCCGCTACCGTGGCTAACCTGCGTACACTACAAGCGCGGGGTCATGTTGTTGTTGATGCTTGTGAGGGCGTACTGGCTTGCGGTTACGAGGGCCGAGGCAAACTCGCTCCAGTTGATGAGATTGTTGCCCGGGTTGTTTCCGTTTTGGTCTCCTAATTTATGTCAGGCGCGGCGCTCAAGGCGCAGTTAAAGCAAGCCGCTGAGGCGCTAGGCTTTTCAGCCTTTGGCGTCACTGCCGTACCTGTTGAGTTAAGAGCCGACTATTTTCGCCGCTGGTTAGCCGAAGGGTATCACGGTGACATGGCTTGGATGGCCCGCGACCCCGAACGCCGTACCGACCCCACGCGAGTTTTACCTGAAGCCCGCAGTATTATTGTTTTAGGTGCGAACTCATGGCAGCCGCAACCCGAGCGAGGTTATAAGGTCGCGACTTATGCACTGGGTGGCGACTACCACGACGTCCTCTTACAAAAGCTCAAGCAGGTCTGCGATACCCTCCATCTCCATGGCGGCGTCCATCGCCCGTATGTCGACACGGGTCCCGTGCTCGAAAAACCCTTAGCGGCAGCTGCAGGTCTAGGCTGGCAGGGAAAGAATACACTACTGATTCATCGCCGCCAAGGCACCTGGCTTTTACTTGGCGTTATTCTTACCACGCTCGAGTTGCCCGCAGATACTCCTGAGCCCGATCGTTGTGGTTCCTGCACCCGTTGCCAAGACGCCTGCCCAACCCAAGCGTTTCCTGCTCCCTACCAACTCGATGCCCGTCGTTGTTTAGCCTACCTCACGATTGAGCATAAGGGTCCTATACCTGAAGAGTTTCGCGTGGCGCTGGGAGACCGGGTATTTGGCTGTGATGATTGCTTGACGGTTTGCCCTTGGAATAAATGGGCGGTTGCTACACGCGAAGCCCGTTTCGCGGCCCGCCCGTTACCGCCTTTGCGCGAAACTTTAGTTTGGAAGGAAGAGGACTTTGCCCGAACTTTTGCCGGCACGCCTATCAAGCGACTCGGCTTGGCGCGCTGGTGGAGGAACGCTCTTATAGTTTTAGGCAACACGGGTAAGCCTGAGGATGTGTCAGCTGTTAAAGGACTCCTCCATCATCCCGATCCTGTTTTAGCCGAGGCCGCCGCTTGGGCCGAGCGGAGACTCGTTGAGCGTGGGGTAAGTAAGGCGCCCGAATAAACTTATATAATTAGGGCGCTTAGTACTTAACGAGTCACCTTAGCACCACCGCTTGGCTGGAAGGTCCAATCGCCGGGGTCCATTTCCCAACCCGTACCCGCACCATTAGCAATTTCAGGAGGGAGCTCGCCCGAGCCAATTTTAAAGAGCCTGGTTCGGCGCTCACCTAAAAATTGCCCCCCTTCGCGCTTTCCAGTCGATACCTCAATCCCAAGAAGCGAGAAGAACCCGCCCCCAGGAGTTTCTCCAATGATGACTTCCATGGAATAATCCATACCTGCACGCACATCAATCCAGGGGCCTGCTCTTAGGCGTGCTGCGTTTGAATTCGGCACAATGCCGTGGTAGTCAAAAAATGGAATTTTAGGCTTACCAGCAAACTCCGTGTATTCACGAAAGGGATCATCTCCGTGAACTACATTAACTGCATCAACTGAAGGGGCGTCATAACCAGCATCGAGCGCGACTTTATTATCCCACCGAACTACGAGTAAGTCGTCGCCAAAACCAACGAAGCGAAATTTACCATCTACAGGAGCTCGGATACGACCCTTGTAGTGTGCAATCCAGCGTGAAGGTTTTACTAGGCCTTCCACTCCGAAGGCCTTTGGAGCTGCACTCGCCGAGGTGCGCGGAATGAAAAATTGCGTAGCCATCAATTGCTCTGGCGCCCGGAAAAACTTTCTTAACCGACTCTCACTCCAGCCATTACGAACAAACTCATGCACTTCCTTGGTGTAGGCTTTAACTGCGGGAAGATTTTGCGGCCCAATATTTTCAGGATCGGGTCCCATCATTAAAGTAGCTTTCTGGGAAGACGTTTGCTTTAAGTCATAGAAGTTGCCGGTTAAACCAGCGCCCCCAAATTTTCCTCCGAAGAGGCCGACAAAATTTCGGCTATTGCCTACACCCACGCCTTTGCCGGCGCCAATCCCGCCACCCGAGCCGCCGCCAAACCCTTTTGAGGATCCTCCGCCGGTCATGCCCGACATTAGCGAAGGCGTCGCCGTAGTAGGTAAATCAGGCAAAGCTACCGAGGCAGTGGCAGACTTAGTGGTTATTCGAGAGGCATTACGCGCCAAGTTTTGAGCATTCCGGGGCTGCATCTTGTGCTCAAAAATTTTGGCCTGGGCTCCTTTAGCACCTCCGCCCGATCCAGTAGCAAAAGTGTCAGGATCGGTAGTCGCGGTATCTGTGATGGTAGCAATAACCCAAACCGCAAAAACGATGAGGAGAATAGCATGCAAAATGACTGAGATGACTAAACCCTCACCCCCGATGCGTTTCCAAAAAGGGAGTCTCGGGCGGAGCGATGCGTCAGTTAAAGTTTCTTGATCACCAACAACTACTTCACCCTCACTTGGTAGCAGGGGTTCTTCTGCTGGGGGTTCAGTGGGTAACTGACTCACCCAGATACAATAAGTTAACTCACCCGCTAAAAGCCAGCGTAACTGCTTTAGCGTGAGCCCCGGCGCGGGGTAACATTATTAATCTCTACGCCGAAGGAAGGACCCTCCGTGGCCCCGTCCATATGCCAAGGCGTTGCAGGGCCGTATCCCCAACCGCGAGGCATTTTCCAACCCAGTTTAAGCTTAATTTCTTCTGGACTCATAGGCTCGAGCATGAAGTAGGGGATAACGTCCTCTAGTTTACCCTTAGTGTATGTGACGCCTTTTTTCTCAATTAAGAGTTCGGAAGAAAAAATACCGCCATGAGATTCTGAAATCGCGATCTGGATAAAATAGGCCTGTCCTTTGCGCAGCGGCATCCAGCCCCCTTTGTAACGAGCGCCGAGATGGCCAATCATCTTCGGACTGCGGAACATTCTACCATCAACCTTGTGAGCATCTTTAGGCTCCCAGCCCGAGCGAAAGGTAATGATACCCCCATTGCCTTGGCCTGGCCAGAAAGCGGAAAGCACCGTGTTACCGTCCACCGCTACCGCCATCATGTCGTCTGCAAAGCCATGAAACCGGTAATCGCCTGATTCAGGAACCGCAAACCAGCCTTCATAATAAGCCAGCCACCCCGGAGCCTGAATCTCCTTTTCACAGTCAAAGGCTTTAGTTGCCTCGCCCGCATCAAGCGGATGGATGAGCATATTTGCGGTATAGAGTTTCTTCTCAGCTTGCTTGTAGGTTTTATCTAGGTGGGCCTTAGCTGACTTCCATCCGCGGTCGAGGACGTCAAAAGCCCTGCGCATCTCACCAATGCGCTCGGGTCGGTCCTTAACCAGCTGTTTACCTTTGGGGTCTTGTTTTAAATCATAAAGGGTCCCCTCTAGGGCGTTGGCGCGTTTAAAACCGCCGCCAAACATGCCCACAAAATTTCTACCGCTACCGACACCGATGCCCTTGCCAGCACCGATGCCGCCACCCGAGCCGCCACCAAAACCCTTCGAGGCACCGCCACCCGTCAGCCCTGACATTAACGAAGGCGTGGCGGTGGTCGGAAGATCAGGTAAGGCTACCGAAGCGGTTGAAGATTTTGAAGTTATACGCGCGGTATTGCGGGCAAGATTTTGAGCATTACGTGGCTGCATCTTGTGCTCGAATACTCGCGCCTTTTCTCCTTTTGCTCCTCCCCCTTGTCCGGTGGCAAACGTATCAGGATCGGTCGTGGCGGTATCCGTGATGGTAGCGATAACCCAAACTGCAAAGATGACTAATAAAATGCCGTGAAGAACCACGGAGATAACCAGCCCCTCGCCCCCAATGCGTTTCCAAAAGGGGAGTCGCGGCCGGATGCTTTCAGTCGCCTGATCTTCATGCCCTATAGCCTCGAGGTCACCTTCAGCCTCGGGGGGAGGGGGTGCGTCATCTGGCTGGGTTGAACTCATCCTACCATTCAGTATCCTTTTTTTACAAAGAGGAGTCAAACCGAGTCGGCTGCCATGGATAAATACACTGACCAGCCCAGAGAGTCCGTTCTCGCCCTTGGCCTCAAAATGCTTTGAACCAAGGTTATGTCTTTAACTGTAGCGACATGGCTCCTCGCCAGCGTACTTACCCTTGTCGCCATCCAAACCTTAGTTGCTCCCTATCTCTGGATTTCCTTGAGGAGGTCCAAATCCGTTGGAGCGGTACTCGGCTTGGCCGCAATTTTTATGTTGGGCTGGCACCTCGGTAATTTACCCCAACCTGATTTGGCGGGTTTCCCGCGTTTACCTGTCTTGATAATTTTTGTGCTCGGAGGCTTAGCCGCTTTTATTTGGCTACCCGACCTCTTGCCCGTGCGCGCGCTGGGTTGTTTGATGATGTTTTTAGCGCGTGCGGTGCTTGATGCAGGCTGGATGCAGTTGCCTGAAAGTGCACTCAACGCTTGGATTTGTTATCTTTTATTGGTTATCCCGGGGCTTTGGTGGGCAACCTCGCCTGGAGCTTTTGTGCGCCACACCGATGGGCTTCTTGCCCGACCCGCCTTACGATACACGGTCGGGGCTATCCTTCTTGCCACTGCGCTTGCGACCGTCGGTCGCGCCCTCACTCTACCGTGATGGGACAGCAAAGGCGCGGCCTCCTCTTGGTTCTTTCCGGTCCAGCCGGAAGCGGTAAGACCACGCTTTGCGATCAGTTGGTAGCCGCTCATGCCGCAACCTTAACCCGAGTGGTAACTTGCACCACCCGCGTGCCACGCGAGGGTGAAATTGATGGCGTGGATTACCATTTTCTCACCCCAGAAGTTTTTCAAAAGACCTTAGATGCCGGCGGCTTTCTCGAGCATGCTCGCGTCCATACGCGGCTCTATGGCTTACGAGCAGCCGATGTAGCGCGTCAACTTGCCGCCGGGCATGACGCCTTGGTAAACCTTGATGTACAGGGTGCTGCCACCCTGCGTACCCAAGTAGCGAAAAATCCTGAACTCGCAGGCGATTTGGTGACGGTATTTGTCAAGGTAAGTGATGTCACCGAATTACGTCGCCGGCTAAGTGGAAGGGCCACCGATGCCGCCGATGAAATTGAAAGAAGACTGCAAGTCTCCGCGGTGGAGATGTCCTGCGCCTCGGCCTATGATCACATTATTGAAAGTGGCACCCGTGAGCAGGATTTCGCGGCGCTCAGTGCTATTTATCAAGCCGCCCGAGCTCAACGCCGATGAGCCTTGATGCCCACGGTATTGCCGAGGTGCTTGATGAAATCGCTCAACTCCTCGAACTTTCAGGCGAGAACCCTTTTAAAATTCGCGCTTATAGTAACGGTGCCCGTTTACTCGAAACGCTAACCGACGACCTCGACACGCTCATTGCCAGCGGTCAGCTCGCAGAGAAACCTGGTATCGGCGAAGCTTTGGCGGATAAGATTAGTAAACTCAGGCATGATGGACGTTTAGATTTTCTCGATAAACTCCGTGCTTCGTTGCCTCCTGGGCTTCCAGAAATTTTATCAATCCCTGGGATGGGGCCCAAGAAAACCCGGCGCCTCTGGCAAGAACTCGGGGTGGTTGATTTAGCTGGGCTACAAGCAGCTTGTAATGAGGGTAAGGTAGCTGAGCTCAAAGGCTTTGGTGAAAAAACCCAAAACGCTCTCCTCGCTGGGATTCGTAATCGAGAAGCTTACGGAAAACGCCACCTCTGGGTTTCGGTAGAGAGCGTTGTCACTACCTTGCTCGCAGGTTTACGGGCCTTGCCGCAAGTTAAGCGCGCTGAGGCGGCAGGTTCTTTCCGACGTAATCGAGAGACGGTGGGAGATTTAGATTTCATCGTAGCGTCCGACGAACCTGCGCCGATTATGGATTGGTTCACGGTTCAGCCAGGCATCCTTGAAGTAACCGCACACGGGCAAACTAAATCCAGCGTCCGCGTTGAAGGCGGCTTACAAGTCGACCTTCGGGTGGTTCCTCCCGCTCAATTCTTCTTTGCGCTGCACCACTTCACTGGCTCCAAAGAACACAATGTTGCCATGCGTCAGCGCGCCTTAAGTCGCGGGCTTAGCATGAGCGAATGGGGCTTTACGCCTACAGAACCAGGCAAGACCGCCCCGGGAGCAGATTCTGAGGCCGAGGTTTTTAAGACTTTGGGCTTACCGTGGATTCCTCAGGAACTTCGCGAGGGGCAGGGGGAAATTGATGCCTCAGAAAATCATCAACTGCCGCGTTTACTAGAAGCGAGCGACTTAAAGGGATCTTTTCATAATCACACCACCGCCTCAGATGGTAAATCTACCCTTGAGCAAATGGCGGATGCGGCCGACGCGTTAGGTTGGGAATATTTGGGCATTACCGATCACTCACAAACCAGCGTCTATGCAGGAGGTCTTGAGGTTGACCGGCTCTTAGCGCAGATTTCGGCTATCAAGGCACTTAATAAGTCAGGTCGTAATCGCGTCCGTATTCTCTCCGGTAGTGAGGTAGATATTCTCAAGGATGGTACCCTCGATTATCCCGACGAGATTTTAGCCAAACTTGATGTGGTGGTAGCTTCGGTTCATGCCTCAATGCAGTTAGATGAAGAAGCCATGACCGCCCGTATTATTAAGGCTTTAGAAAACCCCTATGTGCACATTTTAGGTCATGCTACAGGCAGGCTATTACTGCAGCGTGAGGCCTATAAAGTAAACTTAGCCAAGGTGGTGGATGCGGCCGCCGCTAATAAAAAATCTATCGAACTAAATGCGCACCCTCGCCGGTTAGATATGGATTGGACGCATTGGCGCCGGGCTGCAGAAAAAGGGGTCTTGTGCTCCATTAATCCCGACGCCCACCACGTAGATCATTTGCCCTTCACGCGCTTAGGTATCAATGTGGCTCGCAAGGGCTGGCTGACCGCCGACCAAGTCATTAATACCCGCCCCCTCGCTGAAGTCTTGCGGTGGCTCAAGCGTGACTGAGCCTCGACCTTTTCCTATCTTTCCTTAATCTCACCCCATGCTTCACGACCCGCGTCGCCTTCTTCTTATTGCCGGCCCTTGTTCGCTAGAGTCTGAAGCTAATGTGCGTACCGTAGCCAAAGAGCTGCGTGTAATTGCCGATAAAAATCCTGAATTAAATATCATTTTTAAAGGTTCGTATGATAAGGCTAACCGCACCTCGCTGAACGCAGACCGCGGCCCCGGGTTAGCGGCGGGGCTTGAATTACTTTCCCTCGCGCGCCGCGACTATGGTTTTCCACTTTTAACAGACGTCCATAGCCCCGAGCAATGCGCTCCCGTGGGCAAGGTTGCTGATGTCTTACAAATTCCTGCCTTCATGTGTCGGCAAACGGATTTGCTAGTGGCTGCAGCTCAGACAGGGAAAGTGGTTAACGTTAAGAAGGGGCAATTCCTTTCCCCTTTTGAGATGCGTTACGTCGTCGATAAACTTTCCGGCGCCGGTGCAAAAGAAATTTGGCAGACTGATCGTGGGACCACCTTCGGCTACCAAAACCTCGTGGTCGATATGCGCAGCTTCCCCATCATGGCAGCAAATGGCTGGCCGACGATTATGGATGCTACGCACGCCGTGCAGCTTCCTGGCGCTGCTGGGGGTGCCTCGGGCGGTCAGCGTGAGTTTGTCCCCGTATTAGCCCGCGCCGCCCTCGCCGCTGGCGCGAGCGGACTTTTCTTAGAGACCCATCCTGATCCTGCACGCGCCCTCTCAGATGGACCCAGCCAAGTTCCTCTCGAACAATTTGCCGAACTCGTGGCGAGCTGCCTTAAGATTTGGCGCGCGGCACGCAGTTAAGTTTAGATTAAACGTTAAATTGATCGGGCCGCAGCGGAAGCTTGCCTCGTTCATCATAGGGTAGAGCTGAAACAAATAAGTAACGCCGCGGGCGTGCAGCGGGCTCGAGTGCCTCATCGGCAACCTTTCTTAAAGCGGTCTCGAGTTCAGGCGGGGCGACTACGGTGGCGACAATGAGTTGACCCCAAGTGGCATCAGGCAGACCCGTCACCCAAGCTGATTGGGCAAGACCTGGCCCACACAGCACACGCTCAACTCGCGCAGGGTCTACTTTCTCGCCTCCGCTAATCAACACCCGATCGGCTCGACCTGTAACAATCACCCGACCATCGGGCAAAAGCTCTCCGAGGTCACCCGTTAGGTAGGGACGTTTTAATGGCTGCGTAGGCCAAACGCCTAAACCTAAACTGGGGGACTCGATTTCTAGTTGTCCGTTACGTGATGCCATGCCCACGCCTGGTAAGGGATGGCCGGCAGGTAAACCTCTGGCTTGAAAATCTTCCGGCCACGCTAATGCCACTGCGGCCGCGGTCTCGGTCATACCATAGGTGATAGCAACGGGCAGGCGGCGTTGTTGAATGACTTGGCAAAGTTCAGCCGACACCGAAGCACCGCCGAGGAGAATAACCTCCCACTGGCGCAGCCAAGCATCGCCAGCAGGATGCACGAGCAGGCGTTGAAGTTGAGTAGGGACGAGTGAAATCAAGCGGTGACCGCCCGGAGGTAAGTGAATCTCGGGTAAAGGATTTTCCGCTAAGAAATTACCTGGGGCACAAGCCCAACTCCCGCCAGTGTGGCGGGCGCGAAGCGCGGGCATCAGTCCGCTCACATGCCAAGGCGGCGTAACAATCGCAGCATGCAAAGGGCCGTTTAAGTTACGTGCCGCAAGTGCTAGGCGCAGTGACTCACAAGCGGCAGAAAGGGTGCGTTCGTCGTGAATCACAAAACGTACCGTGCCCCCGGTACCGCCCGTGGGAATCATCAGTCGCCCAGACCAAGCGGTTGGCCAATCACACGGGGCTACGCCGCGCGCGGGGTCGGATGTGCCCTCAACCCGACAACCTAAAGGAACCAAGCGCAAGGCGGCCGCCCGCTGTTCGGGTGACCAGCGTGGGTTACCCAAGAAAATAGGCTCACGCCGTTCGAGTGCTGCCAGCGTCGTTTGCAAGTGCAGCTCAGGGTCGGTCTGAAAATTCAGCACGCCTCTCATGGATTTTTTCTCCAATAAGCCTCCCAATCAAACCCGTCTAAAGTTTTTACGACCGGTCCTGAGTTATGCATTTCCCAACCATCAGACTCAAAGTAATTGAGCGTATCAAAGCCCACGGCGCGATTGAGGTTAAGGGCCGACGCCCAAACTAAACCTGCCTGACGGCCAATCGCGGTTTCAAAAGCTGAAGAAAGCACCACTCGCCCAGGTCGCGCCTTAGCCCAAGCAGCAACTGGACCCCAGTCGCCGGATAACGCTGGCTTGATGACAAAAAGCCCCGGCCAGGATTCAGCTGCAAGGTTACCGACGGGTTGGGTTACTGACTCATCGAGGGCTATTTTACTGCCGCTGTGTTGCAGGAGTTCGGGATGTCCGGCTGCGAGCGGTTGCTCGAGGAATTCAATTTGCGGAGTACCTTGCGTGAAATGAATCCAATCGCGGGCTCGCTCAGGAGGAAGTGAACCGTTGGCATCGAGCCGCAGGGTTAAGTCAGAAGGTAAGGTTGCGATCTTAGCTTCAAGGGCGACCAAGTTGGTTTCCGGACTAATTTTAATTTTTATGCTACGATAGCCCAATTCATAGAGTGACTTCAGTCGTTCGGCTGGAGCGCCCATGGGGACAAGTCCCGTACAAGGAAGGGCTACGGAGGTTGATTGAATAGTCGCCCCATCACGCGCCATGGCCAGGGCAGCCATAAGGCAAGGGAACTGCTGTTCATATCCCGCAATTCCTGCATAGAGCGCGGCAAGGTTGCCCTTGGCGGCTTCGAGGAAGTTTAGAGCGTCGGTAATTTTTTCGACCGGGAAGGTTGGCCAAGGGGCGATTTCACCCCAGCCAATGCCCTGAGCGGACTCGACGCGTAAGAGTAAGCGGTCGATATGACTTACCGTACCCGAACCCGTCTGGAGGGGATTTTTGAAATGACGCCGTAAGCGACGAAACTGAAAGGAGCCATCAGCCACCCCTTAATGTTCCTAGTAAGTGGGGAAGTGGCAAGACTGCCCCTATTCTCCTTGCCCAGGAGGGGATGTTTCCCTAACACCCCTTGGGGAAACACGCACACCATGTCCGTTTCCCCAAAGAAGAAGCCCGCGCGTCATTCCGACGCCGATTTTTATCTGCCCGCCAAAGAGTTCTTTGCCCGTCACGCCGGGGTGGGTTTGACGTATGATGACGTCACCCTCGCCACTCTTTACTCAGATGTATTACCGCGTGACACGCGTTTAGATACCACCTTATCCGACCGCCTAACCCTTTCCTTACCTGTGGTGTCGTCAGACATGGATACCGTTACGGAACACCAGATGGCCATCGCTATGGCCCTTAATGGCGGTCTCGGTCTACTCCATTATAATATGTCGGAAGACGATCAGCTCCGCGAAGTGCTGCGCGTTAAGAATCATATTCACGGCATGATAGCCGACCCTGCGACCGTTACCCCTGACTTATTAATTGGGGATGTCTTGGCTCGCATTGATCGCGATGGATTGTCTTTCAGTACCTTCCCCGTGGTAGCAAAAGATGGACGACTTTTAGGCTTACTCCCAGGTAATGCGGTTAAGGACCGCCACCGCGCTCGGTCGGTTAAAGACGCCATGATTCCGGCTGAAAAAGTCCTTTCCGTTTCCGAAAAAGATTTAGGCAAAGACCCCATTGCTACGGCCGACCGTATTTTCTCTGATAAGGTAGGTTTAAACAAATTACTCGTGACCGATGGTAAGGGCCACTTGCGCGGTCTTTTCACCCTTTCCGATATCGAGCGCCTCGCCGAAGAATCCCGGGCTAATCTCCGCCCCAGCCGCGATGCGAGTTTTCGCTTACGAGTGGGAGCTGCCGTTTCTGTTCCCCGCACGGAAGATGGTGCGGTTGAACAAAAGCGCCTCATCCGTCACGTTGAGACCTTAGTGGAGGCCGGGCTCGATGCGGTAGCGGTTTCGAGTGCCCACGGTTTTTCTAAAGGTATTGGCGAGGCTACCCGCTTCTTAAGAAAAGCTTTCCCGCAACTCACCCTGATTGCGGGTAATGTCACCAGTGGTGAAGGCGTTGATTTTCTCGCAGCTGCCGGTGCCGATGCGATTAAGGTGGGGCAAGGTCCTGGTTCAATTTGTACCACCCGCTTGGTTGCTGGCGTAGGCATTCCCCAACTCACCGCCCTCCATGTATGCTCACTTGCGGCCCAGAAGAAAGGCATCCGAATTCTCGCCGACGGTGGGATTAGTAAGAGTGGGGATATTGTAAAAGCCCTCACGCTTGCTGATGGCGTTATTCTTGGTGGACTCCTCGCCGGCTGTCGCGAGGCTCCAGGCAAGATCCTCGAGATTAATGGTAAGACCTATAAAGAGTATCGTGGGATGGGTTCGCTTGAAGCGATGCGTCAAGGCTCGGCCGCACGCTACGGTCACGCGGCACCGCACAGTAAACATTCTAAGGTGGCCCCTGAAGGCATTGAAGCCTTGAAGGAAGTTTCAGGCACCGTCGATAAGGTGTTAGGTACGCTTTGTGGCGGGGTGCAGAGCGGCCTAGGCTATCTTGGCGCTCGCAATCTTAAAGAACATCGTAGACTAGCCCGCTACATCCGGGTTTCACCCGCTGGCCAACGTGAGTCAGCTCCCCACGATGTGGTTGAACTTAAAGCCGGCACCTAAACCTTTCTATGGTATCTTTGATTAAAAGCACGCTTCTCGTCCTGCTGGGAGCTACGCTCGGCATCCTCGGCTCGTTGCTCTGGGTGAAGCAGCAAGAGAACGTGCGCTTGGCGAATGCGCCTAAGCCGTCCAGCACCCCTTCCGCCCAAGTGCAGGTTGTGCCTGAGCCCGTTCAGCCGCCCGACAACTCCAACCTTTTTGGTCGTACTACGCCAATCGCCCCTCCCGCGCCTGCGCCCGCCCCGGTTGCTGAGGCACCCAAGCCCCAGCAACTGGTCGAAGAAGAGCCTGAACCTGTAACCCAAGTTCCTGAGCCAGCGCCTCAGCCTGCCAATCCCGAACCCACTCCAGTGGTAACGACCCCTCCTGAAGTATCGCCGGCCGATTTAACCCCGGTCGATTTTGCTGAGCTCTGCATTAAGCCTGCCGCTTGGCCTTTGGTTATTACGCTGAGTAAGGCGATCGATGCCCAAATTCTTCAAGGCACGGAGGTGATTGGTGAATTGCCCTTAGCTGCAGGTGAGCGCCTCCAAGTAAGTAAAGTCTTTGGAGATGGTACGGTTGAGGTTCGTGCCAAAGGCGCTAAGTTCATCGTTGATCACAAAGTTACAGACTTAGAGACCCAAGCGCGTGCCCGCCTTGTAGAGATATCAGGCAAGCCTCGCCTTGTTCCCCCTCCTGCACCTCCCGCGCCTACACCTGCCCCCCGCGCTGAGCCTAAGCGGCCAAGTGATACGCCAACAACTTCGCCACAGCCCGACGACGATCTCGATCGCCGCATGCGTACGCTCTTCGGCACGCCTGAGAAACGTTAAGACTTTCTCAGGAATCATCTCAGCAAGGTTCAGCGATGCTTTGTTTCGAGTAACCTATGCCCCTCCTAGTTTCTTGGAATGTGAATGGTGTGCGCTCGGCGCTCGGCAAAGGCTTGGCGACCTTTATCACCGAAGCTACGCCGGATATTTTGTGCCTCCAAGAAACTAAGTGTGAAACGGTTAAGGCCCAAGCACTTGATTTAGGCTTCGCCCATACTGCATGGCACGAAGCCGATAAAAAAGGCTACTCAGGCACAGCTATCCTTTCACGCGTCGCCCCACGTCAGGTGGTAGCGGATTTTCCTGGCGACCATCCGCGCGAGGGCAGGGTATTAGCGGCTGAGTTCAAGGACTTCTGGGTCGTTTCGGCTTATGTACCTAACGCTCAGCGTGAATTAACCCGACTCGATTATCGCTTGAAGTGGGATGAAGATTTTCGCCGTCACCTCGGCACCCTTACGCAAGGGAAACCTTACTTAGTTTGTGGGGATCTTAACTGCGCCCATGCGCCGATTGATTTAGCCCATCCCCAAGCTAATCAGCGCAATGCGGGTTTTACCGAAGAAGAACGCAACTCGCTCGGCATAACCTTGAGTGAGTTAAATCTTACAGACACTTTCCGGTCCCATTATCCTGCGAAAACCGGAGCCTACTCGTGGTGGACCTATCGCATGCAGGCACGAGAAAGAAATATTGGTTGGCGACTCGACTACATCCTCGCCTCCGAAAGTCTAGACGGTGCATGGTCTAATCCACGTATTCATGCTGAGGTTAAGGGCTCAGACCATTGTCCAGTGTCAGTTAAGCTTCAGGTTGTTGCATAATATCTCTGTATATTCTCTCAAGGCATAGGTACGTACTGCTTCTCGGGTTATGTAACTTGACTTGAATAGAGTGAAAATTACTACTTTGCCCATGCATGCTCTAGTTCTGCCTGCCGTTCTCACGTTCTCGATTACCGTTGCTCGTGCGCAGACGCCCGCGTTCACAACTACCCTAAGTTCTGAGAATGGCGGCGCAGACACGCGTTTTTCTTGGAGCTACACTGGTACACCAACTTACTCCCCGGAGGTTGGGGAGTACTCGACTTGGTCAATTTTTAGCGTACCTTTTGGCTCTGGAAACGCCTCTTTTGGATTGGATGTGGTGACCGGTACTGCTGGGGCTGCCTTAGATAATCCGCTGGCTGATGTCACTGGCCTCAATACTGGGTTGGTCTTGACCAATACCACGACTAATCAGAGCAGTACATTTGAAAAAATTACGCTATTTGGCGGTAATGGCGTAGGTTATGTGATGTGGCGTTTACAGACCGAAGTCAACGCTACCAGCGGTCAACAACTCGTACTTTCAGGGCCAACCAGCGGATCGTTCTTGAGCGGATTGGCCTTCGAAAATTTCAACGCAGGCACCTGGGTTTTGACCAACCCGTACAAGAACTACGACAACGTTCTAATCGTTGGAACCGCCGTTCCCGAACCCTCCACTTATGGTTTAATCCTCGGTGGATTGGTCCTCGCGGGAACTGCCATCCGCCGTCGTGCAAAGAAGTAAGTAAGATTTAAAGGATTTTAGAAAGCCCCGGTGTGCCGGGGCTTTTTATTTAATGCGCCTGCAAGTCTATCTTAAAGTAAACAGCTTGGGTAAGGACTTCATAAATCCTACGCATCTGCTGGTTTCACGAGGTTTACTTTCGGTCCATCAATCTGTGCACCCAAGGTGCAATCGCGAACAGGGCGACTGTTAGGCCACCCACCACTAATCCCTGATTAAGGAAGAAGTTCGCTAACTGCTCCGCATCGGTTCCGGTGTAACCTGCGGCAAGTGAGCCGGCTAATTTGTTTCCTAAAGCGCCCGCTAAGAACCAAATGCCCATCACCATGCCGCCTAGGCGGGCGGGAGCGAGTTTAGTCATGGTGCTAAGCCCGACTGGACTTAAGCACATCTCTCCAATCGTCTGTAAAAAGTAGACACCCAGTAACCACAGCGGGCTTACGCGACCGTCGATTGTTGCCTGCGCTGCTGGCACCATGAGGATGAAAGACAGCCCAAGGAAAAATAGGCCGAGCGCAAATTTCACTGGCACGGACGGTTCATAGTCACCTAATTTTACCCAAGCCCAGGCAAAGATTGGTGCGAGGAGTAAGACGAATAAAGCATTGGCCGATTGGAACCATGAAGAGGGAAATCCTACGCCCCCTACTTCGTTGTGGGTGAGTTGTTCGGCAAAGAGTGCTAAGGTAGAGCCTGCTTGTTCAAATAGCGCCCAAAAGGCTACCGCTGAGGTAAAGAAGACGATAATAGCTCCCATGCGCGGCCGTTCAGTGGGCCGAAGTAATGACGTTAGATGGGCAAATTTAATGATGCCCACTCCAGCAACCGCCCAAGGAGCCCAAGGCCAAGCTTCTGCATTACCGATTAATACTAAAAGCAACAAGGTGGTGGTAGTGACGACCAGAAGTTGTCCCCATGGCCGCGGTGAGTCTTTTGTTGGGGGTTCGCCGATGGTGCCCAGCCATGAAAGTCGTCGTAGGTAAATAATCATCCCTGCGGTCATACCCAGAGCAGCGGCGCCAAAACCCCAATGCCAGCTACTGTTTGGATTAAGCCCCCAACTAGTGAGTAGGGACCGGAAGGTTTCGCTTTGTGCCAGCCAGCCTGTGATCAGGGGCGACATGAAGGCCCCTAAATTAATCCCCATGTAAAAGAGCGAGAACCCTGCGTCGCGACGGCGATCATTCGGAGAGTAGAGTCCGCCCACTAAGGTACTGATATTAGGTTTAAGTAAGCCCGTACCTATTGCGACCAAAGCGAGGCCGCTGTAAAAAGCCGGCAGAGCATCGATGGCTAAAATATAGTGACCACAGGTAATGATAAGACCCCCGACAGCTACCGTCCGTTTAGCCCCGACAAAATTATCCGCTAGGTAACCACCCAAAATACAAAGGAGGTAGCAGGCCATGGTGTAATTACCATAAACCCAGGCGGCATTGGTTTGATCGAAGCCAAGTCCGCCTTGATCCACCGATGTGACCATAAAGATCATCAAAATGGCGCGCATGCCATAGAACGAAAAACGCTCCCACATCTCGGCGAAGAAGAGGTTACTTAACCCCTTGGGGTGGCCGCCGATACCCGCCGTATCGATCACCTCAGGAACGTGCGGGGCAGGGTCAGGTTTTACCAGGGGCCGGGACTGCATGGAGATACCCTCGGCGAGCCCGACCTTTTGTAGCAAGGGCAAGGTCGGTACGCATTGACTTCTTTCAAACAGGTCACAAGTTGAGATTGAATCTCAATTAGCGTGGTCTCGCTTTCTCAACTCATGCCCGGCCAATCCGGGAAACTGGTCTCGCTTAACAGCGAGCGCCCAGTTGACCAGCGCCTGATGGCCTTGGGCCTTATCCCCGGTATGATCGTTACCGTTATCCGTCGCGCCCCTTTAGGTGACCCAGTGGAGTTCCGTTTCAACGGGGTAGAAATTTGTCTGCGCTTACAAGAGGCGGCGGAGATCTGGGTCGATGTGGCTGCGGATTGTCCTATCCCCCGTCCACCCCAGCCATGAGTGCTTCTGCATTACCCCGTATTGCGGTGGTGGGAAATCCCAACACGGGTAAGTCCACCCTTTTTAATGCGCTTACTGGCTTACGCCAGCGCGTGGGCAATTACCCAGGGGTAACCGTTTCACGTAAATCGGGCACTTGTGATTTAGGCGGAGGCCAACTCGTCGAGCTCATCGACTTACCTGGACTTTATTCGCTGGCGGCGATTTCGCCCGACGAACAAGTGGTGATCGACGTCCTTCTTGGTCGTTACCAAGGCATGCCCGCACCCGATGCGGTGCTGATGGTTTGTGATGCTACTAATCTTTTAAGAAATTGTTTTCTCGTTTCGCAAATTGCTGAACTCGGTCTGCCAGCGGTTCTAGTTATTAATCAGGCCGACGTGGCGCGTGACCGAGGTATTGAAATCGATGTCGATAAACTTGCCGAGCGCTTCGGTATTTCCATTGCGTTAGTTTCGGCATGGCGTGGCGAAGGTTTAGCTGAAGTACGTCGTTTAATAGCCGATACCTTAAAAAGTACGGATCGGCTTCGTCGTGTGGCATGGCCCGAGGTCGTGGCTTCTGCGGTGAAGGAAGTTGCTACCCTAGCTACCCGTGACACGGGTCGACCTGTTCCCGAGGCGCTCGCCCAGCGACTCCTCTTTGATGTAGCACCTACGGTTGCGGAATCCTTGGGTTGGAGTGAGCAGGCTCGCACGCCCGTCTTAAAAGCTGCCCGAGAGCGTATTCGCCGCGCGGGTATGAACCCGCCCGCAGCCGAACCTCTCGTGCACTATGCGCGCCTACGTATTGATCTTGAAGGGGTCGTGCGCGGTTCCTCTAAACCAACACGGACCGCAGCCGTCGATAAACTTCTGCTGCATCGGGCGCTCGGGCCGGTCTTTTTTGCCGTTATCATGTTGGGAATTTTTTGGACGGTATTTGCCTTAGCTAAGTTACCCATGGAAGGCATCCAATGGGCAGTGGATTGGGCGCGTGGTGCCGTCGCACCCTCCTTAGAAGCGATGCCGGTATTCCAAAGTTTGGTAACCGACGGTATTATCGGCGGGGTCGGGGCGTTTCTCGTATTTCTCCCCCAGATTGCCTTCCTCTTTCTCTTAGTCGGCATCTTAGAGGATAGCGGCTATATGGCGCGGGCAGCCTTTATCATGGACCGCCTCTTTGGTTGGTGTGGATTGAATGGAAAAAGTTTCGTACCCCTGCTCTCAGGCTATGCCTGTGCTATTCCTGGTATTTTAGCGACGCGTACCATTGAAGATCCAAGAGCCCGTCTCGCTACCGCCTTCGCCGTACCCTTCATGAGTTGTTCGGCGCGGTTCCCAGTATACGCTTTGATGTGCTCCGCTTTCATCGGGCCTTGGTATGGTTCGGGCTGGGAATCGGTAGCGATGGTAGGGATGCACTTAGTCGGTCTCCTCGTAGCCGTCCCTGTTACTTTTATTTTAACCCGGGTGGTTTTAAAAGTACGGCCCGCACCTTTTGTACTCGAGCTACCGCGCTATCAACTACCTAAGATGCGCGACGTTTTATGGCGCGTTTGGCAAAGCGTGGCCGAGTTTATTCGTAAAGCGGGCACAGTTATTTTTGCGCTCACGATTATTATCTGGGTGCTTTCTTACTTCCCGCGAGATTTAGAAAAATCCGCTGAAATTAAAAACCAAGCGCTGGCTTCAGGTGAAACGGTTGAGCGCGCAGATGCTTTAGCCCAAGCGGCACTGGTAGAAAATTCCTGGATGGGTCGGATGGGGAAGGGACTTCAGCCTGCCTTTGATCCCGCAGGCTTTGACTGGAAGCTTACCGTAGGGGTACTAGCTTCGTTCCCAGCACGTGAAGTAATTGTTTCTACTTTAGGTATAACCTATGCCTTAGGTGAAGAAGTTGGGGCTGACAGTGCACACTTACGCGATGCGATGCGCGCCGCTACCTGGAATGAGGGCCCTCGCGCCGGCACGCCTATTTTTACGCTCCCCACTATTCTTGCCTTGATGGTTTTCTTTGCCCTGTGTTCCCAGTGTGGCTCAACCGTGGCGACGCTGGCACAAGAGTCGGGCGGTTGGAAATGGGCCGCCGCGTCCTTCTTCCTAATGACTACGCTAGCTTGGTTAGCGGCGGTTAGCGTTTATCAACTCGGCACCGCCCTGCTATGAACCTAGATCTTATTTTCACCTTTTTACTCGTGGGTTTAGCTTCGGGGTGGTTGCTCGTAAGGCTGATGAAAAGCCTTAAAAAAGAACCCTCAGCTGGTTGCGGTTCTGGCTGTGGCTGTGGGGAAAAGCCCCGTAAAATCGGGCGTTGAAGGTCTCGGATTGCCCCAGTCCGCTTGCCTCGCCACGCTGAATACAGATGGCCCGAATCTACCTATCTCCTCCCGATATCGGTGCTGCCGAGCGCAGGTATGTTGCGGAAGCCTTTGAAGGCAACTGGGTGGCTCCAGTTGGCCCTAATCTTGAGGCCTTTGAGCGAGAGTTTGCGGCTAAGGTTGGTGCACCTCATGCGGTAGCTCTTGCCTCAGGTACCGCTGCCTTACATCTGGCGCTTCGTCTCTCTGGGGTAGGGCAGGGCGACGAAGTGATTTGCTCCACACTCACCTTTGTCGCTTCAGCTGCGCCGATTACTTATTTAAACGCCACCCCAGTTTTTGTTGATTCTGAATCCGTAAGTTGGAATGCCGATCCTGATATTTTAGCCGAGGTTATTACCCGTAAAGCCCGCACGGGTCGTGCGCCGCGGGGGTTAGTCGTCGCCCACCTCTATGGTCAGGCCGCTAACCTTAACCCCATTATTAAAATTTGTGAGCAGCATGGTGTGGCACTGATTGAAGATGCTGCCGAGGCCCTTGGGGCCACCTATCAAGGAAAGTCACCAGGATCCTTGGGGCGCTTCGGGATTCATTCGTTTAACGGGAATAAGATTATTACTACCTCTGGAGGCGGGATGTTGGTTACCCATGATAAAGCGCTCGCGCAGCAGGCGCGTCATCTTGCAACTCAAGCCCGCGACCCTGCTCCGCACTATGAGCATACGACGCTAGGGTATAACTATCGTTTGAGTAATGTCTGTGCGGGTATTGGACGTGGCCAATTGGAAAATCTCGACGCCAAGGTGGCGCGCCGCCGGGCCCACTTCGCCGCTTACCAAAAAGCTTTTGCTGATTTGCCTGGACTGCAAATGCAGCCCGAAGCCCCTTGGGGTCAGTCGACACGTTGGCTTTCGTGTCTTACTATTAACCCGCAGGAAGCCGGCACTGATCGTGAACGTATCCGGCTCGCCCTTGAGAAGGCCGACATTGAAACGCGCCCGATCTGGAAGCCCATGCACCTTCAGCCCGTCTTCCGTTCGACAGAATACATCGGGCGAGGCGTGAGCGATCAGCTCTTTGCCCAAGGTTTGTGCCTACCTTCGGGTTCAGGTATGACGGACGGCGAACGTGAGCGGGTTATTGAAGCCTTCCGTGCCGCTTTCGGCGGACGCTAACCAGCGCTAGCGCTGCCAAGGCTAAGAGGCCAGTGGTAGACGCTTCAGGGACCGGGGTGATATCTTGTGGGGTCCAGCGCATGATTAAGTCGCCCTCGGTATTATCCGCCCGACTCCATAAACCCTGCCCGTCCCCTATCGTTTCATCGTGAGCAAAGGTCGCGTTTACAACCCCGCCTTCCCAAACATCGATAACGGTGAATTGACGAATTTCATCCCAATAAGGGTCGCGCCAATCGACTAAGCCAAAATCTAAAACATTTGTCATCGACGAGCTAAACTCGCCTGTAACGACGATGGGTTGAGTTAACTCAGCAAATTCCAGCGGAAAACCTAAAGCCCCCATCGATTCCATATAAAGGGTGCCGGCGATATGAACTTGTCCTCCATACCAGGCAGTAAAAATGCTTCCCATGGTACCCAAATAACCCGAAAGCATGCCGCCTTCTAAGAGAACTTGCCCATAAATTTGTGCGCCATTCGCGGTTACTTGGCCGCCTCTTAAATAAAAGTTTCCTAAAATCGTAGAACTTAATGTTCCACCCGTGGCAGTAACTTGAGACTCAAGAATACCCCCAATCATTTCGCCGCCATTAAGCGTGATGGCAACGCTGGCGGGTACACGGGTATCGGTGAAGTCAACCAGACCCGCTTCAATTTCTAGACTGCTGGCGAGTACGTTCTCTGACCAGGTTACCGTCCCTGTACTTTCTACGCGGAGGGTTCCAACTGAGAGATTGGGTAAGGTCGCTAAGTTTAAATCAGTAGCACCCGCAATTTCCATTAGCCCGACCTGCAGACTTTGTCCGGCTGCAAGTAGGCCCCCGCTAAGACGGAGGTGTCCAAGCGCAACCGGATCCGTCCAACTCACCGTACCTTGTTCGACCTCTAAACTAATCGTATCGGGTAACGATGATCCCAACACTAAGGTGCCTTCACCACGTTTAATAATCCACGCGGGAGCAGTTGCAGTATCGACCCGCGCTGTAAGGCCCGCAGAAATTTCCCATACCGGATCTTCGTAAGTCGGCGCCGTCCCCTGATGCCAATTGGCTGGGTCCCAAATATTGTCTGGGTTACCAGCGCCTGACCAAACCGCGGCGGAAACTTGTGTAACAACCAAGCAACAGAAAGAAAACAGGAGTGAGGGGTGCATAGGCCAGCGACCCTGTGCACCTTTAAATGCTAATCCACTGCCCCCTTTCCCTAGTTATCTTTACTCGCCCGTGGGTGAGGGCTTGCCGCCCCTGCTCGGGCTCTAGAGACTCCCAGTGTGCAGAAATATTTCTGGCTGCTCCTAATGCTAGCATTCGCTGGCTGTGCGCATACTCCTCAGGGAACGCAGCCGCAGGCGCTTTTTATTAATAATCAGTGGAGTGGCCCGATTTGGATTCCGGCTGAACCTGATTTTGAAGAATTAGTTGCTGCTGAAGAACTCGCCGATTGGTGCGAACGCGTGACGGGAATCCGCCCCGAGGTACGACTCGAGCAAGGTACGACTGCACGGACCGGCATTGCGCTTGGTAATACTAAACTGGCCCGACGGGCTGAACTTCTCCCCGCTCCGCGCGATGGCGATACCGCTATTAGAAAATGGTGGGGTGATACCTTGGTGCTGGTTGGTAATAGCCCTATGGCTACGCGCATGGCTTGCGGACGTTTTGCGGAAGCTGCGCTCGGCGTGACATTTGTCTTACCCTCGCACGCTGGCGCTGATTATGCCGCCCTAGAACTCGTCAGCCCACCCGCCGATGAAGTTTGGGTTCCTGCTATCGCTTGGCGTGCTATCTCAGGTATGCGAGGACCTGAAGCGATTGCTTGGGCTCGTCTCAATGGCTATGGCGAGCGCCCGAGGTGTACTCATGGCATTCACCTTGCTTTTACCCAGGAGCTTTTTGAGCAGAGACCTGAACTTTTTGCCCAACTCGATGGCGTGGCACTAGCACCTACGCAAAGAGGCCGATCAGCTAATCCTGATTTATCCCACCCCGATGCCGCCCCTTTAGCCGCTGCGGCCGCCTTTGCCTGGCTTACAGCCAATCCAAGAGAGATAGCCGTCCCCATGGGAATTAATGATTCAGTAGTTTATCCTGATATTCCTGAAGCTTGGCCGGGCGAACAAGTTATTGATGGTCGACCTCATCGATCGGATTTTGTTTTTGGGTTTTTAAATGAAGTAGCTGAACTCAACTGGAATCCAGGAGGCGATCGCGCTCTAGGCGCCCTCGCTTATCTGGATGCCCAGGCCCCACCTTCATTCCCAGTACACCCTGATATTTTCCCTGCGGTTTGTGCCGATCGTATTCAATATGCGCTCCCAGCTTATGCCGAAGAGGAATCTGAGCGCTTAGCAGCTTGGGGTAAGTCAGGTGTGAAGCGCCTCGGCACCTGGGATTATTGGTTCGGGCGCGATGTCCCTTTCCCGCGGGTCCATTTTGGTGCGCTCTCCAGTTCCATCAAAGCAGCACAGCGCGCGGGGGTCGATAGTTGGTATGCTGAATTAGATCCACTTTGGATATTCGATGCGCCCAAGGCTTGGGTCGGATCACGTTTGCTTTCAGATCCTGAGGCGGATGTGCAACAACTGCAGGCTCACTGGTTCACCGCTGCTTATGGTCCAGCCGCCCCAGCCATGCTCAAGTTTTACGAAGATATCGGGCGCATTTGGGAGGCTACCTTGGGTGAGCGCATTCCGGGACAATGGCTCTTGGGTTGGCGTGATAGCGGTTTTCGGGTGGCAGACTATCAAGACCTCTTGGGTGCGCGCGGGTTGGCTTATTTAAAAGATGCTCGTGAGGCCCTGGCGGCTGCGCCTTCGGATGCTCGCCACCGCCGGATGCGCCAGCGGCTCACCCAGTTTGAATTAGCTTGGGCAGCGGTACGCACTCATCACGTGCGGCAGGAACAAGCACGCCTTATTATTAGGTCTGGCACCGTCGCCTCTGCCGCCGCTTTCGATGCGATGTTAAATGCGGAGTATGCCCGCCGCGACGCCTTAATTGCCTTTCACGCCGCACGTTGGCCCTCACAGGAAAATCTTGAGTGGGTTAAATTTTCTGAACCTAACCCCTGGCCCTTGATTGTTGGACCAACCACGCGAGTTCCTCCTGAGGCACCCGCGGAAGCTAAACTCGCCGTAATTGCCTCTCAGCGCAAACGAGCCAAAGTTACCGCTACCAGTTTCTCGTTTCGCGGTTTACCTGTCGACTACGAGGGCTGGCGGATTTGGGTCGCGGCTCCTGGTACCTATGAAGTCAGTGCCGAAGGTGTTGAAGCCTTAGCTCCACAAGGACGTATGCACCGTACCTTCTCCGTTGCTGCAGGTGAAATCTTGCGAATCCGAGTCACGGTGCAAGATGACCATGAACCTGGTAATGGAGCTACCTTGAAGGTGCGTTTTCCTAAGAGCACGCCTACGCCCCCCAAAGTTGATGAATTAACGGGTGAGCCGCTGGCGCAGGTTTCTACGCCGCACCGCCGAGGTTTAAATCGTAGCATCCGGCTTGTACCTGGTTTGAACGTTCTCGAGGTTCCAGTTCGTCCTAACGACGGTAATGAGGCTGAAGTAGAAATTGCCTTTATCGACCGCCTCGCTCGGATTGGACTGGTAGAAATTGATCGTCTTCCTCGCTAACCCACATGCTTAAACGTCTTTTTGATATTGGATTTTCCCTCGGCTGGTTGTTGGCCTTTTCCCCCTTACTCCTGACAGTAGCCATCTTGGTACGCCTAAAGCTTGGCGCCCCAATTTTCTTTAGGCATGTAAGGCCCGGAAAAGATGGGCAACCTTTCGAGATGATAAAGTTTCGCTCCATGACCGATGCGCGTGACGCCCAAGGCGAACTTTTACCTGATAATGAACGTCTGACGGCTTTCGGTAAATTCCTGCGCTCGAGTTCGCTCGATGAATTTCCTGAAATGTGGAATGTGTTTAAAGGCGACATGAGTGTTGTCGGTCCCCGGCCCTTGCTGATGGAATACGTCCCTCTCTATAGTCCGATTCAGCGGCGCCGCCTTGAGGTTAAGCCTGGAGTTACGGGCTGGGCGCAGATTAATGGACGTAATTCCCTGAGTTGGGATGAAAAATTTGCCCTCGATGTTTGGTATGTCGATAACCGCACCTTTTGGTTGGACCTCAAAATTGTCTACCGCACCTTTTTCAAAGTTTTTGCGCGCTCCGGGATTGATCACACGCCCACACGCCCAATGCCCCGCTTCACGGGCAATTCAACTAACTAAATCCCGCTTGTTTATAGGCAGGACTGCTTTCTGCTTCTTAAACTTAGAGATTGTCTCCCTACCTTTTTAAAAAACTTAAAAGGTAGAATTTGAGACCATGGCAAAACCGACGTATTTCTCGCATACCCTTGCGCAGCTGTACCCAGGCATAGGCCGGCATCGCCTGACGTTTTCGCACACCATAACCAATGGTGGATTGAGTTGAGGTTGGCATCAGATCAGCGAGTCGTGGATAAAGCGCACGTATGCGAAGGCCGCTGTCCCACCCTTGATCTAGGGCGTGATCTACAGGTTCCTTAATAGGCAGAAGATGTTTAGTGAGTTTAAGAGCTGCTTCACGCGTGATAGCATAGGCCGCACAAGACGTGGTGCGTGCCAGATGTAGAGTTAGGTGGTGATTTTCCGCGAGCGGCTGCATGCGGAGTGGAAATCCGTGGTGAAAGTAGAAAAGTTTAGCCACATCCCAGGCCTTTGATTCACCAAGACTTTTTAGTACCGTTAGACTAGCTGATTTTAGATTAGCATCGTCCTCCATAATAATGCACCAAGGCTCTGAACTTTTTAAAAAGAACGCCATGGCTTTGATATGGCTTAAGTAGCACCCCACTTCCGCGGGTTTAGGTGGGCCACCGCCAGCGTTGATTCGCCGATACCCATCTAAGTCAACCGGAGGAACCTGAATGTCTTTACCGAGTATTGCGGGAACACGAATAATTTGGAGTCCTAGTGAGCCATTGGCTCCCATAAACTCCCGCAGTCTATCGGTATCGCGGTCTAGATTTATTAGGTAGATAGTTGGCAACATGAAGCGGTACCAGGGTGCGGGCGGAGGGAGTCGAACCCTCGTCTCAAGCTTGGGAAGCTCACATAATAGCCGTTATACGACGCCCGCAGGCAGGTAATGAAGCGGAGTCTGCGGGTTGTTCCAAGTCATTAAGGTGGCAACAAACTAATTTCTTAAGGGTATTCGGGTTGAAATAGAGGGCTCACGTCGCAACTATGGAAATATGCGTTTTGGCCTCACTGGCGGACGGGGTATTTTGGGCCGAATTGCGGTTAAGCAACTTGTTGAGCTCGGCCATGATGTGAATTTATTCACGGGGGATGTAGGTGAACTGCAAGCCTTACAGGGATGGGTCGAACAGGCTCAATTTGATGCGATGTTGCATTTTGCTGCCGTGGTTCCGACTCAGGTCGTGCAGAATGACCCAGCGCGAGCTTTTCGCGTCAATGTAGGAGGTACCGCTAACCTCATTTCAGCCCTTACGGCTTGCCGTTCTAAGCCTTGGCTTTTCTACGCTAGTAGCAGTCACGTCTATCGACCCCAGCAGGAGCCATTACGTGAAGACGCACCCGTAAGCCCAATTAATCCTTACGGACTATCTAAGCGCATGGGTGAGCAGGTGGTCGAGTCTTCTGCGGACACTGCTGGTATCCCTTGGTGCATAGGACGTATCTTTAGTTTTTATCATCCCGAACAGACGGGTTCGTTTCTTTACCCGACCTTGCGCCATCGCTTTGCCACCGAAGATCTTTCCCGGCCCTTTCCATTGCATGGCGTAGACGACGTTCGTGACCTGTCGTTAGCTGATGATGTGGTGGCAAGGATTCTCGCTCTCGCCGAGCGCCAAGCAACTGGCATTATTAATATTGGTTCAGGTCGTGGTACAAAAATCAGTGACTTCGCCCAGTCTCAGGCGCCGCAGCCTTTGCGAATTGTCCCTGCCTCATCGTCGCCTGCGACTTCTCTAGTTGCTGACATTTCCCGCCTCCGCCAATTTCTCAGCTAATGACCGTACCCCTTGTCACCATCGTCATTCCGACATTTAATCGCGCGGCAATGCTCAAGCGTTGTGTTGAGTCAGCCCTGGCCCAGACAGAACTTTGCGAAGTCATCGTGGTAGACCATGGTAGTTCAGACGATACCCCAACCGTTGCTGCCTCATTCGGAGAGCGCATCCGCTATATTCGACGTGATGTGGACCACGGGGTGCACTTTTGTTGGCTCGATGGCGTTATGAATGCCTCGGCAAAATACGTTCACCTTAACTTTGACGACGATTATCTACAGCCCACTTACGTAAGTAAGTGTCTGGCTTTAATGGGTGATGATATCGGTCTTTGCTTCACTACCGCTGAGATTCGAAATGAAGCAACCGGCGAAAAAATTAAAGAGTCTTTCACGGGTGTTGGGCAGACAGGAGTTTACCCCGCGTCGCGCTTCATGAATTTACACCTAAAAGGCCTCGTCTCGCCTGGTGCCGTACTCATGCGGAGGGTAGATATCCTCGACGCACTTTTTGTAGGCACGGTCCCGTTTGCCCGCCACGAATATCGAGGGGTTGGGCCAGATTGGCTAATGTCAGCGTTAGTTACCTTAAAGTATCCCCGTATTGGGTTTGTGGCCGAACCCCTCACGGTTTTTTCCGTACATTCTGAATCTATTACGGTTGATGCCCAGCGCGATAAGCTCAAGCAGCGCGCCATCCGTTTAGCTTATCAGTCTGCGCGACGCTATTACATTATAGCTAAGACGATTTCGGTCTTACGGCTTGATTTGATCGCAGGTGTCATGCTCTTTTTCTCTCGAATCTACGCCCGCATGGCCTACGGGTTCCACAGTTTACTAAACTCCCTACGCCACCGTTGATTTATATGCCTACCCGAGCTGTTAAACTCGCTGATAACACCATTTCAGCCCATGAAATAGACCTGCTTGCGAGTTGGTTAAAAGAAGGTCACCAAATTACTAAAGGACCCCTTACGCGGGAATTTGAAGCGGAATTTGCCGCCTATACCGGAACGAAGTATAGCATCATGGTAAACAGTGGATCTTCGGCCAATCTCCTCATGGCTTACAGCCTTTTAGAGGCAGGGTATCTTCGTAATAAAAAGGTTATTGTCCCAGCGGTCTCTTGGATTACCACGCTGTCTCCGTTTGTACAAATGGGCTTCGAGTGCTTCCTATGTGACTCGGATGCTAAAGACCTTGGGGTTGATCTTAATCATCTTGAGGCGCTTTTGAAAAAGGAACAGCCAGCACTTTTGATTTTGGTTCATATCTTGGGACATCCCAACCAGATGGATGCCGTCCGCCGCCTCTGTGCCCAGCATGGATGTTTAGTTATTGAGGACGCCTGTGAGGCCCTAGGTTCTGAATACAAAGGTGTTAAAACTGGGGCGCTCTCGCTCGCCGGCTCTTTCTCTTTTTATTACGGCCACCATATATCAACCATCGAAGGTGGGGCAATTACAACCAGTGACGATAAACTCTATAGTGTTATGCTCTCCATCCGTTCGCATGGTTGGTCGCGCGACGTCCCCGAAGCTGACCGTCGGGCCTGGAAGAAAGAATTTCAAATCGATGATTTCAGAGAGTTTTACAGCTTTTACTACGCGGGCTATAATCTGCGCTCAACCGATCTAAATGCTTATCTCGGCCGTCTGCAACTTAAGCGGCTTCCTGAAATTGCTGCCATTCGCGCCCGCAATTTTGAGCTCTACCGAAAAGCCCTACCTGAGTTCTGGTGCCAAACTAGCGAAGGCGGTTTTGTCTCAAGTTTTTCCTACGGTACTTATGCCAAGAATCGACTTGAGGTATCCAGACACCTTTTGGCACAGGGCATTGAATGCCGGCCGCTAGTCTGTGGCTCGATGGGCCGCCAACCTTTCTGGATTAAGAAGTACGGCGTTACGCATTTACCCGTCGCCGATAAGGTTCACGACTTTGGTCTCTACCTTCCTAACCATGCGAATATCTCGCCGGAAGATATTGCCTACGTCGCAAAACATTTTCGCGAAGTAGCGCAGCCCTGTTAGTTTTATCCCGTAAAACTATCACTAGCTAAGCCATAATCATGTTCTGGAAAAAAAAGACTGCGGTAGAAAAGTCTACTTTCTCCGATCCGCAGACACTTGCCAAAGCTGAGGCATTCCTAGAACGGTTTCGCGAAGTCCTTTCTGACCCCGTCAATCTACTGATTAATCGCGTCCCTGAAGCGGGATATGTTGATCACAACAACCACGTTATCCTTCATAATGGTATTAGGGTGCCTTTGCGGGGGCCAGGTTCGTATTATGGCACTTTCAGTGATCTATTAATAATTAACCGCGGCGTGCATGAGCCCCTTGAAGAATACTGCTTTCAAGAAATGCTCCGTAAGTTGGCTACGCCTGCGCCTGTAATGTTGGAGCTGGGTGCATACTGGGCCCATTATTCTATCTGGCTTAAAAAAGCCTATCCGTCTTCTCTATGTCATATGGTTGAGGCTGACCCTATTAACCTAGAAGCCGGCCGAGAAAATTTCCGCGCCAACGGCTTCACCGGGAAGTTTTATCAAGAATGGGTTGGAAAGTCCGGCTTTGGGGTGGACGCCTTCCTGCGCAATCAGGGCTTAATCCACCTCGATATCCTTCATTCAGACGTTCAAGGATTCGAAGTAGAAGTACTTGAGGGCGCTGCCGTATCATTGGGCGAGCATCGTATCGACCGTGTCTTCGTATCGACGCATTCAGAGTTGTTGCACCAATCTGTCGAAAATACGCTTCGGTCGTATGGTTACCACATTGAAGTATCCTCTCCTTTTGAGAACCATACCACAAGCTACGATGGCTTCATCTTGGCCTCGGCTCCCGGCCAGCCTCTCCTGGTTGAGGGGTGGAGACCACTTGGCCGTATCGATATCGCACGCGCTACACCTGCGCAACTAATTGCCTCGGTCGCATCACGAATGCCCCATCGCTTATGAAGTTGCGTAAGAAACTAGCTAAGTACTTTCCCGAGTGGCTTCGTTTGGATCAAAAGCAGCGCAGTCTAGCTCGAAAGGCCTTAGAAGTTCGTTTGGTTGAAGCCGCTGCTTTTGGCGAGTGTTTAGGCGCTGACGAGAAACTTGACCTACTAACTGCATTGATTGCCCAGGTTTCCGAGGGCCGCCGGGCAGAATTTTTAGCAGAAGTGGGGTTCTCGCGCTCACAACTGATGCAGGACTTATTTGTCCTCTCTGAACTTGGTGTACGACGTGAAAACGGGTTCTTTGTCGAATTCGGCGCCGCCGATGGCATCGCACTCAGCAACAGCTGGTTGCTGGAGAAACGGCTCGGATGGAAAGGGATCCTAGCAGAGCCGGCACGATGCTGGCACCCCTTGCTGGCGAAGAACCGGAGTTGCGCCATCGACACCGAGTGTGTTTGGACAATTTCGGGAGAGCAGCTGGACTTTGATGAAGTTGATATAGGTGAGTTTTCTACACTGAGTCATTTTGCCCAATCTGATATCCACGCGCAGGCTAGAATTGGAAAGTGTCGCTATCAGGTACCCACCGTTTCGCTGAATGACCTTTTGCAGCGGCATGGTGCCCCCGCCGAGCCTGACTACCTTTCTATAGATACGGAAGGTAGCGAATTTGCTATCTTAAAGGAATTCGATTTCTCCCGCTTTAAATTTAAGGTTATCACCTGCGAGCATAATTATACACCTATGAGAAAACAGATTAAGCAACTACTCGAGTCGGCAGGATATCAGCAGAAACACGAGAAGCATTCCCGTTTCGATGATTGGTACGTACGAGTTCGTTGAATTTGTTTTATAGGTGACCACAGATTTATATCTGTGGATCAATCATGGTCAGCTACCGCGGCTGACCCGACGTTCATGCCGACGTCGCAAGGCATAGTGGCGTCGTTTTAAATTCCGGAAATAAGTAGACAGTGGGAGTAGATTGAAACGAATTTTTTCCCCTAAAATCGAATCAACCTCATCGTGAACTCGTACAAGCTTACCGTTTTCATCATTTGTTATGCGGGTTACGCCAAGCTTGGGTTTAGAGGTTAGTAACCGTCGATAGTCTGCGACTCTAGCTGCCATAGGGTAGGCCGCGATGCATTCGCTGGCGTAGGTCGCCGCGTTAGAGCTCTTTTGGCCTTTGCGGAAATAAAAAGCGCCTAGTTGCCGGTCAACATGAACAATTTCTTCGTGCTGCGCAAAGCGTCGCCAAAGGTCCCAGTCGCCAGCCAGTTTAAAGGATGGATCAATGCCCCCAACCTTATCCCAAAGTCTTTTCCGCCAAAAAGTACTTTCCTGCTGAAGGTGAGACCAGTGGGTTCCATTGGCCATTCCTGCCGCAAGGATCTGCTGGGGAAAGAAGGTGCCTTGCTGCATCCATTTGAAGCGCCCGAGTTCATCGAATGCGGTGGACCAGCCGGACAGCCATTGCACCTCTGGAAATTCTCTACCGACGTGATTGATGTGAGCTAATGAGCCTTGCCATACGACGTCATCCGCGTTGCACCACCCCATGAGTGCATTTTCGGGTACACCCATTTGGTCGAATCCGGCCCGGATTCCTTCGTACATTCCGCCATCTCGTCGAGAGTCGTAGCTGAACTCGATTTCGCATGGAAGTTGCGCCCTCATTGTTGAAAGCCGCTTTTCCCAAGACGCTAACTTTTCAAGAGTTCCATCAGTCGATCCACCATCTTGTACATGGTAGCGGATGGAGATGCCGCCTTCCTGCGAAAAAACACCCCATAGCGTCTTATCGATGGTGGCGACGGAATTGAGACAGGTTGTAAGTAAATAGATAGGGGGATTCATTTTAGGATGCATCGCATATCTTCTATATAAAGGCGGGTGACTTAACTTATCGAAAAGATGCCTTCAGTTAAAGCGTTTATGAATCGACTGGTTTCTTTAAGAGCGCGTGAAAAAACAAGTTATCGGAGCTACACAGGCTGAAATTATAGCCCAAGTAAACGCTTCAATTTCGCTATCAGAGAAGCCCTACATTTTTGGCGCCCGTGTTTCCGCAATGATTTAAGGAAGAAGGCCCTACAAACGGAGGATGTTCCGCCCGCGAGTTTAACAATCTTCCACCATTCGATGGTGCAGCGCAGGAGGCTTCGAGAAGATAGGCCTCCTGGCTGGTAGACGCAGATGGGCCCGTCGACCTTGAGGGATTTCTCTCCACTACTGCGGACGCGCTCCATCCAGTGAAAATCGGCAGCTATCTTGAAGCTTAGATCAAATGGCATAGCCAGCAGTAATGGTCGGCGAGCAATCACCGCCTGATGACAGGGATGCCCCCGCAACCATCCTTTTACGTCCCCATCTTTTAGGAGTTTATGTAAATGCTCCAAGGATTTTGCCGACCTAAGTTTGCCTTTATAGAAGTGATCCCCGAAAACCAAACCGGCATCGGATTGATTTGCCGCTGCTACTAGTTTTGCCAGATTGCCAGGCTTTGCTAAAGTGTCACCAGAGTTAAGAAACATCACCCATTCTCCTCGGGCAAGTGAGGCGCCTTTGTTCATGGCGTCATACGGCCCCCGGTCTTTTTCGCTTACCCACCTGACGTCGGCTGGAAGTCCTTGGAGATATTCGATAGTTCCGTCTTTTGATCCCCCGTCGATAACGACGTGTTCGAAGTCGGTGTCATCGTCCTTACACACGCTTTCACGCGTAAGTTTGAGCCCGCTTAGGTCATTAAAAGTGACAGTAACGACGGTAAGTTTAGGCATCTCTGGGATAATTTTTTCGGTACTTATCATCATGACGCAGGACTTGCACTCTCAGTGAGTTAAAGAAGAATCAACGTAAATGCGGATTCTCCACTTATGCAAGATGGATGCCGGTGGGGGCGCCGCCGTTGGATTCATGCGAATTCATCAGGCTTTATTAGAACAGGGCGTACATTCGACGGCATATGTGATGAAACAGAAGCGCCCTGTGCCCGAGGTCATCGACGCCTCTAAGTTGCTGGGGCCAGTATGTTCAGTTGCCTGGCACGGCCGCAGATTCGCCGGCAAACTCGGCCGTATCGGACTAAAATTAGATGGGGTATTCGATTTTGATGACGAGGGAGTTTTTCCTGCTGAACCGATTATTGCGCACGCCCGTAAAATTTCGACTCACTGGGATATTGTTTTAGTGCATTGGCTGGGAGGTTATCTGTCGCCAGCCTCAGTTGTCCGTATCGCCGAAGCACTCGGCGCCAGGATTGGGCTCTGGCAGGTGGACATGGCGCACATGACAGGAGGCTGCCATTATAGCCTATCCTGCGCTCGATATCGCGAGGGGTGCGGAAGCTGCCCAGCGCTTAATTCTATCGATGATAATGATGTCACCCGCCGGCAGGCCGCTACACGCTCTCATGTTTGGCGCAAGGCGGGTGCCGTTGTCTTAGCCCAGAGCCACTGGTCGGCGCGCAAGGCCAGCGAAAGCCACGTACTCCAAGGTCTTTCGCAAACCGTGCTGCCTATTCCCTTGGACCTGAAGTGTTTGCCTGAGGTAACCGATTCCCTACAAGCGAGGCGTCGTTTAGGCCTGCCTGCAGACAGTCGGCGGGTAGCCCTCGTACGCACGGTAGACCCCCAGATAACCTATAAAGGATTTGGTGTTTTTCTAGAGGCATTAGGCAGGCTCGATAAACTCGGGGTACGACTTCATGTCGCTGGCGCTGGCCCAAGCGGGTTCTTTCCTACGAACCTGAAATATATCACTTTCACCGACCTCGGGTTTCTTTCCGGCGATGAGACTATGTCCACTGCCTATCAAGCGGCAGATTTTTTTGTCTCTCCCTCAGTCGATGACGCTGGACCTATGATGATTTCAGAAGCGATGGCATCTGGACGCCCCGTGCTCTCAACATCGGTTGGAATTGCCCCCGATCTTATCGTAGACGGTGTAAATGGTCTGCTTTGTGGGCCGCCTGGGAACCCAGAAGCCCTTTGTGATGGATTGAGGTATTACGCGGAGCTCCCTGCAGATGCGATACATAGACAAGGGGTCGCTGCTGCTGAGACCCGTGCTACCTTGTCGCGGCAGCGCTTCGTCGAACGACTGACGAAGGCTTTTTGCAAATGACGTACGTATCGGTCATTTACTGCGACTACCTTAAGGTTTTTCTATTTATACCGTAAGCCAATAGATAATGTTTTGCATCAAGTAAGCTCTTATAGCTGAGGATTAACGCCAGCCGAACTTCCAGGCTAAGCCATCGAGTTTGCAGCCAAGGCTCGATAAATGCCGGGCCAGTCCCGTGCCACGAACATGATCACGCAGACCCCGGCGTTGATAAATTCGGCGGCGCTTTTCCCAAGAAGCATCAATAAAACCCATCCATGCGGCTAGCTGATTCTCTTTATTAAACCATACAGGTACCTGATTATGATTCAACCACGGCTCGTTTAGATAGGCAAGGTAACGCTCAGGCTCGGCATCGACTTTGAGAATGTAATCAATGGCCTCATCAAAATTACTAAAATCAGAAACATTTATAAAACTCTTAGGGTTGAAATCGCGACCGACGTCAGGATTTCCCCAATATATCGGGATGCTTCCTGCCAGCATTGGCTCCACTAATTTTTCAGTAGTGTAGCCGGAGGTCGATGAGTTCTCAAAAGCTAGGGTGAACTTATACTTCTTTATAAACGAGATCTTATCCTTAATCACACCTCCGATATTGTTAAAATGCCGACCCGCTGAATCAACCCGTTGCCTTCGATTAAGGAGTCGGAAAAATTGGTTACGCTCAGGGCACCTTGGGTTACTTACTACAAAATTACAAAAGTGTTCTTTGGTCTGTAATACGTGCTCGGGTCGATAGTCAGCGCCCTTTACTAACTGTTGGGGGTCTTCGACATAAAAGACATACTGTGGTAATCGATAGTGTCTAGGGTCATCACTATGACTAAAAGTAACGGCAAAATCGCATTCATTAAAGTCAGGTAAAACATTTTCAGAGGTATAAAAGATCTTTTTACCTATAAATCTTTGGTGGGCCTCTCCGAAGGCTGAGTAAATGAGCACCTCGGCCTCCTCCATTGGTACAATTTCTAGGGTATAACGGCTTTTAAGTAGACGCGTGAAGACGTTGTCATGTGGGTTAAACCCAGCCATGCGATCTCGAGCATTGTTGGAAAAAATGAAATCGCTAAAAGCTAGACGAATTCGACGCACACGGAATGAGTTAAACGTCTTGCTGGCAGGCTCAATTTAAAACCGACGGTGCCCCTTGGAGCGTGACCTTTAAGATCGTCTACTTCGTCATTGGGATGGTGGGATTCCATGCCTATTTAGTCTCCCTTACGCACTTTGATGGCAGTTGCAACAACTCGGCCCTTTAGCGCTACTTTTCTTAGACATCCAAGCACGAAGACGGCTTCTAAAAGCTTTGGGCCGATAGAGTTTATGTTTTCTAGTTATCCTAGGTAGGCTGGGATGGTTCACTAACCAGTTGGGGGAGCCCGATCTCTGGTTACTGTTTCTCGCCTCTGAAACTAATGATAAGCCTGCTGCCTATGGGCTATCTCTGATGTAGTTTAGCCCAGTCTTTGGTAGATAGACCTTCCCTCTTGCCCTAGTGTCTGCCCAAGCCACCTTTACCTACGATGGTTGATAAGCCCAATAGCCCAGACTTTGTGCACCTCCACGTGCACACCGACTATAGCATGCTCGATGGCTGTAGCCGGATTGATCGGCTGATGTCTAAGGCTTGCGACATGGGGATGCGGGCCGTCGCCATTACTGACCACGGTAATCTTTTTGGCCTTTTTGATTTTTGGAACGAAGCCAAGACCCTTTCGAAAAAAGGTGGTCGACCTATTAAGCCCCTATTGGGTTGTGAGCTGTACCTCGTCTGGGACCACCGGAATACCGACAAGCCCGATCGTCGGGAGCATAAGTATTACCACATGGGGGTTTTGGCTAAGACCTTTGAAGGCTACCAAAATTTAACGCGCCTAGTCTCGGATGCGCACACCCGAGGTCTGCATTATAAACCTCGCACGGATCTTGAGAAACTGGCCGCTCATGCTAAGGGCCTGATTGGTTTCAGTGGATGTTTGCAAGGGGTCATTCCACAGCATTTGTTAAGAGGCGATATCGATGGTGCACGTGCTGCCTGCGGAAAGTTTATCGAAATTTTCGGCAAGGAAAACTTCGTCATCGAACTGATGGATCATGGGCTCGAGGAGCAAAAGAGCATCTTAGCCCCCTTACTCGATCTCGCTAAAGAGTTTGGTCTGCGTGCGGTGGCAACAAATGACGTCCACTACGTCGATTCAGGTCACAATGGGGCCCATGATGCGATGCTCTGTATTCAAACGGGCGCCCGCTTGTCGGATGAACGCCGCCTGCGTTATGCATCGCGCGAATTTTATCTTAAAGGTGAGGCTGAAATGCGGCGCATTTTTAGTGAAGCACCCGAAACCCTCACCAACACCGTTGCCATCGCTGAGATGTGCGACGTGCAGTTACCCGTCGGACAAAGCCTCTATCCAGTTTACCCTCTAGAAGTTTCCGAGCGCACGCGGGTTGAGCCTAGGCTTGAGCCCATTCTTGATGGGTATGAAGCGCTTAAACGTCAGTTAGCTGCCAATGGTGCTAAGGCATCCGAAACCGTTATTTCCAAGGAGCGTCGAAAGGCTATGGCCGCAGCTGGCTCACGGCTGATTGCTGAAGTGCGGAAGGGACTACTCGAGCGCTACGGGGTGAACTTCGATGATGCTAAGGCGCGCCAAGATGAAACTGTCCCTGCTAAAGGTGGAATCAGCCCGGCTGAGTTAATCCGCCGGGTGGAATTTGAACTCGGCGTGATTGCGGGTACGGGCTTCGTCGATTACTTTTTAATTGTCTGGGACTTTATTGATTGGGCCCGTCGCCAAGGTATCCCCGTCGGTCCAGGTCGCGGCTCAGGCGCGGGCTCATTAGTTGCCTACTGCCTGCGGATTACCGACCTCGACCCCATTCGCTTTGGTCTCCTCTTCGAGCGTTTCCTGAATCCCGAGCGGGTTTCTGCACCTGACTTCGATATCGATTTTTGCATGCGTCGGCGCGACGAGGTTGTGGCCTATGTACGCAAGAAGTATGGTGAGGATCGGGTCGCAAACATTATTACCTTCGGCACCTTTGGCGCAAAAATGGTGGTGCGCGACTTAGCACGTATTCGCGGTCTCGATTTCCCTGAGACCAATCGCCTAGCTAAACTCGTTCCTGATGACTTGAATATCAGCCTAGAAGATGCCCTCGAAAAATCTGCAGAACTTGCCCACGAAGCTGAAATTAATCCCGTCGCACGAGAAATTCTTGAACAAGGAAGAGTTATTGAGGGCATGGTACGTAATAGCGGTAAGCATGCCTGCGGGATGATTATCGCGGACCGGCCGCTCACCGAAATTATCCCAGTAACTATGCAGGAGGGTGACCTCACCACTCAGTATGCTAAGGATCCAGTGGAGAAGCTCGGGCTACTGAAGATGGACTTCTTAGGCCTCAAGACCCTCACCGTGATTGATGACGCCCAACGCTTGGTGCGCCGCCATCGCAAGCTGCCTGACTTTGATGTCGAGAAGTTGCCCTTAACCGACACCACCACCTTTAAACTTCTTAACGAAGCCCGTACCGTTGGCGTCTTTCAGTTAGAGTCGGGTGGTATGCAGGCGCTTTGTCGTCAATTCGATATCTCAAGCATCGACGAAATTGTCGCCCTCATCGCTCTGTACCGCCCTGGCCCAATGCAATTCATCCCTGACTATGTTCGGGGTAAGAAAGATCCAACTACCATTCGCTACGCCCACCCCTTGCTCGAGCCTGTAGCTAAAGAGACTTACGGCATTTTAGTTTATCAAGAACAGGTTATGGAGGCGGCCCGGGTGATTGCCGGCTATTCGCTCGGCGGCGCCGATTTACTCCGCCGCGCTATGGGTAAGAAGATTAAAGAGGAAATGGATGAGCAGCGCGCCATCTTCATTGCTGGTGCTGAGCGTACGCATGCTTTACCTCGTAAAAAAGCCGAAGAAATTTTCGCTACTCTAGAAAAGTTTGCCGAATACGGATTTAACAAATCTCACTCTGCCGCCTACGCCTTGCTATCTTATCGCACGGGTTACTTAAAAGCGAATTACCCCGTGGAATTCATGGCGGCTCTGATGACCTCCGAGCAGGGTAATTCAGATAAGCTCGGGGAGTTTGTTGCTGAGTGTGAAGCCCTAGGCATTCGTATGCTCGGCCCCGATGTGAATCATTCGGATACCGACTTTACGCCCGCATTTGCCGAAAACGCCATTCGCTTTGGTTTAGGCGCAATTAAAGGCGTGGGGCAAATGGCAGCCGATGCCATTGTGGCTGAACGAGCCAAAGGTGGGCCTTTCCGTGGGCTCGATGATTTAGTGGGGCGACTCGGAGACACCGAGGTTAACGCCCGTACGCTCGACTGCTTGGTGCGTTCAGGAGCGCTTGATTATACTAAAGACGACCGGCAACACCTGATTGATTCAATTGAGTCGGTGCGTCGACGTCATGCTTCGGAGCGTAAAGAGCGTGCCGCAGGGCAGGGTAGCTTGTTTGATTTAATGGGAGCTGGCGACGCTTCGGGCGGAGATCCTATTTTACGTAAATCCCAGCCCATGCCGCGTCTGGAGCGTCTGCGTAACGAAAAAGAATTACTAGGCATGTATCTTTCTGGTCACCCGCTGGCGGATTTCCATGGTCTCGATGAAGCCATTGCTACCTTCAAAGGTTCATTAGCTGAAGTGACGTTGCCTAAAGATGGACGTCACATCGTTCGTATCTGTGGCATTATTGGGGGTCTGGAGAAAAAACTTTCTAAAAAAGATAATCGTCCATGGGCCGTCTTCACCGTCGCCGACCGCCGGCGCTCCGTGCCGGTCTTAATGTTTACTGAGGCTTATGAGAAAGCCGCTGCTCTTCGCGAGGGCGATGCACCCCTGCTCATGGATGGTGCCATGGTGGCGCTAGATTGTCGCCTCGTGCATCGCGAAGAGCGCGGGGAGTGGGCCTTGCAGGCACACAGCCTACGGCCGCTACGCGACTGTGCTGGGTTGATAGCACGGGCAACCTTCGTACTGAAACCCGGCCCCGAGGCTGAAGCCTTCCTTGCCCGATTATCAGAAGTTGCTCGCCGAATTGACGGCCCGACCGCGGTTTCAGTGGCCTTCCTACAGCCTGATGGCCGCCAGTTAGTGGCGGATGCAGCCCGGGGTATGACCACGCTCTTTGACCCCGCAATTTACGCTGAGTTAGGTAAGCACCCAGCTTGTGTCGGTGTCCAAATTGAACCCGTACCCCCGAGTTCGCCGCCGCAGCGCCGCTATAGCGCGCGCGACTAGGTAAGATTTTTGCCTTTTCCCCGCGGGGTGTTGCGTGGACAGTCTAGGGAATGACTCCTGTTGCCCAGTTGGCCGCCATCAAGGCACGCACCGAACGCCTCATTGGCGAGGATGCGTTGTTGGCCTGTCTGGCTACGGGCAAACCTCTCAGGATTAAACTTGGGGTCGATCCCACCCGGCCCGATTTAACTTTTGGCCACATGGTGTGCCTAAATAAATTACGTGAGCTGCAAGACCTTGGCCACCAAGCGGTGCTATTGATTGGTGATTTCACCACGCGGGTAGGTGACCCCACAGGGCGCTCCTCGACCCGTCCGGTTCTTACCCCAGAAGAAATTTCAGCCAACGCCAAGACCTACCTCGAGCAAGCGTATCGCATTCTTGATTCTGCCCGCACCGAGGTGGTGCGTAACGGTGATTGGTTTGGTCGCATGACCTTCTTAGAGGCGATTCAACTTTGCCGTCACATGACGGTGCAACAGATGCTAGCCCGAGACGATTTTTCAAAGCGGCATACCCAGGGTACGCCTATTTCCTTAGTTGAATTTCTTTACCCGCTTTTGCAGGGCCATGACTCTGTGGAAGTACGGGCAGATCTAGAAATGGGCGGCAGTGATCAGCTGTTTAATATGTTGGTAGGCCGAGATCTGCAGCTAGCTGCGGGTCAGCCCCCTCAGGCGGTATTAACCATGCCGCTTTTGGTGGGTTTAGATGGCGTACAAAAGATGTCTAAGTCCCTCGGCAACTACATTGCCTTCAACGACTCTGCGAAAGATATTTTCGGAAAAGTCATGTCGATTCCCGACGCTACCATGTGGACCTACTGGCGTTTGTTAATGGGGAGTGATGAAGCGGATATTGCGCGCCGTCAGGCCGCTCATCCTATGGAGATGAAAAAACAATTAGCCTCTGCACTTACTGCAAAATTCCACGGCGATGAGGCCGGGCAGTATGAACGGGCACAGTTTGAAAATGTTTTCTCTAAAGGCTTAGTGCGCGACGATATGCCTGCCTTTGCCTGGGGCGCACTTGTCTCGGCTGATACCGACGCTTTAGTCGTCGATGTCCTTGCCGCGACCGGCCTCTTCCCTTCTAAGAAAGAAATTATCCGCCTCATCGAAGGGGGGGCGGTTAAGGTGGGTGACGATAAGGTTGCGGATCGCAGTCACCGCATTGCTCGCCCTTCAGCTGAGTTGGTTATCCAAGCTGGCAAGCGCACCTTTATTAAACTCACGTCCTAAGGGTTGCTCGGCGGTTTAGTTTTCTGCCGCCCAAAAACCTTGACCGCAAAACGGTAGAGCCCGGCTTTTATTCTTCGCCACAAGGCTAGACCCTTGGGGTGCCAGGTGATGCCGATGCTTAATCCTAAAGCAATAAAGAGAACCCCGGGCATGACGGGGATGACTAGGCCAACTAAGCCCGTGATGATTAAAAGGCTGCCTACGATGACCCGAATTAAGATAATAGGTGGCAGCACGGCTTGAAAAGTGGGGGAAACCCTAGGTTTTTCAATAGTGACTGCTTGCTTTGACTCGCCCCGGTGGGGCTTTTTTCTAACCCTTAAGGTATGAATTTCACCGAGGAGCTCCTCGCCTATGTTCGGCACCCCAGTGTCTCGGCTGATTCGAGTTTTAAAGCCGGCATGGTGGGGGCGCGGGAGCACATTTGTGGATTGATGAAGTCGGCAGGGCTGGAGGTCGAAGTTGTACCTACCCCGCTTCACCCCGTTGTGCTCGGACGTCGTCGGGGTCCTGCGCATTGGCCCCATGTGGTTATCTACGGGCACTATGATGTCCAACCCCCCGATCCCTTGAATTTATGGACGACTCCAGCCTTCGAGCCCGAGGTGCGCGAAGGGCGAATTTGGGGCCGAGGCACTGCAGATAACAAAGGTCCGCACTTGGTCGCTCTCGTCGCGCTGGCGCGTTTATTGAAACGTCGTCCCGAGCTACCTTTGCGCATCACCTTTTTGGTCGAAGGCGAAGAAGAAATTGGGTCACCTTCGTTCCCGGAGTTTTTGGCAGCACATAAAGCGGAGTTATCTGAGGCTGGCTGTGTTATTCTTTCCGACACGGCGAGTCCCTCGTCTGATCAAATTGTCATCACCACGGGACTGCGCGGCATTGTGGGTCTCGAGGTCACGCTTACGGGTCCCAAAGGAGATTTACATTCCGGATTAGATGGCGGTGCGGTGTATAACCCCATTCAAGCTCTTGCAGAAATCTGCGCCTCATTACACCTCCCTGATAATACCGTGAATGTAGAAGGTTTTTATCAAGGCGTTGAGTTGCCTGCCGATTGGGAGCGGGAGCAGTTACGTCAATTAGGCTTAAGCGATGCGGCTTATGCCCAGCGTCTTAAGGTTGAGGCCTTACATCCTGCACCAGGCCTTACGGGTGCGGAAGCGACACGCTTTGCGCCGACTTTAGAATTTAATGGTATTGGCGGAGGTTACCAAGGCGAAGGCTCTAAGACCGTCATCCCCAGTAAGGCTTTTGCCAAAATTACCTGCCGACTCGTACCTGGGATGGATGCCGATGCGACGCTGCGACGTGTTGAGGCCGCGATTCGTGCCCGCGTGCCTAAGGGTATTCGTTGTGAATGTGTTTCTCGGCAGAGTAGTGGAGCTTACTTTGTTTGCCCTCCAGGTCGGCCCAATACGCCCACTGGACAAAACCCCTTGCTCGCGCGTGCTTTTGCTGAAGCAGAGGTTGCTATTACCCAAGCTTTTGGTCGCCCCCCTCTCTACCTTCGCGAAGGGGGTAGCGTCCCTATCATTGGTGACATTCGCCGTGAGACGGGACTTGATTCCGTGATGATCGGGCTTTTCACCCCCGACTCACGCCTTCACGCACCCAACGAAAACCTTGAATTACAAATGGCCGAACGAGCCATGAAGGCTTACGAGCAACTCCTCGAGCGGCTCGCACTAACGTCTAAAGAAAAATAAAACCGCCCCTTTAGGTTTATCCCTGAGCTCACCTTCATCCCGCTTCCCTTCTTTCAGACTTTCCTTATTGATAATCCCAGTCCCTCTCGCCTAACCCCAAAGTCCATGCCTGTATTTAATAAACGTAGCCACGCCCCTTCCCCTAAGAAGCGCGATATTGCCGCAGGTCTTTGGACTAAGTGCCCAGGTACGGGCGAAATGGTTTTTTCGAGCGACCTCGAGGCGAATTGGAATGTATTCCCTAGCGGGTATCATGATCGTCTGCCCGCGGCCCGACGCGTTAAGCTTTTGATCGACGAAGGTACCTGGCGCGAGACGGACGCCCGGCTGGTTTCTAAAGATCCCCTCAAGTTCACTGCCGGGGGTTCTTATCCTGAGCGCCTTGCCCAGCACCAAAAGAAATCTGGCCTGCGGGATTCAGTGATTTCGGGTACGGGTTTGCTGGAAGGTATCCCCGTCTCATTAGCCGTGATGGACTTCGCTTTTATGGGAGCCTCGATGGGCTCAGTCGCGGGAGAAAAAGTTACGCGCGCCATTGAGCGGGCTATCAAAGAACGCCGAGCCTGTATCGTGGTTTGCGCGTCTGGCGGTGCCCGGATGCAAGAAGGCATTCTTTCCCTAATGCAAATGGCCAAGACCAGCGCGGCCTTAGCTAAGTTACGTGCTGCAGGTCTGCCTTACATTGCGGTCTTAACTAACCCTACAATGGCAGGCGTGATGGCAAGCTATGCCACCTTGGGTGATTTGATTGTCGCCGAACCTGAAGCCCTGATTGGATTTGCCGGCGCACGTGTCATTAAAGAAACCACCAATCAAGATTTACCTGAAGGTTTCCAAACCTCTGAGTTCCTAGTTAAGCGCGGGCTCATCGACTGCATTATTCCCCGCAAAGAAATGAAGAGTCGTTTAGCGAAAATTCTTCGAGCCCTCGGTCCGCGCACCAAGGCCCGCACGGTTACTCGTCGTCGACGCTAAGTAAATGCCTGACGCCTCAGACACGCTCGCCTGGCTCGTGGGCTTGCGTGCCGGCGGCTCACGCTTGGGCTTAGACCGGATGCATGAGTTAGTGCGGCGACTCGACCTTGATACTTGGTTGCGGCGTACACCCACCTTTCACGTCGCAGGAACCAATGGCAAAGGTTCCACCTGCGCTATGGTCGCTGCGATTCAAAGGGCGCATGGCAGAAAGACCGGGCTCTACACTAGCCCCCATTTAGTACGCGTCGGTGAGCGCATTAAGGTCGACGGGGTGCCGTTACCGACCCCGAGGTTGCTAGCGTACGTGGAACAACTCCGTCCGATTTACCATACTATCGTAGTTGAGACACCCGATCTTGCGCCCACGTTCTTTGAACTCATGACCGCCATTGCTTGGCTAGAGTTTCGCGAGCAAGCCTGTGATGTGATTGTTTTAGAAACCGGTCTGGGCGGACGGCTCGATGCCACTACCGCGTGTCATCCTCTAGCGACGGCGATTACCAGCATCGGACTCGACCACCAAGAATATCTTGGAGACACTTTGGCAGCCATTGCAGGCGAGAAGGCAGGTATCCTTAAGTCCGGCGTACCCTGTGTCCTAGGCGACCTTCCGTCTGAGGCTTACCAAGTCATCGCTACACGGGCACGGTCTATCAACGCTCCTCTCCAAGGTTTCTCACAACGTTTAGTGACTAATCTCGAAGGTGAGTATCAGCAGGTGAATGCGGGCGTAGCTTTGGATTTGTGTACCCTAGCAAGCGCAACCTTGCCCATTGATCTTAAAAAAGCACAGGCGGCTTTGCTGAAAGTCGATTGGCCTGCGCGTTGGCAGCGAGTGACACTTACGGACGGACGGACCTTAATTATCGATGCTGCCCATAATGAGGAAGGCGCACGTTACCTTGACCGTCAGTTAGCGAAGCTCAGTTGCCCGACAATTATGGTTGGTGCCACGGGAGATACTCGGGCCGCCCCCTTGCTCGAGGTTGTCGCCCGTCATGCCGGACACCTTATCTTGGTTGAGCCTGCAACTGAAAGGGCCACCCCGGCAGCGCGTCTTTTGCAACTCACCCCTAAGGTAAGCTGTCCCGTGGAGACTTCGAGCGTTGCCAAGCTGTTTCCTGCCAAAGGTCGATGCGTTGCACCTGGTGAGGTTGTGGTTGTGGTTGGATCGCTTTATTTAGCGGGTGAAGTCTTAGCCCGCCTCGAGGGTGAGTTGCCCGATGCCACTTTGCAGGATCGCCTAGCTTCAGGTCCATGAGAGAGGCGCACGAAAAACACCCCAAAATAAATCCATCGGAACTGACGAGCTGGATTATTGAGGAGGATGAGGACTATCTCGTGATAGATAAGCCCGGCTGGGTGGTTTGTCATCCATCCAAAGATGGCCCCTGGTCATCACTCGTTGGTGCGATTCGAGAAATGCGCGGCGGTAAAGTTCATCTTGTGAGTCGACTTGATCGCGAGACCAGCGGCGTTTTACTTTTAGCTAAACATGAAGCGGCGGCATCGGTGGCACAGGTTGCTATGGAAAAGCGCGAAGTAGAAAAAACCTATTTAACCCTACTGGAAGGCGAACTGAAGCAAACCACCGTCGTCGACCAACCGCTAGGCCCTGATGCGGCGAGTCGGATTGCGGTTAAGACTACCGTGCATGCCAGGGGTTCGCCCTCTATCACCCTCTTTGAACCGCTGAAATGTGCGGCCGGCTATACCCTGGCTCGTGTGCAATTACCTACAGGCCGAAAACATCAGATTCGGGCCCATGCGCTTTGGTTAGGGCACCCCGTGGTTGGAGATAAACTCTACGGTCGTGATGAATCCCTCTACCTTGAACTCGTTGAAAAGGGTTGGACCGACCGTCATGAACAGTCCCTGGCTTTGCCCCGTCAAGCTCTGCACGCCGCAAGACTCGAATTCAAAACCCCGCGCCTGGTGCGGACGTTTATTGCGCCTCTCGCGGCTGACTTACGCGTTTTTATTAACCAGCAAATGTGCATTCGTGCAGAAGATTTAACCATGCTCTTGGCTGCCCAAGGTCTGCGCTAAACTACCCGCGAGCTAAGGCAAACGCATCCACGACTTTGGCACCTGCGGCACGCAAAGTCCTAGCTGCTGAAGCTAAAGTCGCTCCAGTGGTTAACACATCATCAACCACCACCAGCCGTTTTTTAGGTATCCTTGTGAGTCCGGGTAATAAACGAAACGCATCATCAAGATTTTCTTGGCGAGCCTCCCGGTCCAGCCGTGCCTGCTGCTGCGTAGCGCGAGTGCGTATGAGATAATGCGCGGGCAGGGCCCCTGGTACCCAGCGACCTAGTTCATGTGCAATGCGAGCTGCCTGATCATAGCCCCGCTCACGGAGTCGATCGGGGTGGAGTGGGGCAGGAATCAGTAAGGAGCCTGCGAGGTGACGACGAATCTGAGCATCTTCACAGGCGAGCCGACAAAGATCCTCCCAAAGTTGGGGTTCGCCTCGGTATTTGCCCCGGTGGATGAGTTCGCGAGCAAGGTCACGAGATTTGAAGGCACACACCGCCCGTCCAAAACCTGTGGGCAGATCGGTGCAACGGGGGCAATCCTTACTGCCTAAGACTTTCCCATACAGTGGCTGGCCGCATCTACCGCAACGTGGGTCGGTAATCCGCAACAGTGCCCGTCCCCCTTGGGCGCTGAGGTGTCCGGGTTCATGGGTGTCGAGTGCGTGACCTGTCACGGCACAGTCGCGCGGGAAGATAAAATCTATCCATGCTGGGTCTAAGGGTGGCATTGTAGGCTGATGCTGGGTTTGCGGGCCAATAAAGCACGAGTGGCGAGAGTCGAAGGGTCGGGATTAGGTGCGAAATCGGCGTTGGTTCTCAAAATGCATTTGCCCGCTGCCGCCCTCATTCCAAACATAGGACCTTAAGACGCTTCCATGGCCTTTGATTTCGATAACTGCCCCGACCGTAGCATTACCGATAGCACTAAGTGGAACCGCTATGCCGGAAAAGATATCATCCCTTGTTGGATTGCCGACATGGATTTTCGTTCGCCTCCTGCAGTTGTAGAGGCGTTGCGCGAACGTGCGGAGCATGGAGTTTATGGCTACCCCATGCAGCGTGACCAAGCCTTTGCCGCGGTTACAGGTCATTTGAAGCGACGGCACGGCTGGGAGGTTCAGCCTGAATGGATAACGTTTCTTACATCGTTGGTTCCGGGCATTCACGGTGCGATTCGTATCGGTGCAGCTCCGGGCGAAAGTGTCGTTAGCACCTTCCCAGTTTATCCCCCTTTTTTGAGTGCCCCAACCCTTTCCGAACGTGGCTTGTTGCGCGTCCCGATGGCGTGGGAAGGTACGCGATGGACGTTTGATTGGAATCGGCTGGAGGAGGCTTGTGCTAATTCGTCGGCAAAGGTTTTGCTGCTTTGCAGTCCTTACAACCCTCTGGCGCGCGTCTTTGATCTCAGTGAATTGCGGCGCTTGGCTGAGATAGTCATTCGCCATGATCTCATGGTTTGCGCAGATGAAATTCATTGTGACCTCGTGCTCGATCCCCTTGCCCAGCACACCGTCTTTGCCTCGCTGAGTGAAGAGATGGCGCGCCGTACGATTACCCTGATGGCCGCGAGTAAGACCTATAATGTCGCAGGGCTCACCTGCGGCTTCGCAATTATTTCTGATCCTAGTCTGCGCCAGCGATTCCGCCGTCTCTTGCAGGGTCTTTCCCTGGATCAAAATGTCTTTGGTCTGGCCGCTACCGAAGCTGCCTTTAACCACGGCGAACCATGGCGCTTGGCCTGTGTCGACTACTTGCGGGGCAACTTGGATTTGATCGAAGCTGAGTTGCGTCACATGCCGGGTCTGGTTTTGCGGCAGCGCCCTCAATCGAGTTTCTTGGCATGGTTTGATGCCACGGCTTTGGGCTTTGAAGATGCCCATAGTGCTTTTGAGCAAGGCGGCGTTGGTCTGACGAATGGGGCAGAGTTTGGCGGGCCCGGACATGTCCGACTTAACTTCGGCTGCCCCAGGGATCGTCTCCACGAAATTTTGCGTCGGATGCGCGAGGTTGTGGCGCGCGCCCCCCGCCGTTGAGCGCTCGGAGCAAACCATGCACGCAACGGCGGGCACTCCCTAGAGCCTCTTCAGCCTCGCGGCCTTCACGGGCGCTGAGTTTACCCACGACGGCGGCAATGCCTAAGACGGATTCGAGTTTAGCCAACGAACCCAAGGCGCTTTCGTAGGCGACCCTTTTGGCATCTGGCCGTTGGGCGGGAAGAGAGCGCCCGCGCGCAAGTTCGCCTGCCGCCTCGATTACCGCGTGGGCCAGTGCATCGGTTAAGGCGGGATCATCGCGTAGACCGGGTTGTCGGGTTAAACGGAGAATAAGCCCAGCGGTATCGCGGGTTTGACGCCAAGCATCAAACGTAAGGAGTGAGGATTCGGAGGGGGAGGAGCGTGGAGTATCCATCCCTGAAGTTTAGTGCACTCCTTCAGGTCGTCACCAACCCCCAGCCAAGGTTCATTCCCTAGATAACTCTACCTAGCCGCGAGCACTTGCGTCGCTACCATGCAAGCAAGGGCGGCGTTTTCGGCCCGTAAGGTTAGGCGACCTAAGGAGACGGGTCTGAACCCAGCATGTCGAGCCCCAGCAAGTTCTTCAGGGGTAAGATCGCCTTCAGGACCTACCAACCAAGTAACGCGAGCGATGTTGGTAAAATTAACATGAGCGAGGGGCTCGGCATCAATTTCAAGCGAGGCAGTCAGGCGTAATTCGCCACCTACTGGTGAAGGTAGGGCATCCATCCAAGCACGGAAGGAGGCGGGCGGGGCAATTTCGGTAAGCCAAGGATTACCGCACTGTTTGCAGGCTTCGATAGCTTGATCGCGCCAGCGTGCAGCTTTAACCGCGGCGCGCTCAGGGTCGAGTCGCACCTCGCAGCGCGCGGTCATGAGGGGGATAATTTCAGAGGCACCTGCTTCGGCAACCGAACGTACTAAGTCATCCATCGTGCCCCCCTTGGGCATGGCTTGAGCGAGAATGAGTTGAGGTGAGGGCGTAGGTGCGCGAGAAACCTTGAGTAACTCGACTTGGGCGGCGTTACCATCGGCCGAACTTAATCGACCTTCGGCAATAAGACCGGCGCCATCGAGTAAAACTACAGTATCGCCACGGCGGGCGCGTAGACTCCGCACCAAGTGGGCGCTGGCCTCTGGTGAGAGTGTGACCGTGGTTGCTCCCGGTCGTAGAGGATGGTCAAGCCAAGTGCGGAGCATGTTAGGTTAAAGCTTCTGCTTGGTCATAGGAAGCATCCCAGTCTTTCCAGACTGGTTCATAGCCAGCCGCTTGCAGCATCGCTGCAACTTCGCGTGGACTGCGGGTATCTTCGACTGAAAATTGTTCGAGTGAGGCGCTGGCGCCTTCGGCATAACCTCCAGGATTCGTGCGTGAGCCAGCTGACATAGCGGTAACGCCCAGTCGGAAGGCTTGATCGCGGAAGCTTGCCCGTTCCCGCGTGCTTAAGTTGAGTTCAACTTCGCCATTAAGGAGACGAAAAGCGCAGATCGCTTGCACGAGATCGCGGTCGGTCATTTCAACCTTAGGAGCGAGGTCGCCTTCATGTGGCCTCAACCGAGGAAAAGAAACACTGAAGCGGCTCTGCCAATGGCGTCGTTCGAGCCAACCCAAGTGCAAAGCGGTGAAGAAGCATTCCGTGCGCCAATCCTCGAGGCCAAAGAGTCCGCCTAAGCCGATTTTGTGGACACCGGCAGCGCCCACACGATCAGGTGCGTCGAGCCGCCAGCCAAAATCAGACTTCCGTCCTTTAGGGTGATGAGTGCGGTAAGCTTCGGCGTGATAGGTTTCTTGGTAGACCAAGACGGTGTTGAGGCCTGCGCGACGTAGGCGAAGGTAGTCCGCGGTTTCAAGGGGTTGGACCTCAAGCGAGAGTGAACTAAAATGCGGGCGTAGGAGTTGCAGGGCAGACTCTAAGTAATCTACCCCGACTTTATTTGATTCGCCCGTAAGTAAGAGCACGTGATCGATACCTAATTGGCGAAGGGCACCCGCTTCACGAAGAATTTCTGGTGGGGTTAGGGTTCGGCGCGGGACTTTATTGCCAGCGCTATAACCACAATAGGTACAAACGTTTTGGCATTCGTTAGAAAGGTAGGCGGGGGCAAAAATTTGCATGGTGCGCCCGAAGCGTTGAACAGTTTTTTCATGGCTGAGTTGGGCCATGGCCTCGAGGTAGTTGGCACCTGCCGGAGAAATCAGCGCTTCAAAATCCTGTAAGTCGGCCCGGCCCTCGCGCGCGTGACCTAACGCACGTTGGACGTCGGCCGAGGTGCGACTAAGAATACGCGCTCGGGTCGTCTCCCAAGGATGTGCTGCATGGATTTCGCCGAAGCCCATGCGTGGAACTTAGTCAGCGCTTAAGCTGAGCGCAAGCGCCGCCCTTAGAGGAGTTTGCGGTAACTCGCCGCATCGAGCAGAGCATTCAATTCTGCTGGCTGATCCAATTTGAGCTTAATCATCCATGCCCCGCCATAAGGCTCGCGATTAACTAAGTCAGGTGCGGCGTTGAGGTCGGTATTAACTGCGACCACAGTGCCAGCGACAGGTGAGTAAAGGTCCGAGGCGGCCTTAACGGATTCAACTGCGCCAAAGGTTGCGCCTTTCGCAAAAGAAGCACCGGTTTTAGGAAGATCAACAAAGGTGACGTCCCCGAGTGCAGCCTGGGCGTGATCCGTGATACCAATGGTAGCGGTGCCATCGGCTTCAATCCGAAGCCATTCGTGTTCGGCGGTGTAACGCAGGGTGTCAGGAACGTTGCTCATCGTTAAAGTAAGATGGGAAGGGGAGTTGGGCTGAAACTCAATCCCTCACTTATAAAAAGGTTCGGAGCTAATGATTAAGGGCACGCGGTTGCCGCGTAGGTCGACCTCAAGTTGCCCCTGGTTGAGAGCGTCGAGGGACACTAAAGCGGTGCCGATGGGCTTGTTTAATAAGGGGGAAAGTGTCCCAGAGAGCACCTGGCCAACCTGCTGCGTGCCAGAAAGCACCGCGGTTCCTTGGCGGGCAATCCGACGGTCATTAAGGGAAAAGGCCACGACTTTTTCGGTTAGGGCGCCGTCTGCCTGGCGCTTAAGTGCCTCACGACCCACAAACGCCGGCTTGGTAAACTTTACCGCCCAACCTAACCCAGCCTGGATGGGCGACAACGTCTCCGAGATTTCGTGACCATATAAAGGGTAGCCTGCTTCGAGACGCAAAGAGTCCCGGCAGCCTAGCCCTGCAAGTAATAATCCTTGGGGCTTGCCGATGTGCCAAATCGCTTCAGCGACTTGGGTGGCATGCGCCGCTGGTAGATAAATTTCAAATCCAGCCGAGCCCGTATAACCTGTACGCGAAACCAGACAGCCTGCACAGCCTGCGACGGTTGTGGTAACAAAACCAAAACGTTTAAGTGCCGCTAAATTTGCTGACGTTAGGCCAGCTAAGATAGCTTCCGCTAAGGGTCCTTGTAGGGCGAGCTGGGCCCAGTCTCGGCACTCATCAACAATCGTTACCCGATTGGTCCCAGCCTGTTGGCGCAGCCAAGCAATATCCTTAGCGGCGTTAGAGGCGTTAAGACAGATGAGAAATGTTTCCGCATCGAGGCGATAGACAATCAGATCGTCGACACAACCGCCGTCGGGTTGGCACATGATGGTGTAGCGCGCCATCCCGATGGGGATGGTGGACATAACTTGCGTCATGACGCGGTCCAGGAAGGTGGCGGCATCAGGCCCAGATACCCGACATTCGCCCATGTGACTAACATCGAAAAGCCCCGCGGCGCGTCGAACCGCTAAGTGTTCTTCGATGATGCCCGTGTACTGCACGGGCATTTCCCAGCCCGCAAATGGGACCATGCGACCCCCGTGGGCGACATGGAAATTAAAGAGGGGCGTGCGTTCAAGCTCGGGCATAGCGCACCTTTGCCCTCAATCGTGAGGGCTCCAACAAAAAAGCCCGCGGTGAGGCGGGCTTTTTTTAGCAGGAGGATAATTAACGACCGCGGGCTTCTTTTTCTAAGGCCTCAATTTCAGCCAGGTAGGTCGCTTGCGTGATTTCCTTGGCGCGGAGTCGGGCTTCGAGCAATCCCTTGCGAGCGGTGAACTCGGCGTAGGTGCGGTCAAGAATCGTGCGCTGAGCGGCCTCGACCTCGAGTTTAGCTTTAGCAGCGGCTTGGGCAGCGGCTTCAACCGCTTCACGTTGGGCAACTTCAGCGGCAAGTGCGGCTCGGCCCTTAGCTTCTTCCAAAGCCGCAACCGTAAGGTTGTGCGCTTCGGTGGCTTCTTCGAGGGCAACTTTATGCGCTTCTTCGATATCGGCGAGACGCTTCTCGAGTGCCATGACTTGCTCTTGGGCGAGGGCAGCTTTTTGTTCGGCGGTGGCGGCAGCTTCACGGGCGCTGTCGGCCTTAGCAACTTCGAGGGCAACTTTGAGGCCAGCCGCCTCTTGGCGAGCGGCTTCAACTTCAGCTTGAGCAGCGGCAATCGCGGCTTGGCTGCCAGCAATCGTCGTCTTCTCGAGATTGTCGACGCGTGCGGCAACGTTAGCTGACGAGACCGCAAGGTCGGCTTCAATCTTAGCTAAGGTAGTCTGACGCTTGCCAGCTTCGTCCATGATACCTTGCATGCGCTCGGCTTCAGACTGACCACCCTTAGCCGCACGTGCTTGGGCAACGGCGCTGAGGGCTGCGGTTGCTTCCGCCAAGACCGAGCGGTTGGTGGTGGCCACGACTTCTGCCTGCGCCAACTTCTCTTGCGATTCAGCGAGGTTGGTTCTAGCCTCAGGAGCTACGGGCTCACCCGAAGCTTGGGTGGCGTCAATCGCTGCTAAGCGCAGACGAACAACGCGTTGCTCAGTGGCTAAAATTTGTTCGGAGGCTACCGCGGCAGCGAGGGCTTCCTTAAGTTTATCTTCTGCGGCTTGGATTTCGGCTTCATCGGCAGCTGATTCTTTTTTGAGGGCTGCGATGGCGGCGGTTAAGTCGGCTTGCGAGCGCTCGGATTCTTCTTTGGCCGCCTTAGCAATCGCCGCGAGTTTTTCGGCAGCGAGTCTAGCCTCAGTAATGTCACCCTGAAGCGTGCCATAGATAGCGGCATCGACTCCTTCGGGGGCACGAGCGGATTCGCGCGCGCGATTAAATTCCGCCTTCTCAGCTGCGGTCAGGTTGTCACCTGTACCAATGGGATCTAATTCTACCACGACTTGACCGCCGAAACCGTAAGAACTGTTACGCAGACTGGGACGAACGGTTGTGGTCCGGGGTTCATAGCCAGACTTATCAAGGGTAACTTCATGGTTTTCCGTGCGGTCGAGTTCGACCGTGATGGGGGTTCGTCCCACACGCGTACCATTAATTTCTACCATGGCGCCTTTGGGCTTCGACAAAATCGTAACCTCTTCCGTCTTGCCGTCGGGGTCGCTTGAAGCGCAACCGATCAAGAGAGAGGAGGAGAGAATGAGGAGGGACTTGGGGAGTCGCATGGGGGTCTGGGGGTCTTTTATCAGCCCCGTTTAGCCCTGCTTCAATCCCAATCCACCCTCGTCTGGGGTTGACCCCAGCCTTAGCCTCTAAAAGGCTAGTTTTGGTTGGTCGCCAGCATAGCTCAGTTGGTAGAGCAGCCGCCTTGTAAGCGGCAGGTCGTCGGTTCAAGTCCGACTGCTGGCTCCCTCCCTCTTTTACAGCAGTTTAAGGAGGCCTTAATAAGGCCCTAACTTACGAGGCTTCCCAGTTTTTACCGTAGCGAAGGGCGTCGGCCATTTTGATAACCGGTCGCAGGGCGGCGACATCATGGACGCGGATCATGGCGGCGCCTTGGGCAATTCCCCAGGTAGCACAGGCCGCATCACCAGGTTCACGTTTTAAAGCATCAGGCTCATTGAGTACGGCCCCCAGTGTCGACTTACGACTTGTCCCAAGCAGCACAGGGTAGCCTAGGGCCGTGATGCGATTAAGGCGGCTCACTAGGGCTAAATTTTGTGCCACGGTTTTTCCAAAACCAAAACCTGGATCGAGCCAAAGTTGGCTGGGATCAACGCCTTCATTTAGCGCGTGGTTGATCGCCGTCTGTAGGTCACCAATGAGACCTTCCCAGAAGGATTCGTTAGCTGGTAGCTTTCGGTTGTGCATCAGTATCCATGGGGCTTTGGTGGCGGCGGCCAAAGCAGCCAACGAAGGCCGTGACGAATCGGATAAGCCCGCTCCTTGAACATCATTAAGGATGTCAGCGCCGGCGGAAATAGCAGCTTCGGCCACCGAAAGATTTCGGGTATCAACCGAGAGAGGAAGGTTGGGGAATTGCGCGCGAATCGCTTTCAAAGCAGGAAGTAAACGCTGGAGTTCTTCAGCGGGTGAAACCGGGGTCGCGCCGGGTCGGGTGGACTCGGCTCCAAGGTCCAAAATGTCTGCCCCTTCAGCCACAAGTTTGGCCGCGCGTGCTAAGGCAGGTTCAACTCCGAGTGCGACCCCTCCGTCAGAAAAGGAATCTGGGGTCAGATTGAGAATGCCCATGATGAGGGTTCGACTCCGCCAGTCGGGGAGGGGACGGCCATGGGGGCTACGCCAAATCATGGAACGAGCCTCGGGTTGCAGGTGCTGAGGGCAAATCAATAGCCTTCATTAAGTTAACTAATCAAAACTATTAAAATGTGCCTATTTAAAAGGCAAAAAAGCGGGTTTTTCGCTGGCTTCCTTGGCGGTTTAGATTCCTTAATCGTAGCCATCCGTACTATGTCGTTTCTCGTCCGCTACCTGACGCCTAGCCTGCTCGTGCTTGCAGCCATTTTTACTGCTGGCTGCACGAAGGCTGAATGGATGGTTCGCCAGTCAACGATGGACCCCAAGGGCCCCGTCGCCCAAGTCCAATTCGATGTGTTCATGGCCACGGTATGGTTATCCTTGGTCTTGTTCGTGCTCGTGGGTGGTGCCTTGGTTTATGCGGTCATTCGCTATCGCCAGCGCCCAGGCCAAGCAGATTTGCCTCCTCCGGAGACGGGACATGGTAACCCCCTCATCGAAGTCGGCCTTATCATGGCGTCGATCGCCTCGCTCGTCGTTATCGCCATTCCTACTCTCGAAGCCATTTGGTACTTAGATGACGTCCCCGCTGAGCGTCAGCCTGACTCGAAACTATCCGCTTGGTACAAAGGCTCTTATTCCGCGGATGTAGCCGAAGAAGTTTTAACCATTGATGTGATTGGTAAGCAGTGGTGGTTCCGCTTTGAATACCCGCAGTTAGGGCTTACCCAACAGTCCAAGCGCACCGTCCCCAATGAGATGGTTATTCCGCGCGGCAAGGTAGTCCGCATTAATCTTCGTTCGGAAGATGTTATCCACTCTTTTTGGATTCCCAAGATTGCGGGCAAGGTCGATCTCATTCCAGGCCGTCGTAATCACATGTGGATTCAGGCTGACCAAACGGGTCACTACTATGGACAGTGCGCTGAATTCTGCGGCGACTCCCATGCTTACATGCTCTTCCGCTGTGTTGTGGTTGAACCCGAAGTATTTGATCAATGGGTTGAGTCGCAAAAAGCTCCCGCTCCTGAACCTGCAGCAGGCTCGTTGGCGGCAAAAGGCAAAGTTCTCTTTGCCCAAAAGACTTGTATCATGTGCCACCGGGTAGCTGGGCATTATGAATCCTCTGCCGGATTTGGTCCTGATCTCGCTCGGGTTGCTTCGCGCTCAACTCTCGCGGGGGCATGGATGGATCACCGCGACCCCGCTGTGCAAGGTGCGATTGATGCCAAAGGGAATACCGAAGTCTCAGCGCCCATCGACCCTGCGCTGCAACGGCGTAACTTCCACGATTGGATTGGGTCCTCAGGTATTCTGGTCAATGCTGAGGGTAAGCCTTTAATTCCTCACGACATCAAACCTGGTAACCGCATGCACTACTACCGCATGTTTAATGTCGCAGGTTTACGTGAAACCAAGACCACGCTCACCCAAGACGAACTCGATGCCTTGGTTGAGTATATGATGACACTAAAATAATTTTCTAAAAAACTCTACCATGGCCCACGCCGTCCACCACGCCCCTGTCGCCGATAAGATTGAGCTCCCCCCAGAGCGCAGTGATCTCGGCCTCATTCGCCCTGATCGCACCACCGGGCTGCTCGATTGGTTGACCACGGTTGACCATAAGAAAATCGGTATCCTCTACGGTGCCTTCGCGATGTTCTTCTTCTTGCTGGGGGGTGTTGAGGCACTCGCTATCCGTACTCAGTTAGCTCAGCCCAATAACGATTTCATTACGGCCCGGATGTATAACCAGATGTTCACGATGCATGGCACCACCATGATTTTCTTGGGCGTGATGCCCTTGTCGGCAGCCTTCTTTAATTTCTTAGTACCGCTGCAAATTGGCGCGCGCGACGTTGCCTTCCCGCGGCTTAATGCCTTCTCGCTTTGGACCTTCGTTTTCGGTGCAGTGGTGCTCAATGCCTCTTGGCTCTTTGAGTTCGGTCACCTCGCGGGCTGGTTTAAAGATTTCTCTTGGTACCAGCGTCTCACTTACACCGACTTTGCCCCTGCGAACGGTTGGTTCTCCTACGCCCCCTTGTCGGGCACCTTTGGTCAAGCCGACTCGGCCATGCAAGCTCAGCGCTTCACGGGCGTTGGTACCGACTTCTGGATAATCGGCATTCAAATTCTCGGTATCGCCTCCTTAGCGGCCTCGTTTAATTTTATTGTCACGATTTTCAATATGCGGGCTCCAGGCATGACCATGATGCGTCTGCCTGCTTTCACTTGGATGACCCTAGTCACCGCCTTCCTCATCATTCTCGCCTTCCCCGCTATCACCGTCGCGCTCATTCAGTTGATGTTCGACCGTCAATTTGGGGCTAACTTCTTCAATCCCACCAACGGCGGACAACCCATTCTTTGGCAGCACCTCTTCTGGATTTTTGGTCACCCTGAAGTTTACATTCTCGTGCTGCCGGCAATGGGAATCATTTCAGAAATTATCCCTACCTTTTCCCGCAAATCTTTGTTCGGCTACCCCATCATCGTCTTCTCGGGTGCCGTGATTGGCTTCTTGGGTTTTGCGGTCTGGAGTCACCACATGTTCACCACGGGTCTGGGGCCGATTCCTACTGCGGCCTTCTCCTTGCTCACCATGGCGATTGCGGTGCCAACCGGTGTGAAAATATTTAATTGGATCGGAACTATTTGGGGCGGAACCGTGCGCTTCACCCCGCCCATGGTACTCGCCTTGGGCTTTATCTGGATGTTTATGTGCGGCGGCTTCTCAGGCATTATGCACTCAGCTGCTCCTGCCGATGCGCAACAGCAAGATACCTACTTCGTAGTCGCTCACTTCCACTATGTACTTTTAGGCGGCGTATTACTTGGTCTCATGGCCGGACTTTATTTCTGGTTCCCCAAGATTTTCGGTCGTATGCCGAGTGCGCCTATTGCCTATACCGCTTCAGGTTTAGTTATCTTTGGTTTTAATATGGCGTTTGGTCCGATGCACTATCTTGGGCTCGCGGGGCAGCCCCGTCGTACCCACACCTACCAAGCCGGCTACGGTTGGGAGGAATGGAACTACATCGCAACCATCGGAGCGTTCATTTTAGGCATCGGGGTGTTCCTCGCCTTTGCCAATTTGGTCTGGACCGCTTTCCGTGGTAAGGTTTGTGCCGCTGATCCTTGGGACGGTCGCACGCTCGAGTGGTCACTGCCTTCCCCTGTTCCTGTTTACAACTTTGCCCAAACCCCAATTATCCCTGCGCGCGACGCTTGGTTTGAACACAAGTATGGTAAGGGTCGTATCGGGGCGGTCGCAGACGGAGGTCCTGACGGCGTTCACATGCCTAGTCAGTCCTGGATGCCCTTGTTGGCCTCGGCCGGCTTCCTGATTGCGGGGATTTCGCTGCCGATGATGGCGATGGGAATTCCGTTTTCAGGTTGGGGCGTGATTGCGGGCCTAGGCGTTGTCTTCTTAGGCATCTGGCTTTGGGCGCTCGAAGGCCCAGGCGGCTATCAACTTAAAACCCCTGCGCCCGTTGCTACGCCCACGCCCACGCCTGTGGCAGCCATTCGTTAATCGTTAACCACGTCTTCTTTTATGTCTGACACTGCTGCCACAGTCCCCAATTCCACGGGGATTGATAATAAAAAGCTCATCATGTGGCTTTTCTTGGCGTCCGACTGCATGTTTTTCGGGACGCTTATCTCAACGCACTTACTCTATCGTAAGCTTTACCCTTCTGGATTCACCGATGCGGCAGGCAACGAGCGCTTTATCCAAGGGTTGTTCGATATCGAGTTAACCTCGTTCTCAACCTTCATTCTGCTCATGTCGTCGTTCTTGATGGCCTTGGCGGTATCCGCCATGCACAAGGGTCAGATTGAGTCTTTCCGTCGTAATGTTTTAGGTGTGATTCTTTTCGGATTAATCTTCTTGGGCTGCCAAGTTTATGAGTTCACGCACTTCTATCAGCGCGGTTTAACCATTCAGAATAGCGTCTTTGGTTCGACCTTCTATGTGCTTACCGGAACGCACGGTACGCACGTCGCCATTGGCGTTCTCTGGCTCATCTTGCTCTACTTCTATAGCTTCACCGGTCGCCTGCGAGGCCACGGAGGTGCTACCGATGTTGAGGTAGCAGGTCTCTATTGGCACTTCGTTGATATTGTTTGGATCCTCATCTTCACCGTGGTTTACCTCATTGAATACCTAGGTCCTAATGGCATCTGGGGTCCTGCACTTCCGTTAAGCTAACGCCCATGTCTACGACTCACGACTCAGATGCCCCAGTTGGTCCTGAACTCATCGCCGAGGAAACCCGTCGCTACCACCACTTCATCACCCTCGCCCTGTGGTTAGCCATCATTACTGGGGTTGAGATTGTTGCAATATTCCTCCCTCTTTCGGCAGGTCTCCTGCTCGCAGGCTTAGGTGTCTTGTCGTTAGTTAAATTCATCGCCGTCATTCTCTGGTTCATGCACCTGATTTATGACCACCGCTTACTCTTTTGGCTTTTCATGGCAGGTCTCCTGCTGGCCTGTGCGACCTTTACCGCGCTCGTATGTTTATTCTCTATCGAGCGGGTCGATACGCTTTGGTTTGGCTGAGACCGGTCTTAGCTCGGACTTTAACCGGGCTTGCTGCGGTACTCGGACTTGCGGCCTGTGATCCTGTACCCCGCTCACCCACAGCGCCTCCTCTTATCCATAGTGCCTCGGTTTGGTCGCCTACTTGGAATGCCGAAACTGCTTTAGCTTTGGGCGCAGAGCGGTTGGACCCGAGACTGGCAACCTTGAGAATTTTTATTGGTACGGCCGGACAAATAAATGAAGGGCAACGCTTCCCAGTTGATTGGCAGGCTGTGGCCCGCGCCCGCCGTCCCGTTGAGCTCGCGGTGGTAGTGGAGCGGGGAGCTTTTGCTCTTACCCCTGAGATTGATTTAACCCGGTCCGTCGATTTCTTAGCCGAGTCCCTCGCTTATGCACGTGCCGCCGATGTGCGGGTTGCTGGGGTGCAACTAGAGCTCGATTGCCCACCGCGTCATCTCGCAGCTCTAGCTAAGGCTTTACCTTCAATTCGTAGCCGACTGAGTCTTCCCGTGGGCGTGACCATCTTGCCGAGTCATCTAAAGGAGTCGGGTTATGCCGAATTAGTAGCCGCCGCAGATAGTTTAACGCTTAATCTTATGGCGGGAAGGGCTCTAGGGGGAAATCCCGAGGTCCCAAAGCGTACGATTCTCGACTCGTGGCTTAGCACTGCCGCCCAATCCGGTAAGCCCTTCCGGGTTGGTTTATCGCTTTCAAGTTACTATCGCTGCGAAGATGAAACGGGTCGTCCTTTGGGCGATGTTTTGGCCGGGCTACGCCCTTTACCGGGAACCAATCGACTTCGACATCGGGCGGCTGACCCCGACGAGCTCGCTCGCACTTGGCAACATCTCCAACGTTACGCGCCCGATACCCTAGTGGGGGTAGATTGGTTTAGGCTGCCCGTTGTCGATGATTACGGCACTTGGTCGCGTGAAGGTTTGGCGGCGGTACTTGATAACCAACCGTTAGTTCGTTCGCTGGTACCCACTGTGCATTCAGATGACGAAGGTAACTACCAGGTGGTTTTAGCCAATACAGGTATGGTGCCGCTTGCCCCTCGAGAAATTGAAGTTACTTGGTCGGGCGGTCCTCTTGGGCTTCGTGAAGGAGCTAATGCTTTTAAGATCCATAAGCCAACGGGCACGAGCTTCCAGCTACATCCTAGTATGGCCTCAACCGTGATAGGTCCGGGAGAAGCACGATTGGTGGGTTGGGCACGTTTTACATCACCGCCGACGGATCTAAAAGTCCGCTTAGTTGTCCCTTAAACCATGGGCCCTCCTCTTCATTGGCATACTGAGCCCTTACTCGTGCTCACAGTCGTGATGGCTTCGTGGCTTTATGCTCTCGCCTGTGGTCCCATGCGACAGACCCTTGCGCCTGGTTCATCTTACCCGGTGGGTGCTTCAATCCGTTATCACCTCGGGGTCTTGGCGGCGTATCTCGCCGTCGGTTCGCCGCTCGATCAATTAGGTGAAGGTTATCTTTTTTCAGCCCATATGTTGCAGCACATGCTGCTGATATATGTGGCCGCGCCCTTGATTGCTTCAGGTATTCCTCCTGAGTTGCTTGATCCCTGGCTTGAGCGTTCACCGCGGACCCGTCGGGTCTTTGCTCTCATGGTCCATCCCTTAGTGGCAGCGGGACTTTTCACCTTAATTTTTTCCTGCTGGCACTTCCCTGAACTCTACCAGTGGGCTTTGGCGAATCGTACGGTTCATGTCATTGAGCATTGGACGATTTTCCTGCCAGGTTTATTAGTGGCTTGGCCTCTGGTGAGTCGCTCCCGGGTCTTACCCCCACTCACCCACGGCAAATCGATTCTCTATTGCGTGGCCATTATGGTGGTTGATTTGCCGCTTTGGGCAGCGCTCATTTTTGGTGATCAACCTATCTACGATACCTATCGACTGGCTCCGCGTATTACCAACCTCGACCCTTTACAGGATCAAATTTTGGGGGCCTCTTTTATGAAAATTTTTAACGAAGGGTTCTCCCTTTGGCACATGGCCGTGGCATGGATGGCTTGGTACAAACTCGAGCGTTAAAAATTCCTCAACGTCGAGCGGCGCGCCAGAAAAAGAAGCCACCGACTGCCATAACCACCACCGTGGGAGCCCAAGCCACCACCTCGGGGGGGGCAGCTTCTAGAGGTATCCAAGTAGCGATGGCAGTTAACAAGTAGTAGAGCAAGGCAACGACTAGAGCGATGGCTGCGTTAACTAAGGTTTCGCTCCGCCCCACTCTTAATGAAAGAGGAATCGCCAGTAAGGCTAAGGCCCAGACTGCGATGCCTCCTGCGGCATGGGTGTGGAGCTGGCGTGTAGCTTCAAGGCGCTGGGCGGGCTCGCCGGTCGTGCGCATCACTTCGAGTTCGGCGGTGGTCATCCAGCGAAGTTTTCGGGTGAAAGCTTCGCCCGCAACGAGTGGAATTTCTACGATGGCGCGCTCGAGTTGAGTAAAGTTTCCTGCCCGACCGTCTGTAGCTTCGGGATTTCTTCGTTCGATGCGGGCGCCACTCGCCTCAATCATAAGTTTGCGCTCACCTGAAGTCTCATCGATGACGCGTACCACGGCTTCTTTCGCCTGTAGGCTTTGAATAATCCGACCTTCATCATCGAGACGCCATAAGGATAAGCCTGTCAGCCGGTCGCCATCGCGGGCCTCCGTTCTTAAAATGGTATTAGGAAACGCCTTCGAGAGTTCACCAGGAATAATCGCAGCGATGGGGTTTCGTGCCACGGTACCTTTAAGGAGTTCGCGATAGGCATCGTTGGCGCGCGGGGCAATTTCTAGATTAATCAAGACCGAGAGGCTGGCGAGTAGGCCCGCAAAGAGGAGAGCGGGTGCTGCCAAGCGTAGTAGAGAGGTCCCAGCCGCGCGCATGGCGGTAAGTTCGTTTTGGGCTCCGAGTCGCCCAAAAGCAATCAGCATGCCGGTTAAGACTCCAAGCGGGAGTGCATAGGGAAGTACGCCAGGGAGTAAGAGAGCGATTAATTCTAGGGCTTGCAGGCCGTCGATTCGGCCGGCGGCTAATTCACCTATGACCTGCTTGAAGAGGTTGCCCGCCGTAAGCACAAAGACACAGCCGCCGGTAGCCGTAGCGGTGGCGGCCGCTACTTCGCCGAGGATGAGACGGTCGAGAAGTCGCACTTATCTAGCAATGCCTTGGGACCTTCTCGGGGCGAGGGTAAATCCTTAAGGGGTTGGAGTATCCAGTTCACGCGGCCCGCCTTCGGCCGCTACCGGTTCAAGCGCCGCGAGCCTGAGCCAACCGACTTGTGAGCCTGCCAGGGTTACTCGCACGTGACCATTGAGTTCCCTGCCGGTACGTACGATATCCCCTTCGCCTAGTATCGCTAAAGGTTCACCTAATAGCGTGGGGGTTAACTTGAGTGGCTCATCAGGCACGCGATTAACCGCGCGTTCATAACGTTGCCATGACCCCCAGATTCCCGGGGTAATTAAAGCTAAAGTTGTTGCCGCTACTAGCGCAGCACGGTGATGCGGGTCGCCCATGCGCTTGCCCTGTAATCGGGGCCATGCCCAGGCGCCCAACCACGACCAGCCTGCGAGTAGACCTAGCCCAATCCATAAATCAAAAGCCATGAGTGCCGCATAGCGTTCGTACCAACGTTCAGCGGGGCGGTCGATGCCGCCTAGGGCCACTGCATGATCGATGCCGGCGCGTGCTACAGGTTGGTTCGCATCGATCAAGAGTGCGCGCTCCCAGCAAACTAAGGCCCGACCTTTTCGACCTAAGCGCCACTCCGCATTACCCATCGCCGCCAAAAGTGCGGCATCCGTACCTCGCTCGGCCGCCAGCTCTTGCCAAATATCCAGCGCTCGCGCTGAGTCACCTGCTTCATAAGCGGAACGGGCCTCAAGGTAGCGCGCTTCGTTGGCCTTGGCAAAACTCACGCTCGCTAGAAATGCTAAAAGTAAAATTAGGCGCATAGACGGCGATGCAGTTCGTTCAGGGCACTTGCGAGTGCCTCACGTGCTTGATGGGCAGGAGGGGGAGTGATGGACCCGCCAAACCGTCCCGCCTCGTGGCGTTGAAAACAGGCCCGGATGCACGCTGCATGCGCCACCTCCCCCTCGAGTGCGCGTAGGACATCCTCGGCGGTCAGTGCGGGATACTGACCTTTTAATAAAGGAGCTGCCCCTTGGCGTAAGCCCTCAACTACTAGGGCATCCATACGGTCGAGGGGTATCCGGCGCAATCGCCGTAGGGTTCGGGCCACTGCGCGTCGGCCGCGCCGCTTTGCCATTTGTTCAGGGTGGGCGGTGACCCATTCACGACGTGCCGCCCAACCCACCGCAGCGAGGAGCACGAAGAGGCCCGTTACATTGGCAAGCGCGACCTTACTCCCAATGCGCGGTAAGGATGACGCAACCGAGGCTAAGCTTTCAGGCGGAGGAAGTAGGCGTGAAATAGGCGCGACCGGAGGGGTGCCGACGGTTGAATCCGTAACCATCGGTGCACTGGGATCAACCGTCACTAAGTCGACCCGGGCTGGGGCTTGACCTGAAACATCCACGGTTAAAGGGCTAAACACCAAGGGCTCAAAGGCCCGCGTGTTAGGATTAAATGCACTTAGGCGTACCGTGGGCGTTTCTAATTTACCCGGTAGTCGAGGCGTAATTTGGTAAGTAAAGGTCCGCTCGCCTAAACCCCTACCACTTCGACCTGCTTCTCGAACCGGCAAGACATCCCAAGCGTCGCCATGGGGTACTTCAGGGGGCAAAATACGTTCAAGATTACCTTCGCCACGCAAGGTCACGGCGAGGCGGATGGATTCTCCAATTTCAGGATTGGTACGTGAAACCGTAACGGGTCCAGTGGTAAAGGCTCCGACGGCACCTCCCCAATCATTCGGACGGCCGCGTTCAGGAATTGAGGCTACTTTAATTTTTCTCGCTAACACCACTGGTCGATCGCGTGAGCCAGTGGCGGCACCACTGGCTGGTCCTTCCGCTAAAAGTACGGCGGAGATTCTTAAATCGACTTCGCCGATGCGGGTAGGGGTTAACTCAAAATCAGCCGTCATTCCATCTGCTTCCGAACGTGCTCCACGATTACGGAAGGAAAGCCCTTCGCCCCGCGCTTCTAAACCAAAGATCGCCACTGCTCGTTCCTGTTTGCCATGGTTAGCTAAGATGCGCCCGTTCAAGGTTTCACCAATGTAAACTGTTCGCTCAGGAAGTTCGAGTTGAGCTGAGACCAAACCTAAATCTTCGCCTTCTGCCAAAGGGCGTACGGTAAAAACTGTAGCCGGAATACGAACCTTTCGTACCGCAAAGGTGAGCGTGAAGCTTGGGATGCGATGTACTCCGGGAGTGGTTGGAGCGGTTCCACTAAGTAATAGGGTGGTGGTGCCGCGCGCATTCCATCCTCCAAAGCGTTGGCCAGAAAAACGTAAGGGGATAGTTTCTAAAAGAGGGAGTTCGCTACCCACGCGTAAGGCTGGCCCAGTTGAATCGTTGGCCGGGGAAACCAGGGTGATTTCAACCCGGAAAGGTTGGCCAGGAGCAGGCGTTTCTGGAATGACGCGGGTCGAGGCTTCATCCTGTGCGAAGGCGAGAGCGGTCCAACCAGTTAGAAAAACTGCCAGTAAAAGGGGTCGCATTAGTAATCCTTTCCTTTCCGTTCGCGCGGCCGGCCTTGACCGGGCTGACCTTGACCTGCGGCGGGCATGCGCCGCCCAAATTGGTCCTGGAGGGCCTCGAGCTGACTGCGGGCTTCTTGTTCACTCATACGCCCTTCTTGCCCATCTTCCGTACCTTCACCTGTGCCCGATCCTTGATTGGGGCGAGGCTCTCCAAACTCATCATCCTCCCCTTCACCTGCGCCAGCTTGGGGACGCTCTTCCGGAGGAATGCGTTTCAGAAGTTCTAGAATCACCTCGCGCAACTCGGCGTGCTTCGCACCCAAATCTCGATAGGTCTCGCGCAACAAATCAGTTTCGCGTCTCAAAGCCCGCAGCAGGGATTCAACCCGCTCAGCGTTTTCCTGCGAAAGCGTATCGCTCGCCGCTAATTCAACCGCACTGCGAAAATCTCCGACGGAGCGCGTCCAAAAAGCGATAACCCCAGCTCGCTTGGCCAAGGCCTTTTCGGCGGAGGGTAAACCCTCTTTGCGTATCGCTCGCCAAGTACCGATTCCGGAAGCTAATGCTGCAACCGCAGGCACATAATCTGGCTTGAGCGCTTGGGCTTTGGCTGCGTCGAGCATTTCAATCATATCCGTCATGTCAGAAATATCCGCATCTGCGGCTTCAATCCAAGAACGCGCTAAGGTTAAATCGGTGAGGGGTCCTTCGGTTGAGCCTCCTAGGGCGCTACGGCCTTTTCCAAAACGAACATGACCCAAGTTGTGCAGAGAGGTGACGCGTAGGTTGTCTTGATCGCGTGCAAGCGAAGCTCGCAGCGCATCTTCAGCGCCCGGTAAGTCGTTGGCTTTGAGCCGTTGGGTTCCTAAGTTATTTAATTCCCGAGCATCCAGTTCGCTAAACTCAGGTTCAGGTCCAGAAGAAGCCGCAGGGAGTTGGGTGGCGAGCAGGCCGATGATGAAATAGGATAATTTCATGGCGTGGTGCGGGTTGGACGGAGCCGTCGCTCAGAAAGAAGGGATTCAATCACGAGTAAGAGTAAAGCCAGCACGATAAAGATGGGCTCGCGGGGAATGCCTTGCCTAGCCCCACCTTGCGTATCCGTCCCCGCCTGAATCGCTAGCCGCAAGGCTTCCATGCCTTCGCCTGCCTGACCCAGTCGCACGTAACGTCCGCGGGTTGCTTCAGCAACTTTAGTTAAGGTGGTTTCATCGAGCCGGCTGGTAACAGCATTTCCTTCCTCATCGCGCAAGCTATCGGGTTGGCCATCCGGGCCAATCACTGTGATGGGTCCGCCCGATTCGGTTCCCACGCCGACGGCGTGAACCACTAAACCTTTGCGCGCAAGTTTAGCGGCCATTTCAACTCCGCCCGCCTGGAGATCTTCTCCGTCGGTTAAAAGGATAACCAGTTTACGATTTCGATTTTTAGCAAAAGCCAACTCTGCTTATTCAAGCGCACGGGCGATATCGGTGCCTGCAACCGGTATCGCTCTCGTATCGGTTTCGCCTAAGACTCGGAAGAACCCGTCGT